>CAIJPE010000207.1 GCA_903822435.1 uncultured beta proteobacterium | reverse complement strand
GTCTACGCCAGTCGCTTGGGTAAAGGCGTCCCTATTGCCCCCAGTCCATTGCAACAATCCGGAACCGGAACCACCTTGTTGAATGACATTCGGGCGCATTCCGCTTTCACGATAAGCGTTCGCTACAATACCATCGGCTTGTGCGTCGGTCATTGGTGGATTGAGTGTCGCGCCATATTTCAATAGAGATGTTTTGAAATCGGCTGCATTCTGTTGTTGCTGTGCCGTAGTCAATGCGGGCGATACCGGACCACTAACAGAAGTTCTGTTTGCGCCGGACAACCCGCCTGATGGTGAAGCGGTAGATGGTGATTTGGCGTTTCCAACATTTTGAAGTGCTATTTCTGGATTGATCAACGGAACAATAACACCCTTAATTTTTTGTCTGAATGCGCCGTCAGAGAATGTTGAAATTACCTCAGTTGCACGATAAAGCGCTTGAAAGGTATCGTCGTTTCTAAAGATCGGCACTCCATCCGCATCAACCTTTACCGGATAGCGGAAACTAACCAGGAAACATTGATCACCAGATACCCAATTCGGAGCCAAGCTCGCGAACGCGCTCGTGGCGGAAACTACAAAAGTGTTGTCGCGGCTGGCCGTGAGCGAAGCCCAACAGCGAAGGCTCTTCTTCGAGCGACAGCTCAGCGAAACCAAAGAGAAACTGGTGAAAGCCGAGTCTGATCTACGGGAGGTGCAGGAGCGCTCGGGTGTGATCGTGCTGGACAAGCAATCCGAGGCGGTGATCTCCAGCGCAGCCCAGGTCCGGGCCGCCATCGCCGAGCGCGAAGTGCGCCTGCGCGTCCTGCGGATGAGCTCGACGGAGCAGAACCCCGATGTGATGCGTTTGACGTCGGAACTGCAGGGTTTGCGCGCAGAACTTGCAAGAATGGAATCTCGCAAGGGACCGGACTCTGCCAGCACAACGGATCTTCCCGTGGGCAAATTGCCCGAAGCAGCAGTGTCCTACGTGCGCGCACGCCGGGAACTGAAGCTGCAGGAAGTGTTGATGGAGGCCATGGTTCGGCAGTTTGAATCGGCCAAGCTCGACGAAGCCAAGGAGGGGCCTCTGCTCCAGCAGGTCGACCCGGCGCTGCCCCCGGATCACAAGTCCAAGCCGGCACGCGCCCTTATCGTAGCGGCCGTCGGCTTGGCTGTGCTGTTGCTGACCAGCAGTTGGGTGATCGCACGGCGATATGTCTCGCTGGTGCTGCTAGGCCAACCGGACAATGTGCAGGCGTGGCGCACCATGAAGGCAGCGTGGCGCCTGCGTCGCGAAAAGCCATCTGCAGCCCGCCCCTGAGCCGGAAGTACCCCCTTCATCCAGGGGGTCTAGTTTCGCGATTAGTGCCATTTTTCACCGATTCATCTGGTTACCTGGGCGTCGCGGCGAGACCCTGTTTCTGGTAACGTTGCAGTGCAACATCTGAAGGTGGTTGGTCCCTGGCACCCTCCGTGACGCGACGTTTGCCCCCTTCCATGGCCTGCAAAAACTGGAGCTTGCATTGAGTCAGCTTGAATCGGCTTCCGCGCTTAGCCTGTCGCAAGGTGCAAGCGACGACGGGGCCGCCTTGTCCGATTTCCCGGTCGAGGGCAAGATCCGGCGCGTGTCGACGTACGAGATGGTGCTCAAGCGGGCCTTCGACCTGATCAGCGTGGGTGTCATCTTTGCCCTCTTCTGGTGGGCCATGCTACTGATCGTGATCGCGGTGAAGCTGTCCAGCCCTGGCCCCGTGGTGTTCGGTCACCTGCGGGTCGGACGCCTGGGCAAGAGCTTCCGCTGCTACAAGTTCCGCTCGATGGTGCCCAACGCGGAAGAGGTGCTCAACGAACTGCTGGACCGTGACCCTGAAGCCCGTGCCGAGTGGGATCGCGATTTCAAGCTCAAGAACGACCCTCGCATCACGCGCATCGGTGCTTTCATCCGCAAGACGAGCCTGGATGAACTGCCGCAACTGTGGAATGTGCTGAAGGGTGACATGAGCATCGTCGGCCCGCGGCCGGTGGTGCGCAAGGAACTGGCTCTCTACTACGCCAACGGCCGCAGGCATTACCTCAGCATGCGGCCTGGCCTGACCGGCCTGTGGCAGGTGAGCGGCCGAAACAACATGGATTACGAAGAGAGAGTCGAGTTGGACAAGCAGTACGTTCAGACCTGGAACGTGTTCCGGGACTTCATGATCGTCATGCGCACGGTCGGCGTCATGTTTGGGAAGACAGGCGCCTACTGAAGCGGGTCTGCCGGCCCTGGTTGAGCCGGAACCAGTACGAACGCCGGAACATTTTTCTGGTTGTACTGGTTGCGTTCGGCCAGCGCGCTGAAGGGCGGTGCGTGATCGCCAACGACCACCACCAACGGAAGATTTTCGCCTGGCCGGGACAGTTGCAGGGCCAGTGCAGAGAGCGCTGAACCCAGCGTGGCGGTGAGCCAGCAAATGTCGTCACCCGCCCCAGCCGCTTGGCACACGGCGGCCAGATCAGGCGGCACGTCGATGGGCTTCAGCGGCAGGTGGCTGTTCAGCGTGAGCACGTACGCCATCGTTCGAGGCACCCTCGCACGCTGCGCCGCCTGTGCGAGAACAGCTGCGTCACAAGCTCCGGCAAAGGCCGCCCCACACAACGGATGGTCTTTGTCCACCAGATCTTCGGCGAAGTGGTTCTCCCGAAGGCCGACCAGCGGCCACCAGTCGCCGCGATCGAACATGTGCCGGGAGAAGCCGTGAAAGCCGACCACGGTCCAACCCTGGTCCAGCAACTTGCGTGGCAGGCAACCTGCGGCACTCGCGGTCGATAAGCCGCGATAGTTGCCGGCCAAACCACAAAGCTCTCTAAGCTCGCCCGCGGTGGTAGCGCCCGCGAAAGGCACCTGGGCCTGCCGCAGTGTATACCGAGCACGCACATCGGGTGGGGTTAGCCGGTCCTGGAGCCACTGGCGCATCGCAGGGTCCCTGTGCCACCCCAGCGACTCGACGAGTACGAACAAGACGCTGCCATTTTGGTGGCTACGGACCCAGGATTCGATGGCTGCTGCCTCGCGCCCGGAACTTGCCGCCGGCAGGCTCACCAAGTTCGAGCGCCCTGCCCGCTCTTGGAATGCCCGAACCAGAAGGCTTAGCGTCGGACTGCCCGCAGGGTTGCCGTTGAACAACCGGACGGCCCGGTTCGAGAACATCGACGATCCGTTCGCTACGTCCACGATGACCACCAACACGGCCAAGGCAAACGCGGTACGCCAGGGCGGCAAGCGGCCGATCGTATGCCGCATTACGGTGAAGGCCCAGGCGGCACAAAGCACAAACGGCATCGCTTGCAACAGTCGCTCGCGCGTGGCGAAGGACCACCAGTGGGTCTTGCTGAGGAACTGCGCCGACCTAAGGAATTCCAGGGGAGATGTGAAATAAAATGTGACAGCGCTGCTGGAGGCCAGATCGAGCCCCCACAAAACAAGCAACAAACTGACACCTGCGGGCAACGACCGAGCAGCCACGACGAGTGGAAGCATTAGCTCGATATTCATCCAGGGTCGGCTCAGGAAGAACTCACTCTGCAGCCACCAGAACGGCGCATTCAGGGCCAGGAAAGCCGCGGTCAGCCCGCCCAGCCGGTACAACTTGGCTTTGAATTCATGCCCTTGTACAGCCGCCATCACGGGCAACGCATCCCGCTGAGCGTGTAGATCCCATCGGCCCCGGCCAAACGCGCCTCAAGCTGTGCGGCGCAGTCGTGCACCGGGTGCATCAACACGACCACACCCGTGGGTCGGTGCTGCAGCGCGGCCGCTCGCGGCAGTGGCAAGGTCAAGGCGCGCACGCCCAGCATAGGCAGTTGATCGGCAATGTGTTGCACGCCCCGGTGTGCAGCGTAGACGGTGACGATCGGCGCCGGAAGCGGCACCGCCGTGGCCCAGGCTGCAAACAGAGCCAGGTGCGCCGGTCGATACAACTGGAACACCACGCGCCGCGCCAGATCGTCACCACGTAATCGCTCGACGATGCGCGCCCCCGTGCGTTCGAAGTCGGTCTTGATGTCCAGCACCAACCACCCGGGACCTTCTGCCAGCGACTTGAGCAGTGAATCCAGCGTGCAATCACTTGCCTGTAGGGGTGGAGGGTTGAAAGTTGACTCGGCGCCGTCGTCGGGCCCGTGAAAGCAGCGTAGCCGACCGGCTGAGTCCAGCCAAACGTCGACCTCGAAGAGCAAGAAGCCTTCGGCCCGCGACTGGGCGAATGCGCTGAGCGTGTCGGCCTCCGGTGAACCCGAAGCGCCCAGGGCGTGGGCAATTCTCAACAGGCCGCCTGCGGGGCGGCGTTCCAGCCATTGCGAATCAAGGCCCGCTGGCAAGTGCCGGGCGCTGGACCAATCTTCCTGCCACCTCACAAGCCCCCAGAAATTCCTGATCGGCTCGCCAGCGAGGTGCCTGTCCAGTGCCTTGAGGGCCCCAGGGAGGAGTCCGGCCAGTGCGAACACGAAGAGGCCAGCAACCAACCACGCCCACCGACTTCCCAATCGGCGGCGAAAAACACCATCTGCACGGGGCAGTGTCGACGCAGCGCGTGTCATCTTGCTGCTATGGCCCCTGAGGCAGCGGTGTGAGATTCTCGTTCACCCGCGCGGTGCCGAGCCATTCGCTCTGCGACGTAGGCCGAAAACTCCGAGCGAAAGCGTTCGTTGGAGAACCGTTCGGCATTCATCCGACAAGCTTGCGGCTCGAAGCGATCGCGCGCAGCGGCAAACTGCCGGACCGCTTCAGACAGCGACTCAGGCGTCTGCACGTCGAAGAACAACCCGGTGGCAGGTGTGTCGGCACGACCGGGAGGGACTACCGTCTCGAGCGCGCCGCCCTTGCCGAAGGCGATCACCGGCGTCCCACAGGCCTGCGCTTCCACCGGGGTGATGCCGAAGTCTTCTTCGGCGGCAAAAACGAATGCGCGGGCCCGCTGCATCAAATCGCACAGTGCAGCCTTGGGTTGGAACCCGAGGAGTTCGATATTCGGGCCGGCCTTAGCCCGGATCTTGGCCATGTCGGGCCCGTCACCCACCACCAGGAGGCGCTGCTCGGGCATCGCTGAAAAAGTTTCCACGATCAGGTCCATCTTCTTGTAGGGCACCAATCGCGAAGCAGCCAGGTAATAGGTGTCTTTCTGCTCATGCTTCGTGAAGGCGGCCACGTCGACCGGCGGATAGATCACGTCGGCATTGCGCCCATAGACCTTGCGAATGCGCCGCGCGATGAAGGCTGAGTTGGCCACGAAGTGATCCACCCCGGCTGCCGTGCGGTAGTCCCAGATGCGCATCTTGTGCAAGAGCCACTTCGCGATCCAGCCCTTGGCACCCTGGTCCAGACCGGATTCCCTGAGGTACTGGTGTTGAAGGTCCCAGGCATACCGGATGGGCGAATGAACATAGCTGATGTGCAATTGATCCGGTCCGGTCAGCACCCCCTTCGCCACGGCATGATTGCTGGAAATAACGAGGTCATATGCGGAAAGGTCGAACTGCTCCACCGCCAGAGGCATCAGCGGCAGGTAGCTGCGGTAGGACTTGGCAGCCCTGGGCAAGCCCTGGATGAAGGACGTATGGATCTGCCGACCCCGCAGCCAATCGGTCTGCGCCACGGACGCAGGATCGGCGAACACGGTGTAGATCTCGGCGCTGGCGTAGAGCCCGCACACCTGCTCAACCACCCGCTCGGAGCCGGCGATAGCGGTAAACCACTCGTGGATGAGTGCGATGCGATCCATCAGTGGGCTCGCCCGGGATGCGAGGACAGCGGCACCCGTCGTGCATCGTCGCCCGGCCAGCCCGGCTGGCCGGTCCTGCAACCTTGTTCGACGGCACTCAAGACGCGGCGCACACGTGCAACGACATCGGGCCAACGGAATGCCTGTGCCCGCTGCAGCCCGTGGGCCCGCAGCCGGCCGCGCAGTGCCAGGTCTGTTACGACCCGGCTCATGGCATGCGCTAGGTCATCCACGGACAAGGGGTCCACCAGCAAGGCGGCCCCGCCGGCTACCTCGGGCAGCGAGGTGGTGCTGGACGTGACCACCGGCGTGCCACAGGCGAAGGCCTCGACCACGGGCAAACCGAAGCCCTCATACAGCGACGGGAAAATCAAGGCCACAGCACCCCGATACAAGCTTGGCAAGTCGGCTTCTTGCACGAAGCCCGTGAAGTGAACCCGGTCACTCAACCGGTGCTGGTCGATAACAAGCTGGAGTTGCGGGCTGCTGCGCCCGGTGAACAACAGCTGCAATGACGGATTGAGCGTAGCCTTCGCGAATGCCGCCACCACGCGCAGTTCGTTCTTGTGCAGTTTGCGGTTGCCCACCATCAGCAGATAGTCGTAGCCGGGGCTGTGCGCCGGGCCTTCGGGCATGTAGGCTTGATCGACACCATTGCCGACATTGAAGACCTTGTGACCATCCACGCCAGACCAATCCACGATGCGCTGGTGCGAGAAGTTTGAGACCGTCAGGATGGCAGCCGCCCGCCGGCAAGCTGACTTGAGTACTGTTGCGTAGTAGACCCTTTTGATCAGACTACTATTCTCCGGGCGATCCAAATGATTCAGATCATGTACGGAAAACACGAAAGGAACAGGACCGAAGAGCGGGGCGTTATACCCAGGCGAGCAGAAGACACCAACGTCAGGAGTCGACCTTAGGCGGAGAGCTAGCCGGAATGGGTCCAGCGCCGACATAGGACGACCTCGCAATCCCAATTCCCGATGCTCAAGGCTAGCGGCAATCTCACGCGAAAATCGACCGATCCCGTGAGCGCCATCCCATCGCGTATCAAATATCACAGTCAAGGACGACTCCCAGACGAGCCTGCAAAATGGTGCCTCTCCGTTTTAACGTCAGACCTCGCGATGAAGATACCGAAGAAGAACCAAAGGTAAGCGCGAAGATAGCCAGATTCGAACTGAAGCATGAACGCAAGCGTGACGAGCATACCAATAATGGCCCACCTTTCACGATGGTCCAGCACATGCGAGGCACGAATCAGCGCAGTCATGAAAACCACGACGATTAATATTGCGGAACCAAGTCCTGCGTTGACAACAGCCTCCAGAATAATGTTTATGGCCGGTAAACCTGCGGGGTCAAGATGTGCGATCCCGCCAGTGATGTGATCAAAATTCATCGGCGCCGTCACGCTAACATAATTGCCAGGACCAACCCCAAACCACCAATTTTCCCGAGAAATCTCAATTGCAGCCTCTATTCTCGGCAAACGGTTCCCAGCTCTACGGAATAAAGTATCCAAAAACTCAACGCTAAAGCCATTTTCCGATATCCACGCCGCCAAGTTGTGGTTAGCATCCATCTCGTTAACTAATGCGTGACGATAAACGGCAAAGATAGCCCCACAAACAAGAACCACCAAAAATAGCGTACTGACAAATCGCCGCTCGTAGATTAGCCAACACGCTGCGGCCATCGAAAGAGCAATCATCATATTGGCTGACAAACTAAATGAAAATGTCAGCGCAAGCAAGGCTAAATCCAGAGCCTTCTTCTCGGCGATAAAAATAACCGAGAATATATAAGGCACCAAGCCAATGGCAAAATAGGAGGGCTCAAAGTATATAAAGCGGGCACGCTCATGCAATCCCGCAAAGACCAATAGCACCGCGATCGCACATTGGAATCGCCCACCCCAAATTATCGCCCCCCAAACCCTTGATCCCATTCTTCTAGTAAGAATTATTGCAGGTCGGAAAAAGCAAATGTAGTTCACGATAATCCAGCCTGAATAAACCAAACCCTTCAGAATCGCTCCCGACGCTAACGCTGAAATAATGTGCACTAGAAAGAGAGCGAACGTAGCCAACGCGAAAAATCGTTCACCACCTCCCGCTGGCAGCATCAACATCAACAAAGGCAACGCGATCCAGGCCAGGCGCACATTCCCGCCGGCAAATTCGACAGACGTAACGTCGGCCACGCTGATCATGAAGACAAGCTGGAATAGCACTCCGAGGGACGGTCGAAAGAGTCCCGTCGGAAACCGCGTGCCCCCATGGAGTTCAGTCGTCAGCTCCGAAGATGCGGGTTCCGACCCCGCTACGTGGATCGCCGAGCGAGATTTTTCAATCATGGCCGCCTTCGGTAGAAATGGCCCCCGAGACGATGCAGACTTGCCCGTTCAACCCGACAATGTTGATTCTCATTGTTCGCGTCGATATACCGAGATCCCGGTGCGAAACCATACTATACAGCAACGCATCTTACCACAGAACAAATCATAGCCATATGAGATCACCTTCTAATGCTCTCAATACTCGACCCAGTAGGAAGATCCTTTTATCCTACTTACGAAGCGTCATTTATGGAATCTAGTGCCTTTGAATAAAAGTACGATCGATTTCGCTGCACGCACAGTTACCCACAATTAAATCCTGTGGCGCAGAAGCGCACTGATCACGCTCCATCCATTAATCTGTTGAACATGGTAGTCAAGTCAATTCAACAATCCGCTTCAAAACAAATTCGCCGTCAGTTGCCCCGCGCAGACAGGAGCTTACCGAGGTCTTGTGCCCTTTGGCTTATGCACTAGATCGAACGGCTCACCAAACAAGACTCGCGCGAAATTTGCCTCTCGATTCAGAAACGTGAAGTACTTGAGCAGTTTATATACCCTATCCACTCCAACAATCTTGCACGCCCATCGGATCAGGCGATTGGCCAGGCGCACTTCGCGGGATTCAGCATCGAAATTCAGTGTATTAATGCTGGCAACGGATGAATTCTCCGTAGTTATCAAATTTTGACTACGAATCTGTTTGTGAAAAATCGAATTGGCGGAAAATGGTTGTTCTACCAATGAAACCGCAAATGTTGCTGCCCGGCGCGCAATCGGCGAAATGTGATCACCATTATCAAAGCGCGCAAACGTATAGGCAATCTTCGCGTACTGGTCATGCCCATTACTTATCAGCGAACTACAGTAATTTGATACAAGGTCAGCCAACTCAGAGTGGGGGGTGATGTGATGCCGTGTTTGATGCCGCGAAAGCACCTCGGGGGAATGCGCCTTCACTCCGCTAAAATGGAAAAAGCAGAGCGGCTCCGAATTAACGCTATAACCGGAGGTGTCACGCCTCAAACTTCGCTCGTGCAAATTCCAATAGGCTACGTTGCAACCTGGATGGCGGAGTACTTTGACAGATTCGAAGTACGATGGCACTAGATCAATCCACTTCTGGTCGACAAATGTGCCATAGATCAAATCATTGTGACCGAAGGCAAGACACCGAGCCTCCCACCAATCTAGCATTGCCGAGGATTCCCGGGATCCTCCTAGCGCTATAAATCCGAGATTGAATGAGCCGTTACGTAGGAAATCAATATCGGACGGGCGGAATCCATCCATCACGGGAGCGATTGCGTGAGGAGTAAGCACTATGTCGGCGGTGTCGAGCGCTTGCTGTACGGGGTTTAAGGGCGAAAAAATCTGGATATCAGGGTCAAAATACGCCACCCGCCCATAACCTTCGAGAAATAGACGCTTCAGGAAGGTGGGCTTCAAAGCAGTATTTAGTTCGACGATCTCATACTTGAACGCGAGATGCTCAAAGTCAGCAAGTCCAAGTTGCTCAGCAAAGATTGCTTTTAGGCCAGAACGGGCAACGGCGCTTTTCACAACTTCAGTCATCCGGTCAACGATGAGCACACGAAAGTCCGCGTCAGGCGCATGCTTTGCCACTGAATCGGACAGTGTTTTTGCGTAGGCAAGGTAGTTCGCTGATACTATAGTACCTATACAGAAACGTGAATTCATAAGACGCTTTCTCTAATGCCGATTTATCTAATTTTCGGCCAAATCTGTCGAGCCGGGATACCGGCCCAAACCGTCCCAGCAGGCACATCTGTTATGACGACTGCATTTGCGCCGATTACGGCGCCGAACTCAATGGTCACACCAGCCAAGATCGCGACTCCATCGCCGATCCAAACATGGTCTTTAATCTTTACAGGGCCTTTGCTAACGATGGGACGCTCGTTGGGCGGAAGATTAAGACTATGGGGACCAGAACTGTTAATCAAGCCGTGCGAATGATCGCTGATCAGCACTCTGCTCCCAATCAATACGCCATTGCCAATCTGAATATCATTCACGCAACCGACGTGAACATAGTCGGACAGATTGACTCGGTCGCCAATGATGAGAGTGCCCTTGCAGTCAACGGATTCTAGCCAGAGACCGCGACCCGCTGAAAAATGACGTCCAATATGAATCTTGCTGGGGTTAATTATTTTCAGATCGCCCCAGTCGACACTTATGGGCCTACCACTAAGGATCGTCGCAGCGAAATTAAATGCTCTATTTTTTACGGCTCGAAAAAGAGCGATAAATCGCAATATTTTTGAAATGGGAATCACAGATGCAAAAATCCAGATCGAGAACAGCTAAATATGAATCACAATTTTTGAATTGTACGGCTCGTATGCAACCAAGAGATTGCTTAGGGCACACACACTAACCTACCGGAACAGAATTCACTCTTGGGATAGTTCAATTTTCATCGAAAACGTTGAAAATATTGGCACGTCATCCGAAGATCGAGATACTCTAAATCCACAGCCGCCTCTCCCGCCACTTCTGCACTACCGGGGTCGGCTCAATTGACAACCACCTCCGATCGAATATTAGACGCGTAGCCTACATTCCGTTGAAGCACAAGCGCATATGGATACTCGGCTTAACGTGTGAACTATGACGCGTGAAGGCTGAAAGTCAAATTCGGGCAACACGCGCCAGCGCGACTTCAATTTTCCGAACTAATCTTGCAAAGAAATAGAAAGGCCATGCGAAAGCCTTAGGTAGTGTCATGATTGGCGCAACAAATATCCAGAATAAAATATAATTTGAAAGTCGATTACGAACAGCCAAATACGAGTCTTCTCTCAAAAAACTTCCGATATTATCAAATCGGACCTTCCAGATAAGACCCGGCAAAAAGTCTGCGACCGCTCGCGAAATAATCCGGCGAGTCTGTGGCGCCTCCGTTCCAAACGTCTCCTGTGTAATCCTGGGAAAATTGTCTGCAAAAACCTTAATTACCGCATATCCACCCGTATTCCCTGCCGTCGCAAGAATACAACTGGATTCGATATATAAAAAGCACTTACCGTAGCGGAGTTGAGCATATACCCAGCCAAGTTGCACAAGACTGGTGGATTTCCAGCGCCTCACAGTTTCAGGGTGCATTACAACTCTTAGGTTATCGAGACGGACAACCATTCCCGATATAAAAGTCATCCAGATATTAACTTTGGACGCAAAATCTTCGGCGCTCAACCTTTTAACCGGCAGCGGACCGATTTGGATTCCTTGCTCAGGTCCATTGATTACCGAAACCCATTCACTGCCGAAATAGACGAGATCCGGCGCCTCCGACATAAGCTTTGCGCACAACAATTGAATGAAGCCTGCTTTTGGCAAGTCATCATCACCTATAATCCAAAAATATTTCGATTGCATTTTGTCGATGCAACCACAGAAATTTTCGTCTGGCCCTAGATTCTCTGCATATCGAATAGCGATACAGCTTGGCCACCGCTCCAAAAATCGACTGATGACAGTTTGGGTTCGATCGGTGGAAGCGTTATCGCTAACAATGATATCAATCAAATCACCAAAACCGACGCACTCATCAACAAGCGTATTAAGCAGCAGCTCCAAGCAATCAGCCCTATTATAAGTAGGCACCGCGATCGTGAGAAGTTTAGTCATATATCAAATCGTCGATACCGCCTATACAACAACCACGTCCATGGAATCGTTATGAACAGTGTTACCAATAACTGGGCCAATACCGTTGCGAAGCTGCCTTGTCTGGATGCCAATGACAACGCCGCAAGCGTAACTAAACCACCAACGACAGACACCGGCAGCATCGGCTCTTCACGATGAGCTCTCATATACGACGCCCACCCGTATACCAAAATAGTCAAAACATTTTGAAGGGCAATGCAGGCCATCGTTGGGAAGTCTGTAACCCGCTTCATGAATTGGAATTCGAAACTACTAAATAGATAACCTCCAAAAAGGAGCGCAGCAGAAAGCATGAATGTGAGAAGCAACGCCCGCACCAAGACGCTGCTGAATTTAACGTCTAGTTGAGATCTCTCCTTCCGGCTAATGTGAGCAGTGAGTTCCGGAAGTTTCGCGTTAATCCAACCAATGCCAATAGAGAATATTCCATTGAAGATGGCCAATGTCATGCCCAGTCGGCCAGCAATCACAGACCCAAGACTCGAAAAGACCATCGGTACTGACAACTGAAATATCAAGTATCCACTGATCCAACTCACTGCTATTCGCCACTGGAAAGGCAACACTTCGCGCCTCCAATCCACTGCACGTTCTGGCGCTACAGGCGGTACTGCTTCGAGGGGCCTTAGCGGGTGCTGATACTTCAACAGCCAAGCAGCCGTCAAAAGTGAACTAGCGCCTGCGATGCAGGCAATCGACCACAGGCCTGCCCCCGCATAGAGGGCAATCCAGGCGGTAATGTATCCAGCGAATGACTGGACGAGCCGCAGTCGCGCCACTTGTCCAACCCAACCGCAGCCCTCGATAACAGCGAGCATGGGTGAAAGATACAGATTCAGCGCAGTCACAATAACCAAGAGAACCCATGGGCCCAGCCAGTTCGACATCGCGATATTTTCGGCCCTGTGGAATAGTAGGATACCGACAGCCGTGGTGACCGCACAGAATGCAATCGCCGCGGCTAAGTACCATCTTCTGAGTAGTCGAACAATGGAAGCAAGACGATCCAGATGCGCGAAATCACCGTTTGGGCAGCCGAGGGCATCCCGCGAAATATGGGCCGACTCATGACTTACAAGTTGAATGACAACTTGATTGAGGCCCAACTCAAAAAATATTTGCAAGCCGAGTAGGCTTGAGAAAGTGAAATAAAAGCCCTGCTGCTGTGGCGTCAGCGTGGCAGAAATGATCAAAATCATCACGCCGCCGGCCGCAAGGCCCCAACCTCGAAGCAGCAGCGTAGCTGCCACATGGAAGTCAATTCCGGTTGCCCTTTGCAGGCCCCGCAACGTGTTCTTCAATGAGTTGAACAAATCAAGGTCTCAGCGGCGCACATAGAAAGAGCCGCCCAGGAGCACAATACGACTAAACAATTGGACACTCACACTGGTCTCCGCGTCAGGAGGAACTCGTACTCGTCGCATTCCAGATTGCGGCCCAAATTCCAAAGCGCACGGTTGCGCTCCACTTGCTCGAAGCGCTTGGAGTCGAACGGGAATTTGTCGGCCCCCACGAGCGCGTTGGAGACATGGTTCACATGAAGAATGGCGTGGCGGGTCAGGCGACTGAACTGGCCCATGTAGTTGGCGATGGTGGGCTCATCCATTTCTGCCAGACTATATGAATTGAATGACACATCCACCGAATCGCTAGCCAGGTCTTCGACGCAAAACGATGGCAGCAATGCAATGTCGACTTGCGCAAGGGAAGCACTATCGATGCGATCGATTTCACCGTACAGCACGGCCTTGCGCTCTGGAAACAGATTGAGCAACTGGTAGCTCGAGATGCAGAGGATCTCCGGCAGGTCGAGATTGATGTATCGAGTCGAACCCCCGTGGCACTTCAAGAGGAAGTAGGCGAACCCACCGATACCTCCACCGAGTTCGGCAACCACCCCGATCGCGGGCGCCGTGGGCAAGAGCTTCGATACCTTCTGCGCGTAGTAGTACTGGTAGTCGGCACCGGTCCGGACGAAATCGTCACCGACCATCATGCCGTAGGGGTTCCCAATGTCGTCGACCTGAAGATCGGAAGCGAGAGTCCCCGGCAGCAACTGCTCAAGATGGCGGAACCGATACAGCGCATCGATCAGAAACTGAGTGCGCTCGAATTCATTGGGCGTACGGTCGAAGTAGGTGCCGGCCATGTCGGTGGCAAGACCACACAGACCTTCGCTGACAGTACTGCGGAAGAAGTTGTCCAGCAACGTGGTCAAGGCCACCGCATCGCCAGCTTCCAGCGCGGTTAGCAAAGGCTTCAGGGGCTTTCGAAAGATCGGAATCCATTCATTGGATACCTTGTAGACCGCGCTCTTGGAGGCTTGGTCTGCCGAGGCCTTGCGATAGGCCTTGATGATCCGCTCGGCAACCTCCTGGCGGGCGCGCAGGGGACGCGCCGGGCCAGTCGGCCGCGGAAGCAGGCCGCGGTCTACATTGGCCAGCTTGAACAAGGGATCGTTCTGCAGCTGCTTGGACCAGTGGCGATAAGGCACCCGTGCGCGCTGTGCATGCACGATCTTTCGTGCTGTCTTCTTGAGTGTGTTGAGCACTTCGTTCGTTCCTGAGAGATAGAGGGTGCGGGCCTAGGGCAATCGACCTGCGGATGGCGTCTGGAGTGGCCCGCAATTGCTCAGCGGCCTGAGGCGTTCAATCCACCAAGTTCATTCAGCACGGCTTGCGAGGCCACCATGCCGCACACATCGGGCGTCAATCCCATCGGCAGGATCCTGCTGCGCAGTTCGGGCCTCTCACGCAGGGATTCGAGCATCCACGACCCAAATCCGCCATCGTTGAGATGGTCTTCAACGGTGCGCAACTCTGTCCAGGGCTGCAATTGAGCGGCCTGCGGGCCCTTCGTGGACATTCCCCACAAGGGGAGCGATCGCACGCCATAACCCTTGTATGGGCCGGCCGTGCGCCAGGCCATCGCCATGCCCAGAGTGGCCCCCGTGGTCAGAAACGCCGCATTCGTACCTTCCTCAGCCTGCGCCACGGTCAGCCAGTGCCCCGGCATGAGCGCAGGCACCTCGGCATGGAAGGTGGGTTCGCCGGCCTTGCCCAGACGCAGGTAGGAGGGCTGTGGGTTGGCCACCAGATACCGCATGCACGCCCGAACCTCCAGGGGATCTCCGGGCGCCGCGATCAACAGGTTCGGGAACGAGCGCATGAGCGCATAGTCCTGAACTGCATGGTGCGAGTAGCCCAATGCACCGTATGCCAATCCGCCGCCGACCGCCACCACGGTTACAGGTAGTCTGTGGTAGTCCACATCGTTGCGAATCTGCTCAGCGCATCGGAAGGTCGGGAAGTTCGCAATCGAGTAGGTGAAGACGTGGTAGCCCTCGGACGCCATGCCAGCAGCCAGACCCGTCATGTTCTGCTCGGCCACGCCCGCATTGATGAACCGGTCAGGGAAACGGTCGGCAAAGGGTTCGACGACCGAATAGCCGAGATCCCCGACGACGAGCGCGATGTGGTCGTGGACTTCGGCCAAGGCGACCAGTTCGTGGATGAACGCGTTGCGCATGAATCAGGTCTCCAGTTCGGCCAGCGCCTGCTGCAACTGCTCGGCATTCGGGCTGCGGTAATGCCACTCGACCTTGTTTTCCATGAAGCTCACTCCCTTTCCCTTCGTGGTGTGGGCCACGAGAACCGAAGGCCGACCTTGTTGCCAGGGCGTGGCACCCAGCGCAGTCGCCAGGGCGGCATGGTCATGTCCATCCACCTCACGCACCCCCCAACCGAAGGCCGCAAACTTCGCAGCGAGTGGCTCGATGCGCAATGTCTGGTCGACCGTGGTCAGGCTCTGCAGCTTGTTGTAGTCAATGATGGCGGTGAGCCGATCCAGGTTGTGATGAGCCGCAAACATCATGGCTTCCCAATTGCTACCCTCACCCAGTTCCCCGTCGCTCATCAGGACGAACGTTCGCCAGGGCAGGCTCCGCCGCGCTGCAGCCAGTGCCTTGCCCACTCCGAACGGCAGCCCATGCCCGAGGGAGCCCGTCGAGAACTCGACCCCTGGCACCTTGTGACTGATGTGGTTCATCAAGACCGAGTGGTCCTGACCGTAGGTTTTCAACATATCCGCGGGGAAGAATCCCGCTTCAGCCAACGCTCCGTACACCGCCACGCAGGCGTGGCCTTTGCTCAGAAGAAAGCGGTCGCGATCGGAACTGGCAGGGTCCTTCGCGTCAAAGCGAAGAACGCTGCCGTACAACACAGCCAGGATGTCGCTGATCGACAAGGCACTGCCGATGTGCGAGGCCTTGGCTTGCGTCACCATCTGGAGCGCATGGCGCCGGATGGCGCGGGCAAGTGCTTGGGTCATGGGGCGTTCACGGTTTGATGCCAACGGGATGTGCGCTGCACCGCAACGTCCAGCGCCAGAGGGGCAGGTAACTCGAATTCGCTGCGAACCAGATTGACATCCGGTACGTAGCGTTCAGCGGCGGCTCCTACTACGGGGGCCTTTAGGATCCGGATCTCGGACGACGAGCCCAGTGCTTTCACGACGCGGTGGGCAAGCTGGGCAATCGATACGGCCTCATCACCGCCCACGTTGTAGGCCGTCTGCGTGCGGCCGGACAGCAGGATGCACCATAGCCAGGCCGCGAGGTCGGCCGCATGCAGATAGCTGCGATACGGCGTACCGTCACCCTGGATGACGATGGGATTGCCCGACATCGCATCGCGAAGGAAGTTGCCGATGGCGAAGTGCTTGTCCAACGGCAGATAGGGACCTACGAATGCAAAGCACCGGGCACTCATCACCCGCAGGCCATGTTCGCCAGCGTAGGCACTGCCCAGCCACTCCGCAGCCCGCTTGCCTTCGCCATAAGCCGATGCCGGCTTCAAGGTGTCGGGTGCTCCGGTATAGCTCTCACTGAGCGCATCTAGCGATGGGGGCTGCCTGCCGTACACGGCGCCCGAACTCAGGAGCAGCACGTTCGCCCGGCTGGCCAAAGCGGTGTCCAGCACGCGGCGCGTGCCCGTCAGGCAGGTGTCGAAGGTATCCAATGGACTGGCCTGGGCTACGACGTCGGTGGCTGCGTGCACAACGTGACTGAAGGTCTGTCCGTTGCCATCGAAGTCACGCACGTCGCCCGCCAGCAATTGAACGTTGTGAGCCCGTGCGAGATGTGGCGCTGCCAGCGCGAAGGCTGCCGGGTCGCGCGTGAGCACGCTCACACGGCAATTGAGAGCTTGTCGTCGATCGGCATCAACGATAGCGCTCAGCAGCCACTTGCCCACGAAACCGGTGCCGCCAGTCAGCAGAACGTGTGCTCCGCCCAAGCCGCTCCAACGGTGCGTGGTGACGATGGAGTGAATGCGCTCCAGATCTTCCTCATCGATGGGTCGCAATGGAGCAGTCACTTGCTGCAACTCAGAAACCCACCCCGAAGAACTCTTCGAGCCTGGTCACGACATAGTCCAGGTGCTCCGTCTGCAGGCCCGGATACACACCAAGCCAGAAGGTCTGGTTCATCACCGTGTCGGTGTGCGTCAGGCTCCCGCTCACTCGGAAGTTCTGCCCAATCATGTACGGCTGGCGCGTCAGGTTGCCGGCAAACAGCAGCCTCGTGCCGATCTTGTGGTCGTCCAGGTAGGTCAGCAGATCCACGCGCTTGACGCCTGAAGACTCCTTGAGCACCAGCGGAAAACCGAACCAGCTCGGCTCGGACCCCGGCGTTGCAGCGGGAAGGTGGAGGAACTCGGCACAGCTCTGCAACCTGGCATGCAGGCAGGCGAAATTCGCCCGACGCGCGGCGATGAACTCTTCGAGCCGGTCCATCTGGGCCAGCGCGCAGGCGGCCTGCATGTCGCTGATCTTCAAGTTGTAGCCCAGATGGCTATAGGTGTACTTGTGGTCGTAGCCCTCCGGCAGGTTCCCCAGCTTCCAGCAAAAGCGCTTGTTGCAGGTGTTGTCCTTCCCTGGCGGGCAGTAGCAATCGCGGCCCCAGTCGCGGAAGGACTCGGCAATCAGCTTGAGCTCCGGGTTGTTGGTGAACACCGCACCGCCCTCGCCCATGGTGATGTGGTGGGCCGGGTAGAAGCTGAGGGTGCCGATATCGCCAAAGGTGCCCACCATGCGGCCCTTGTAGGTGGCGCCCAGGGCATCGCAGCAGTCTTCCACCAGCCACAGGCCGTACTTCTTGCACAGCGCCGTGACAACGTCCAGGTTGAACGGGTTGCCCAGGCTGTGGGCCAGCATGATGGCCTTGGTCTTGGGGGTGATGGCCGCCTCGATCAGGCCAGCGTCGATGTTGTGCGTGGCCAGGTCGATGTCGACGAAGACAGGCACGGCGCCAAACTGCAGGATCGGATTGACCGTGGTCGGAAAGCCCGCTGCCACGCCGATCACCTCATCGCCGCGCTGGATGGCGCGGTCGCCCAGGCGCGGCGACGTCAGGGTCGAGAAGGCCACGAGGTTGGCCGATGAGCCCGAGTTCACCGTGATAGCGTGCTTGACGCCCAGGAAGCGGGCCAGCCGCTCTTCGAAGGCCGCGTTGAAGCGGCCGGTGGTCAGCCAGGCGTCCAGGCTGGCATCCACCATGTGCTTGAGTTCCTGCGCACCGATCACCTTGCCCGAGACGGGCACCGGCGAAACACCCGGCACGAAGGGTTTCGGGGCGTACTGCAGGTCGGCATACTGCTGGACCAGATCGGCAATCTGAGCCCGCAACTGGGCCTGGGCCTCACTCTGGCCGCCAGGAGCGGCCAAGGCCGGCTGGATGGGGATGGTCTTGACTTCGCTCATGGGGTGCTCGGGACTACGGATTCGGTATAGGTCGCGATCTGCTGCAGACACAAGGCCCGCATGTCGCCGTGGGAGAGCCAGGCCTGGTGCCAGGCCACGATCTGATCGAGGGCCTGGGACAGCCGCCAGCGGGGCTGCCAGCCCAGGCGCGCGTGGGCCTTGCTGATGTCCAGCTTGAGATAGTTGGCCTCGTGGGGGTGGCTGCCACCGTCCACCTGCCAGCGGGCCGTGGGGCCCCAGCGCTCGGCTAGACGTTCGACGATCCATGCCACGGGGCGTGCGTCCTCATCGCGCGGGCCGAAGTTGAACGCCTCGGCGCAGGCCTGGCCCGATTGAACGAGTTGCTGGGCCAGCACGAGGTAGCCCGACAAAGGCTCCAGCACGTGCTGCCACGGCCGCGTGGCCGAAGGGTTGCGGATCACGACCGGTTCGCCGCGTTCGAATGCACGCAGGATGTCAGGCACCAAGCGGTCAGCCGCCCAATCGCCACCGCCGATCACGTTGCCGGCACGTGCCGAGGCGAGTGCCGGGCCGCCGGCCGAAAAGAAAGAGCGACGGTAGGCGCTGGTCACGAGTTCGCTGCAACCTTTGCTGTTGCTGTAGGGATCGTGGCCGCCCATGGGTTCGTCTTCGCGGTAGCCCCAGACCCACTCGCGGTTCTCGTAGCACTTGTCGGTGGTGACGTTGACCACCGCCTGCACACCGGGCGTCGTCCGAACGGCTTCCAGCAGGTGGACAGTACCCATCACGTTGGTGGCGTAGGTCGCCACCGGCTCGGCATAGGAAAGGCGCACCAGGGGCTGCGCGGCCATGTGAATGACGATCTCTGGGCGACAGGCCGCCAACGCGCGCTTCACGACTGCAGCGTCGCGGATGTCACCCAAGGTGCCGACCATGCCTTGCGCGACGTGAGCAGCGCCAAAGAGATTGGGCGTGGTCGGCGGCTCCAATGCGAAACCGTGAACCTCCGCACCCAGGCTTTGCAACCACAGGCTCAGCCAGCCGCCTTTGAACCCCGTGTGGCCCGTGAGAAACACGCGCCTGCCGCGCCAGAACGCTGCATCAACCGTGTTGCGCGACATGCTGCTCACTCCCACTTCTTCCAAGGCGCCTTGCCGGCTGCCCACAGATCTTCGAGGTAGTGCTTGTCGCGCAAGGTGTCCATTGGCTGCCAGAAGCCATCGTGCTCGAAGGCCATCAGCTGCCCGTCTTGCGCCAGGCGCATCAAGGGCTCCTGCTCCCAGACGGTGGCGTCGCCGTCGAGGTACTTCAGCACGGCAGGGCTCAGCACGAAAAAGCCGCCATTGATCATGGCGCCGTCGCCGCGGGGCTTCTCCTGGAAGCTCATCACCTTCCGGTTCTGGATATCGAGCGCGCCGAACCGCCCCGGCGGAAAGGTCGCGGTGAGGGTCGCAGCCTTGCCGTGCTGCCGGTGGAAGGCCACGCTGGCTCCGATATCGAGGTCGCTCAGGCCATCGCCATACGTGAAGCAGAAGGCTTCTTCGTCCTTGACGTAATCGGCTACGCGACCCAAGCGGCCGCCGGTCATCGACTCATCACCCGTGTCCACCAACGTCACGGTCCAGGGCTCGGCGCGCTTGCTGTGCACTTCCATCCGGTTCTCGCGCATGTGGAAGGTGACATCCGAGGTGTGCAGGAAGTAGTTCGCGAAGTACTCCTTGATGACGTAGCCCTTGTATCCACAGCAAATCACGAAGTCGTGAATGCCGTAGTGCGAGTACATCTTCAGGATGTGCCACAACACGGGCTTGCCACCGATCTCAACCATCGGCTTCGGGCGTACAGCGGTCTCTTCACTGAGTCGAGTACCAAGGCCGCCGGCCAGGATGACTGCTTTCATGAGGGTATCGCTCTCTCTAAAGGAGACCTTGGGTGCCTAGTTGGAGGGCACGAAGGCGTCGAAGTGGAAATGCCTGGGGGGCAGCCCGGCTCCGACAAGACTGCTTCGGGCACCATCGATCATGGCACCGCTGCCGCAGGCATACACCACGGTGTCTTCCATACGGTGGCCGTGCAAGGCCAGGCATACATCCTGAACGTGCCCACGCGCCCCTTCCCAATGTGCATCGGCCCGCGAGAGCACCGGAACGTAATGCAGGCCCTGGAACAGCCGCGCCGGGTCGATATATAGATCAGCCGGCTGCCGGCCGCCCCAATACAGGCTGACGCTGGCGGGCCGATCGTCTTCGGCCATGGCCGCCAGTTGCTTCAACATCGACTGGAACGGCGCCATCCCCGTGCCAGTGGCCAGAAAGACGAGATGCCGGCCCGCGCAGGGCCGCAGATAGAACGTGCCGATGGGGCCCCGGAAACGCAGGAGGTCCTTCACCCGCGCCCGGTCGAACCAATAAGCGCTGAAGAGGCCTCCATCGACGCGTCGCACCTGCAGTTCGATGCGGCCAGCGCACGACGCGTCACCTGCCAGTGAGTAACTCCGCTTGATGCCATCGGGGCTCGTGAGGTCGATGGACTGGCCCGGCAGGAACCGCCAGGGCGAGGTGGTGGGCAGGCGCAACGCGATCTGCATCACATCGGGTGCGAGCAATTCCAGCGAGTCGATGCGCGCCGGCGAGGTCTTCGTGGCGATTCCGGCCAAGGCACCGAGGTCTTCCACATCCAGCGTGAGGTCGGTGCCGGGCGCGTGGGCACAGGTCAGGACCCAACCAGCCGCGGCCTCGTCGGCAGACAGCGATGAAACCTCTCTCAAGGCAACCACGGACCCCGTGATCACCCGGGCCTTGCAGGTGCCGCAACGGCCAGTCCGGCAGCTGTGCTCCAGCACCACTCCACCTGCCATCGCCGAGTCCAGGATCGTCGCATCGGGTGAAGCCTCGAAGTGACGGCCATTGGCCAGGGTCACGGTCGACATGGGGTCTCCGGCCTGGCCCTTGAGAGGCGCGACAAGCGCGATCGATGTGCCTGGTTCACGACTGATTGTCCCGGATCGATCCCGCAGACTGGCTGGACCGAAGCGTTGCACGGAGCGTCTCGATTTCAGTACGCAGCAATTCGAATTCTCTTTCCTTTTCGGACAGGAACCTTTGGGTCAGCTGCAAGCGATGCCTCACCCCCGTGGGCGTGACGCGATAGAGATAGTTCAGCTTGTCGCTGCTGGCCTTGAACTTGCCCGCCTTGACCAGACCTTTGTCGAACAACGCGCGCAACAGGTAGTGCGTCTTGCCCAGGCTGATGCCCAATGCCTGCGCGAGTCGGCGCTGCGAATATTCGGGGTGCTGCTCGATCAGATTGAGCAGATGCAGATGCGTGCTGGGCACGCCATCGGCATCGGTAGCCTCCGTGATCGGCGTTGCGGCAGCAGAACTCTGTTCAATCATTGAACACTGATTGTACGGTCGCTGAAATGCCTACTGTCTACGGAGCCTGCTGGGGTCTGTATTCCGCCACGATTTCACACAACCAACCCTGAACCTGCACATCCGAGGCCGGCAGCCCACGTCCCAGACGCAACAGCCACTCGCCCAGCCCCCGGCTACCCCCATCCAATCGCGCCACCCTCAACCGCGGCACCTCGGTGGCCACCGTATCGTCCGCATCCGCCAGCAGCTCTTCATACAGCTTCTCCCCCGGCCGCAACCCCGAGAACACGATCGGGATCTCCTGCACCGTGTGCCCCGCCAACCGGATCAGGTCCCGGGCGAGATCGACGATCTTCACCGGCTCGCCCATGTCCAGCACCAGGACCTGCCCGCTCTGCCCGATGGCCGCGGCCTGCAGCACCAGGCGCGCCGCCTCGGGGATGGTCATGAAGTAGCGGATGATGTCCGGGTGCGTCACGGTGACCGGGCCGCCGCGGGCGATCTGCTCCTTGAACTTGGGGATCACGCTGCCGCTGGAACCCAGCACGTTGCCGAAGCGCACCGCCATGAAGCGGGTGGCGGGGTGCTCCGCGGCCATCTGGCTGACGACCATCTCGGCCGCGCGCTTGGTGGCCCCCATCACGTTGGTGGGGTTCACGGCTTTGTCGGTGCTGATGAGCACGAAGCGCTCGGCGCCCGCCTCGGCGGCGGCCAGGGCCGCGTGGTAGGTGCCCAGCGTGTTGTTGCGCAGCGCGGCCAGCGCATTGAGCTCTTCCATCAGCGGCACGTGCTTGTAGGCCGCGGCGTGGAAGACGACGTGCGGCCGCCACTGCGCGCAGGTCTGGCGGATGTGGGGCAGGTCTTTCACGTCGCCGATCAGCCGCACCAGGTCCAGGCCCGGCTCGGACTGGCCCAGCTCCTGCTCGATCGCGTAGAGGTTGTACTCGCTCAGCTCATACAGCACCAGCAGCGCCGGCGCAAAGCGGGCCACCTGGCGGCACAGCTCGCTGCCGATGCTGCCGCCGGCCCCGGTGATGAGCACGGTCTTGCCCTTCAGGGTCTGGCCCACGCCCGATTCGTCCAGCACCACCGGCTCGCGGCCCAGCAGGTCATCGGGTTCGATGTCGCGCAGCCGCTCCACGCGGGTCTTGCCCGTGCGCAGTTCGTCAGCACTGGGCACGGTGAGCACCGGCAGGCCGGTGCCGGCCGCCAGGTCGAAGGCGCGGCGCCGCTGGGCCGGGCTCGCCGAGGGCATCGCCACCACGATGTGCGTGGCCAGGCCTCGCCACCCTGGCTCGGCGCCCGGCGCCAGCAGGGCCAGCGGCCCGAGCACCGGCACCCCGGCGATGCGCGCGCCGCGCTTGGCGGGGTCGTCGTCCAGCAGGCCGAGCACCACCCATCCCTGTTGCTGCAGGCCGGCCAGCAGCAAGCGCGCTGCTTCGCCCGCCCCCAGCACGAGGGCGCGGCGCACCTCGCCATGGCTGCCGGCAATGCGCGAGCGTGCATGCTCGTACGTCATGCGGTAGGCAATGCGCACGATGGCCAGGCCCATCAGCGTCACCACCGGGTGCAGCGCCAGCACGGCCCGGGGCACCTTGACCAGGCCCAGCCCCATGGTGACGGCCGCAGTCACCCCGCCGGCCAGCGCGCACGCCAGGGTCAGCCGCTTGATCTCGCCGAAACCCGAGAAGCGCCACATGCTCTGCGGCACCTTGAACAGCACGCTGGCCAGGCCATAGGCCAGCACGGCGCCGGCGAGCACGCCGATGTCGTAGCCCGGCCGGGCGCTCACCCAGCGCTCGAAGCCCAGGCGGAACAGGTAGGTGATGTTCCAGCAGGCCACCACCACCAGGGCGTCGATGGCCAGCGACAGCGGCTCGCGGTGGGGCCTCAGGCGCGCCAGGAACAGGTCCAGCCGCTGCCAGAACGAAGGGCCGGCAGCCGCGTCGGGCGGGATGGGGGTGGGCATCACGGGGCGGGGCGGGACAGTCGTCGCAGCGTGCCGGCCAGCACGGCCAGGTCGGTCCACAGGGTGGCCCGCTCGGCGTACTCGGCCGCGCGCTGAAGCTTGGCCGGCAGGATGACTTCGATGTACTCGCGCTCGGGGTCGGCCGCCCGCGCGAGCCGGCGGGCTTCGTCCAGCGCATCCAGCGTGGCCGGGTCGGTCAGGCCCGGGCGCACGGACAGCACGCGGTCGCGCAGGGCCGCCGGATAGTGGGCCACGTAGCGGGGCACTTCGGGGCGCGGCCCGACCAGGCTCATGCGGCCGGCCAGCACATCGAGCAGCTGGGGCAGCTCGTCCAGGTGGGTGCGGCGCAGCCAGGCCCCGGCGCGGGTAATGCGGGGGTCGTCGCCCACCGTCAGCGGCAGGCCCTGGGCATCGGCCTTCATGGTGCGGAACTTGTGGATGCGAAAGGGCACGCCGTGCCGCCCCACCCGCTCCTGGCGGAAGAACACCGGCCCCGGCGAATCCAGGCGGATCCACAGGCCGAAGGCCAGCAGCAGCGGCGACAACAAGGCCAGACCGGCCGCGGCGATGGCGATATCGAACAAACGCTTGGACAAGACGTTGTCAGGGTGTGGGCGCGGCCTGCGCCAGGGCCTGGGCCTGCAGGGGCACGCCCAGCGCCGCCCGCACCGCCGCGGCCACGCGCAGCACGTCGGCATCGGTCATGCGGGTGTACAGCGGCAGGCTCACCATGCGTTCGTACGCGTGCTGGCTGTGCGGGAACTGCGCCTTGTCCAGCCCGTATCGCTCGCGCCAGTAAGGGTGCAGGTGCAGCGGGATGTAGTGCACGCTGCAGCCGATGCCCGATGCGTACAGATGTTCGATGAAGCGGTCGCGCTCGATGCCGGCCCCATCGGCCAGGCGCACCACGTACAGGTGCCAGGCGTGCGTGTCGCCGGACCGCGAGGGCCGCGGCGGCAGGACCAGCGGCAGCCCGGCCAGCGCGCTGTCCATCAGCGCGGCCAGCTGTTCGCGCCGCTGCTGGAACGCTGGCAGCCGGCGCAGCTGATGGATGCCCAGGGCCGCAGCGATGTCCGTGAGGTTGTATTTGAAGCCCGGCGCGATCACCTCGTAGTACCAGCTGGGCACCTTGGCGGTGTAGCGGTCGAAGGCATCGCGGTTCATGCCGTGCAGGCGCATCACGCGGGCCCGCTTGGCCAGCGCCGCGTCCCGCGTGACCAGCATGCCGCCTTCGCCCGTGGTGATGGTCTTGTTGGCATAGAAGCTGAAAACCGTGGCGTCGCTGCCCAGGGTGCCCACGAGCTCGCCCCCGCAGGTGGTGGGCAGGGCGTGCGCCGCGTCTTCCACCACCTTCAGGCCATGCCGGCGGGCGATGGCCAGCAAAGCCGGCATGTCGGCCGCCAGGCCTGCATAGTGCACCGGCACGATGGCCTTGGTGCGGGGGGTGATGGCCGCTTCCACTGCGGCGGGGTCGATGTTCAGGGTGGCCGGGTCGATGTCCACCAGCTTCACGTCGGCGCCCAGGTAGCGCACCACCTCGGCCGTGGCGGTGAAGGTGTGGGTGGTGGTGATCACTTCGTCGCCGGGGCCGATGCCCACCGCTTCGAGCGCCAGGTGCAGACCGGCCGTGGCCGAGTTGACGGCGATGGCGTGCAGGCCTTCGGGCGCGGTGCCGCCGCCCATGAAGGCGGCGAAGTCCTGTTCGAAGCGCCGCGTCTTCGGGCCCGTGGTGACCCAACCCGAACGCAGGGCATCGACCACCTCGGCGATCTCTTCCTCGCCGATCTCGGGCAGGGCGAACGGCAGGAAGGGCGGGTTGGGCACGGCAGCGTCGGTCATGGTCGTGGGGGGTGTACGGAGATCACTCGGGTTTGGCGATCCATGCCAGGACGTGGGTTCGCAGGAAGGGCATGGCGTCGAACAGCGGCAGCAGGCGCGGGCTGGCCTTGCAAAGCAGCCGGGCCAGAGGTGGCGCCAGCGTGAGCCGGCGGGCGGTCACGCGACCCTGCGGAAACAGCGACCGCACCCGAGACAGCGGCACGCCGCGCACATGCGTGTTGCGCGGATTATCCAGCGTGAAGTCGTACCAGATCACGGCACCGCCCGGCTTGAGCCAACCCCACATGGCGGCAGCCAGCCGCTGCTGGAAGGCATCGTCCAGCAGGGATGAGAACACGGTGGCCACCAGCAGCAGATCCTGGCTGAGCGGGGCCACGGGGGCCACGCAGGCATCGCCCAGCCACAGCGTGGTGGCCGCGGGCAGCACGCGCCGCGCGGCGGCATGGCGGTCGGCCAGCAGCTCGATGCCGTGCAGGTGCTCGGGTGCGAAGCCCATCTGCAGCAGCTCCAGCAGGTTGCCGCCGGTGCCGCATCCCACCTCGGTCAGACGCAGGGTGCCCATGGCGTGCAGGCCGTGGGCCGCCAGGAAGCCGGCCAGCGCGCGCTGGCGGCCCTGGCGCTCGCGCAGCGCCACGGGGTTCAGCAGGCTGTAGCGGGCCTCTGCCCAGGCGCGGCGGGCGTAGCGCTGGCGCACGGCTTCGGTCTCGTCGGCGGGCGGAGGGGGGGCCATGGTCGGGTTCTGCCAGAGGGGGGTGCTGGGGACGGGTGCGGCCGGCTCAGCGCGTCAGCGCGCCCTGGCTGGCGCGGCCCGGTTTGCCACGCAAGGCATCGAACCAGCCGGGCCACGATCCGCAACCGTAGCCCAGGTGGTAGGCCGCGATCACGCCGGGCAATCGCAAGGCCACGGCGGCCGGCAGGCGCGCACCGGCCGTGCCCGTCAGCGCCACGGTGAGGCTCAGCGCGGCCACGGCCCCGATGTAGGCCGCCGTCAGCCCGATCAGCGGCCACGCAGGCCCGCCCACCACCGCGCAGACGGCCGCTCCGGCCCACAGGCCCACGAAGGCCGCGGGCACCAGGTGGCGCAAGGCCGCCGGCTGGCGGTGCTTGACCATCACGAAGGGCTTCCAATAGCCATACTGGAACCACTGCCGAAAGACCTGCCGCAACGTGCCGCGCGGCCGGTAGCGGCTGTGGATGGTGGCGGATTGCCACACCCGCCCGCCCCCCTGGCGAATGCGCAGGTTGTGTTCGTCATCCTGGTTGCGCACGAGTGCCTCGTCGAAACCGCCCCAGCGCTCGAAGGTGGCGCGCGGCCAGCAACCCAGGTAGACGGTATCGACCCAACCTGAGTGGTCCGCCCGCCGCGAAGCCGCGCCACCGGCCACCCACGCCGACTGGAAGGCGGCGGCGATTGCCTGCGCCATGGCACTGGCGCCGGGCCCGGGGTCGGCCTGCCAGGGGCCGCCCACGTTGTCCGCACCCGTCGCGGCCAGCGCGGCCAGGCACTGCGCGATGTAGTCCGGGGCGTAGCGGGTGTGGATGTCCATGCGCACCACCACCTCGCCACCGGACAGCGCCAGGGCGCGGTTCAGGCCGGCCGACACGATGCGGCCGGGGTTGTCCAGCCAGCGCACGCGGTTGTCGGCCGCAGCCAGCGCCTGCAGCCGTTCGCGCGTGCCGTCGTCGCTGCGGCCGTCGGCAATGCACAGCTCCATCGCCCAGCCAGGGGGCAGTTGCTGCGCCAGCGCATCGGCGCAGAAGGCATCGATGGCGGCCCGCTCGTTGCGGCAGGGCGCGATCACGCTCACGGTGCGCACGGCCGTCATGGCAAGGCCCCGGCCGGCAGCCCGCTCGCCAGGCGCTCATAGGCCAGCAACATGCGGTCCATCTGCACCGCGCGGCTGCCTTGTTCGCGCATGACGGCCTGGTTGCGTTCGCCCACCTGGGCAGCGCGGGCATCGTCCCGCCACAAGCCTTGCAGCACGCTGGCCAGGCCTGCGGCCAGCGCCACGCCGTCGCCAGGCAGCAGCAGATCGGGCGCATCCGACAGCCACGCCCGGTTGGCCGGCAGGTCGCTGGCGACCACGGCCAGGCCGCAGGCCATGCTCTCGAGCACCGACACCGAGGTCGCGTCGCTGATCGGCACCGACACCGAGACCTTGCAGCGGGCCAGCACCGCGGCCATGCCCGCATCGTCCAGCCGGCCGTGCAGCGTGACGTGGTCCGCCAGCCCCAGTGAGCCGACCAGGGCCTGCAGCGAAGCGCGGCCGGGCCCGCCACCCAGCAGGTGCAGGTGCACCGGGGCTTCGGGGCAGCGACTGCGCAGCATGGCAAGCGCCTGCACGATGGCCTCGATGCGGTAGTTGGGCTCCCAGTTGCGCAGGCTGACGATCTCCAGCGGCGGCTTGCCCGCCCAGGGCGTCGGTGCGAAGCGCTGCAGGTCCACGCCCCAGTGGATCAGCAGCGGCGGCTGCCTGAGGCGGTAGCGGGCGGCTTCGTGCAGCAGGTCGGCCGAATCGCCCGTGACGAGATCGGCGCGGCGCAGCGTCCACCCGGTCAGCGCGCGCAGCCAAGCGCTGCGCTTCGGGGTGACCAGCAAGTCGCTGCCCCAGGCCGTCATCACCAGGGGATGGCGGCCGCCGCGGGCGGCCAGGTCGCCGTAGGACGTGACGTAGTGGGCGTGCACGATGTCGGGCGACAGGCGGTCCAGCGCGGCCCGTGCGGCCCCCACGCGAAACAGCCAGTCGCTGCTGCGGTGGATGGCCGGCAGCACGACCTGCTCGGTCACGCCGTCCATCGGCGCGGGCCTGGCCGTGACCACGCTCACCCGCAGGCCGCGTTGGGCCATCTCGCGCGCCCAGCGTTGCAGGTGCACGCTGTTGGCGTCGCCCAGCAGGCCCAGATGCAGGCTCATCGCGGCGGGGCCTCGCGGTGACGGGCCTGGCAATCGCGCAGGTAGGCCGCCAGCTGCCGTGTCAGTTCTCGGCGCTCGAACACGGCGGGTGAAGCCGAAGGGCGGGCCACCGCCCGCCGCTCCAGCAGCTGCGACAGCGCCAGGGCCACGCCGGCGGCGTCGTGCTCGGGCACCGCATGGCCCTGGCCGTATCGCGCGATCAGCCGGGCCGCATCGCCCTGGGAGTCGCCCAGGCTGAGCACGGGCTTGCCGCTGCGCAGGTACTCGAAGACCTTGCCGGGCAGCCAGCCCTGCACCGCCGGCCCGCGGCCACCGCCCACCACCAGCAGCAGGGCATCGGCGGCCATCATCGCGGCCAGGGCCTCGTCGTGCGGCACATACGGTTCGCAGACGATGACATCGGGGTGGCGCACGCTGAACGCATGCAGGGCGCGGCCGAAGCGCGCACCCATGTTGCCCAGCAGGCGCACCCGCAGCGCCGGGTGGCCTGCGCGGGGACCATCCAGGTAACGCGACAGGCCGTCCAGCAGCCCGGCCGGATCGCGCGGGCCGTAGAAGGTGCCTGTGTGGATCAGCGTGAAGCGGCCATCGGCCGCGTCGGACTGGTGCGCGGGCGGCAGGGACGCGAAGTCGTCCTCGTCGTAGCCGTTGGGGATGAAGGCCACGGGCATGCCCGCCGGGCGGCGTGCATCGAGCATGGCCTGCCAGGACGGTGTCACCGTGACGATGCCGTCGGCACGCGCCAGCCAACGCTGCTCGGTGCGGCGGTCGAGCTGCCGGCGCCAGGCCGGCGCGTCGTAGGCGGGGTTGTCGGTCCACAGGTCGCGCCAGTCGGCCACCCAGGGCAGGCCGAACTCGCGGGCCAGGCGCTCGGCCAGGGCATGGGCCGACGCGGGCGGCGAGCTGCTGTAGATCAGCCCGATGGGATCGCCACCGGCCGCGTGGGCGCGGAGCACCTGCGCGGCGCGGTCGCCGGCGGCACGGGACCAGGCGGCCAGGTCGTCCGGCACCTGAAAGGCGCGGACCGTGCGCAGCGCGGCGTCGCGCAGCGCCGAGCCGCCGGCGGCGGGCACGGCAGCAGCGGCGTGGGCAGCCGCCCCGGCCGGCCTTGCTGCGCCCGCCTGCGCACGCCGCCGGGCCGCCAGGCGCGCCAGCCAGGGCGAGAAGGGCACGCGGTGCACCTCCAGGCCGCTGGGCACGTCGGCCAGCAGGCTGGCGTCCTGCACGTAGTGCGGATCCAGGCCGGCCAGCACCACGGGCGTGATGCCTTCCAGCGGCAGGTACTTGCTGAACTTCAGCGCCCGCTGCACACCGGCGCCGCCCATGGGCGGGTAGTGATAGGCGATCTGCAGGATCTTCATGGCGCCGACCCCGCCACGTGGCGCGACGGCTGCAACAAGCCCAGCAAGGCCTTTCGGTGCCAGGCACCGTAGGCGAGCAGCCCCAGCCCGGCCAGGGCCAGCGGCGCCGCCGTGCCCGGCACCAGGGCCG
>CAIJPE010000206.1 GCA_903822435.1 uncultured beta proteobacterium | reverse complement strand
TTGCACCGCCCTGCGCCGGGCTCGAGCCCAGGCGGCAGGCTCCGTGTTCAGCCCAGCACCAGCGATCGGCGCACCAGCCCTCGGAAGGTCTGCGAGGGGGCGTTGCGCTGCACCGAAGCGATGCCTGCGGCCAGGCCGGCGCGGGTGGCGCAACCGGCGCTGCGGCCCAGCAGCCGGCCTTCGCCATCGACCAGCTCGAAGTGGTGGCCACCGTCGTGCGACTGGTGCCGGACGTAGCGCGATGGGTCCTGCGAATGCACGCGGGTGGCTTCCACCGCGTCCAGTGCAGCCTGCCGTGACCAGTACACGCGGCCCTGGAGGATCGTCTCGTGGTTGCCGGCGCGCAGCGTGAACATGAAGCCGCCGTCGTGACCTTCGACCAACTGGTAGTAGCCCTTCATGATGTGCATGGATCTCGGCCGCGCCGATCAGGCGCAGTGTTGTTCAACGGAGTGGCGAAATGACCTGATAGGTCGGTATGTTGATGCAACCGTTGCTGCGCTGCGCCATCCCGAAGTCTTGCGGCCCTCCGGAACGGGGGTTGCTCGTCCGGGGCCTTACTCCAGGTTGACCAGCTTGTGCCGCAACGCGACGAGCACAGCCTCAGTACGGTTGTCGGCGTGCAGTTTGGCCAGGATGTTGGTGACGTGGAACTTCACGGTCGGCATGGCGATGGCCAGCGCGGTGGAGATGTCCTGGTTGGACAAGCCGCGGGCCATCAGCGCCAGCAGTTCGCGCTCGCGCTGGGTCAGGTCGGAGCCACGGCCGGCCGCGCGCTCACTGGCCGCCAGCGCGTCGGTGACCTCGGGCGCCATCACGCGCTGGCCGCGGTAGGCGGCCTGGATGACGGTCACGAGTTCCTGGGTGGACGCGTTCTTCAGCAGGAAGCCCGCGGCCCCTGCCGACATGGCGCGCCGTACCTCGAAGGGGTCGAGCACGCTGGTGAGCACCACGAAACGCGTCAGCGGCAGCACGGGCTTGAGCGCCTCGATGGCCCCGACCCCGTCCAGACGCGGCATGACCAGGTCCATCAGCACCACATCGGGTGCCACGGCCGGCGCGGTGCTGATCGCCTCGACGCCATCCGCGGCCTCGCCAACCCAGGTCATGTCCCGCTCGGAAGAGAGCATGGCCGCCAGGCCGTGACGAATCATCGGATGGTCATCCACCACAAACACGCGTATCGGTTCCATCGTTGCAGCTCAGCTCCAGTTCACGTCCAACACGATTGCCGTGCCCTCCCCGGGCGAGCTCTCGATCTGCAAGCTGCTGCCCAGTTTTTGAGCCCGCTCGCGCATGTTCCCCAACCCGAAATGGCCGGGCCGCTCCAGGTTGGGGTCAAAACCTTGTCCGTCGTCACTGATGCGCAGCGTGGCGCGCCCCGGGCCGAGCACCGACCAGCCCACGCGGGCGTGCTGGGCTCCGCTGTGGCGCGCCAGGTTCGACAGCGCTTCCTGCGCAATCCGGTAGATCTCGACCCGCAGGGGCGTCGGCAGGCCGGGATCGTCGTCGGCTTCGAGCACGACATCGATCTTGCCGTGGCCGCCCACGCCCTCCACGGCCTGCTGCAGCAAATCAGGCAGGCGAACGCCTTCCAGGGCATCCGGGCGCAGCTCGAAAAGCATCATGCGCAGTTCGGCCTGTGCGCTGCGATTGAGCCGCTCCAGCACCAGCGCCTGCTGGCGCGTGTCGTCGGGTGCCCCGGCCGAGCGCGCCAGCGCGCCCGCCAGCAGGTGCGAGGCAAACAGCGTCTGCGAGACGGCATCGTGCAGTTCGCGGGCGATGCGGTTGCGTTCGGCCACCACGGCCAGCTCGCGCTGCTGAGACAGCAGGTGCACCTGGCGCAACGCCATGGCCGTCTGCCCGCCCACCGCGGCCAGCAGCCGCGAGCGCTCGACGTCGAAGAAGTCCTGCTCGGTGTGGTCCACGCGCAGAACGCCCAGCACGCGGTCGCGGACTTTCAGCGGCACGGCGATCCAGGCGCGCGTGCGGCGGTACAGCGCCGAGGTGCGCGCGTCGTCGGTGACCATCGCCCACAGCCAGGACAGCAGGCTCTGGCGCTGGCGGTTCTCGACCAGCGCCTGGCCCTCGCGCTCGATCTGCTCGTAGCGCTGCAGGTTGGTGCGCGAAAGCCGCAGCCCGCTGAGGTCGGACAGGCTGACACCGCTGAGTTCCTCTTCCTGGCTGCGGTAGCCCATCAGCACCACCGGCTGGTTCGGCTCCAGGCCGGTGCGGGCCCAGACCGAGGCGCTGGAATAGCGCATGGTCTGCTCCAGCGCACCCAGGGCCTCGTCCACCAGGCTGACCATGTCGTCGTGGCGGGCCAGGCCGATGGACAGGTCCTGCAGCGTGTTCAGCTCGTGCGTGCGCGTTTGCAGCTGCACGCCCAGGGCCGCATTGCGGGCCTCCAGCGCCTGCCGGCGTGCGCGCGCCACGTCCACCGCCTGGCGCAGGGCATTGGTGGCCTGGCTGAGTTCGGCGCAAATGCCTGAGTACGTGATCTGGCTGTCGTCGGGGTGGTCGGGCCGGGACAGCACGCGGGCCGCGCGGGAGATGTCGCGCAGCACGCGGGATGCGCGTTGTGCCGGCCAGCTGGCGGCTGCGCAGGCCACCGCCGCCATGGCGGCGGCAGCGCCCAGCGACGCGCCCTGCACGCCCGCAGTCCAGGCCGCCAGCGCCGCGGCCATCGCCGTGGCCAGGGTGCCCAGTGCCAGGGCCTGCAACGGCAGCGGCCAGCGCTCGAAGATCCGAACGATCGATTGCAGCGGGCCGGGAAGGGCGCTTTCCATCAGGATGGCCGCTGGCTGTCGCCGCCGTCGGCGGACCGCAGGAACGAAGCTTCGAGACGCTCCAGGGAACGCGCAGCCACATGGCGCCCGCCCACGCCGATGGCCACGGCCAGCCCGATGGCGATGCCCCCGACCACCGCACCGAAGGCCAGCGACACGATCTCGCCGGGCAAGCCGGCCTGGCGCAGCGCCAGCGCTGCGGTGAAGAACAGGATGGCTGCCCGCGCGGTGCCGGCCAGCAGCCGGGCGTTGGGCATCGTGCCGGCCAGCAGGGCACGCGCCGCCGCCGAGGCCAGGAACAGGCCCGCCACCCCGATCAGCAGCGCCACGGCCACGCGGGCCAGGGCGGCCCCGGTGGTGGCCACGATCTCGGTCAGCACCGGCAGGCCCAGGATGTCGCTGGCCTGCGTGATGGCCACCATCAGCACGGCCACCATCACGGCGGAGCCCGCCAGGTCCGACAGGCCGCGGCCGGCCACCTTCATCGGCCCGGCACCCAGGCGTTCGGGCAGGGTGTCCAGGCCCAGGCCGGCGAGCAGGGCCGAGAGCAGGTTGGCCAGGGCCCGGCCGATCAGCGCGGCCACGCCCACGACGATGGCCGCGCTGACCAGGCGCGGGATAAGCGCGATCACGGTATCCAGCAGATGCGACAGCGGCTGCGTCACCGCATCCAGGCCCAGCGGCTGCAACGCAGCCACCAGCGTGGGCAGCAGCAGCAGCACGTACACGGCGGTGCCGGCGATGCCGGCCAGGCCTTCGGGGCCGAGCGCCGAAGCCAGGCCGAGTTGCTCGGCCGCGCGTTCGGAGCCGGCGGCCCGCAGCAGCCCGCTCACCACTTGGCGAACGATGCCGGCCACCAGCAGCCCGATGCCCAGCACCACCATGGCCCCGAGCACGTTGGGCACGAAGGCCATCAGCCGCGAGAGCATGGCGTTGACGGGGGCGAGCAGGCCTTGCAGTTCGAGCGTGCCCAGCAAGGCCGGCAGGGCCAGCAGCCACACCACCCCGCCGGCGATGCCGGCCAGCATGGTGCTGAAGCCGGGGCTGTGCATGCGCTCGTCCAGCCGCGCCTTGGCGCCGGCGCGCAGTGTGGCCGCCCGGGCAAGCCTTGCCGCGACCCAGGCTACGACAACGATTGCAATCGCGCCCAGAAAACGGGGTACGTACGGCCCTCCGGCGGCCATGACTCCCCCCAGCAAACCCGAAACCGTGTCCATTGTCGCCCTTTGAATTGATCGTATGTGCGATAGCGCTCACGCCGGCTATCCGCAAGTATGGCCACGCGCCCTCGCTTCGTGGGGCCGCGCCTGCAGAACCTCGCGCGAAGCCGGTGTACCCTTGCGGCCATCTGCTCAACATCGGCCGGAGAACTCTCGATGAACAAGGTCTATCCCAGCGCCGCCGCGGCGCTGGACGGTGTCGTCCACGACAGCCAACTGCTGGCGGTGGGGGGGTTTGGCCTGTGCGGCATTCCCGAAGCCTTGATCGCCGCGCTGCGCGACTCGGGCAAGCGCAACCTCACGGTGATCTCGAACAACGCCGGTGTGGACGGTTTCGGCCTGGGCCAGTTGCTCGAAACCCGCCAGATTCGCAAGATGATCAGCAGTTATGTCGGAGAAAACAAGGAGTTCGAACGCCAGTACCTGGCCGGCGAACTCGAACTCGAGTTCACGCCGCAGGGCACGCTGGCTGAAAAGCTGCGCGCCGGCGGCTGCGGCATCCCGGCCTTCTTCACCCGCACGGGGGTGGGTACGCTGGTGGCCGAAGGCAAGGAAACCCGCGAATTCGACGGTCACACCTATGTGATGGAGCGCTCGCTGGTGCCCGATGTCTCGCTGGTCAAGGCCTGGAAGGCCGACACCTCTGGCAACCTCGTGTTCCGGCTGACGGCCCGCAACTTCAACCCGGCCGTGGCGATGGCAGGCCGGTTGACCGTCGTGGAAGTGGAAGAGATCGTGCCCACCGGCAGCATCGACCCCGACGGCGTGCACCTGCCTGGTATTTACGTCAACCGCATCGTTCTCAACGCATCGCCCGAGAAACGCATCGAAAAACGCACCATCACCGACAAGGCAGGAGCCTGACATGGCCTGGACCCACGATCAGATGGCCGAGCGGGCCGCGCGCGAGCTGCAGGACGGCTTCTACGTCAACCTGGGCATCGGCCTGCCCACGCTGGTGGCCAATTTCGTCCGGCCGGACATCGAGGTCTGGCTGCAGAGCGAGAACGGGATGCTGGGCATCGGCCCGTTTCCCACCGCCGACCAGGTGGACGCCGACCTCATCAACGCCGGCAAGCAGACGGTGACCACGATCCCCGGTTCCAGCATCTTCGGCAGTGACACCAGCTTCGGGATGATCCGCGCGGGCAAGATCAATCTGAGCATCCTGGGGGCCATGCAGGTCAGCGAAAAGGGTGACCTGGCCAACTGGATGATCCCGGGCAAGATGGTCAAGGGCATGGGCGGCGCCATGGACCTGGTGGCCGGCGTGGCGCGCGTGCTGGTGCTGATGGAACACGTGGCGCGCAAGAAGGACGGCACCTTCGACCTGAAGATCCTGCCCGCCTGCACCTTGCCGCTGACCGGCGTGGGGGCGGTCAACCAGATCATCACGGACCTGGCGGTCCTGGACGTGACACCGCAGGGCCTGAAAGTGGTGGAAATCGCCCCCGGCGTGACGCGCGAAGAGTTGCAGAGCAAGACCGGCGTGGTGCTGCTGTAGCGGCGATGCGGGCAGCCTGCGCAGCGCTGCTGGCCGGTGTGCTGGCCGGCTGCGCCCAGGCGCCGCGGCCGCCTGCGCCCGAAGCTGCTCTGGTCCAGCCCGAGGATGGCTCGGGCTGGGTGACCAAGCCCGGCTGGCAGGCGCGGCGCTTCATGGTGGCCGCAGCCAACCCCCTGGCCACCGAGGCGGGCTACGAGATCCTGCGCGACGGCGGCTCCGCCATCGACGCCGCGGTCGCGGTGCAGATGGTGTTGAACCTGGTGGAACCCCAGTCCAGCGGCATCGGCGGCGGGGCCCTGCTGATGCATTGGGACGGCCACGAGGTGCAGGCATGGGATGGGCGCGAGACCGCGCCCGCCGCCGCCGATGGCCGCATGTTCCTGGGCCCCGATGGCAAGCCGCCGCCTTACGCCCTGGCGGTGGCGGGCGGGCGGGCCGTGGCCACGCCGGGTGCGGTGAGGATGCTGCAGGAGGCCCAGCGGGCGCACGGCAAGCTGCCCTGGGCACGCCTGTTCGAGCCTGCCATCGCGCTGGCCGAGCAAGGCTTCGAGGTCAGCCCCCGCCTGCATGCCCTGCTGGCAGGCCAGCCGCGGCTGCAGCAAGACCCGCTGGCGCGGGCCTACTTCTTCGATGCCGCCGGACAGCCGTGGCCGGTGGGCCACCGGCTGCGCAACCCCGCCCTGGCCGAGGTGCTGCGCGCCCTGGCCAGCCGCGGCAGTGCGGCGTTCTATGAAGGTGCCGTGGCGGCCGACCTCGTGGCACGCGTGCACGCCGACCCCGTGCCGGGGCGCCTGGAGGCCGCCGACCTGGCCGCCTACACGCCGCGTCTGCGCCAGGCCCTGTGCACCGACTGGCTGGAGGTCTGGCGGGTCTGCGGCTTTCCGCCGCCGTCGTCGGGGCACCTGGCCATCATGCAGATCCTGGGCATGCTGGAGCGGCTGCCGCCGGCGATGGTGCCCGCGCAGGCCCTGGTGGACGGCGTACCCGGCGCCGACTGGCTGCACGTCTACACCGAGGCTGCCCGGCTGGCCTACGCCGACCGCGCGCAGTACGTGGCCGACCCCGATTTCGTGGCCGCGCCGGGCGGCAGCTGGGGCAGCCTGCTGGAGCCTGAGTACCTGGCCCGTCGCGCCGCGCTGATCGGCCCCTCCACCCTGAACGTCGCCCGGCCAGGGCAGCCCGGGCCGGTGGGGTCGGCACCCACGGCCTGGGCGCCCATGCCCGACCAGCCCGAGCACGGCACCAGCCATGTCAGCGTGGTCGACGCCGAGGGCCACGCGGTGGCCATGACCACCACCATCGAATCGGTGTTCGGTTCCAAGGTCATGGCCAACGGCGGCAGCAGCCAGCCGGGTGGCTACCTGCTGAACAACGAGATGACCGACTTCGCCCTGGTGCCCACCGACGCCGCCGGGCGGCAGGTGGCCAACCGCATCGAGCCCGGCAAGCGCCCGCGTTCGAGCATGAGCCCCACGCTGGTGTTCGACCGCCGCGATGGGCGCCTGGTCATGACGCTGGGATCTCCCGGCGGCCCCGTGATCATCCACTTCACGGCCAAGACGCTCATCGGCATGCTGCAGTGGGGCCTGGACGTGCAGCGCGCCATCGACTTGCCCAACTTCGGCAGCTTCAACGGCCCCACCATCCTGGAAGCCGGCCGCTTTCCGGCCGCCGTGCTGCAGGGCTTGCGCGCCCGCGGCCACCAGCCCGTCGAGACCCCGTTGACCAGCGGTCTGCAGGGCATCCAGCGCACGCCGAGAGGCTGGTTCGGCGGAGCCGATCCGCGCCGTGAAGGTGTGGTGCGGGGCGACTGAGGGCTCGCTCAACGGGTCGCAACGGACCATTGCCCGTGCTGTGCATCATCGTGCTCCTGCATCGACGATCGGTATTCCTGGTGGAGTTCAGCCCAGAGCACAGCGGCTCGCGAACGACGACGGGGCCCTGACGCACGGTCTTCACAGCATCGGCCGGCGCTGCGCAGGCTCAGCTCAGGGCCACGTCGAGAGCGCCGCGAGCCGCCGGCCGTTGCTGCAGGCCTTCGTACCAGCGGCGCAGATGCCGGTGTTCGGCATGACGCAGCGGCAGACCCCACCAGCGGTGCATTTCGCAAGCAATGGGAATGTCGGCCATCGTCAGGCGTTCACCCGCGATGAACGGACGTCGTGCGAGGTGGCCGTCCAGCAGGGCGAGCAGGGGCTCGGTGCAGGCCTGTGAATCGGCGATCGCCTGCGCGTTGCGCTGGTCCTGGGGTGTGCGGATCAGCTGGATGAAGGCCTCGCGTCCCGCGCCGTTCAAGGTGGTCTGCTGCCAGTCCATCCATCGCTCCGCGTCGAAGCGGTCGCGCAAGTCCTGTGGGTACAGGGCGCCTTGCGAATGCTTCGCGCAGAGGTATCGCACGATGACGTTCGATTCCCACAGCATGAAGTCCTCGTCCTCCAGCATGGGTACCAGCGCATTGGGGTTGCGCGCCCGGTACTGCGGCGTCTGGGTGATGCCGAAGGCTGCACCGGCATCGATGCGTTCGAAGGCCACATCGAGCAACTGCGCGGCGAGGACGACCTTGCGCACGTTGATCGACGAGATGCGGCCCCAGATCTTCAACATGGCGCGGTCCTCGTGCTGGATCCGGAAATCCTAGCGCACGCCTCCGGAACCGCAATGCGACAACCCGTGCGAAATGCCCGGCCGTGCGCAGGGGGCTTTTTCAGAAGACCAGGCATTAATTGCCTAGTCAAGTATATTCCGGTGTCGCTTCCCGAAGACGAGCCGTGTCAGCCCCTCAGCGTCCTTGCAACTTCTACCGAGCCGCCGCCTACAGCAGCGATGAGAGCGTGGGCTTCCTGATGAAGCGGATCATGAACTCGATCGTCTACCAGGCCGACAAGCGGCTGGAAGCCCATGGGCTCACGAACGCGCAGTGGGGCCCGCTGCTGCACCTGAAGAAGGCCGGCCGCTGCGGCGTGGCCGAGCTCGCGCGCAGCCTGCAGATCGACGCCGGGGCGATGACGCGCCTGCTTGACCGGCTGGAGAAGAAGGGCCTTTGCAAGCGCGTGCGCTCGACCGAAGACCGGCGCGTCGTGCAGGTCGAGATCACGCCCGACGGCGAGGATGCGATCGCCGAGGTGCCGGCGGTGCTGGCCGAGGTTCTCAACGCGCACCTCACCGGGTTCTCCAAGACCGAGTGGGAAGCCCTGAAGACCTACCTGCGGCGCATGCTGGATTGCGGCGAGGCGCTGCGCGTGGCCGACGCCGCCGTCGAGACGCCGGCAGCCAGACCTACCAAGAAAACCCATGCCTAAGCAATTGAAGCCACAACAAACATCGCTGTTGACCCTCGCCCCGCTGGTGGTGGCACTGGCCTCCAGCGTGATGCTGGCGCTGGGCGGCTGCGCCAGCAGCGCCGGCATTCACGGCCAGGCCCAACCGCGGTCTGCGGCCAGCGTGGGCCTGGAGGGCGGCCATACGGCTGCACCGCTGGCCGGCGACTGGTGGCGCAGCTTCGGCGACCCCAAGCTCGACGACCTGGTGGCCCGGGCGCTTGCCGATAACCCCAGCCTGAAGGTGGCGCAGGCGCGCCTGGCCCGCGCGGAGGCCGTGGTCTCCGGCGCCCGCGCCGCGGACGGGCTGCAGGTCAACGGCGGTGTCGATGTGACGCGCCAGCGCTTCAGCGCAACCAGCATCTATCCGCCGCCCCTGGGCGGCGGCATCTACACGCTGGGCACGGCCCAGATCGGCGCCTCGTGGGAAGCCGACTTCTTCGGCCGCAACCGTGCCGCGATCGAGGCCGCAGTGGGCGCGGGCCGCGCTGCCCAGGCCGACCTGCAGGCCGCGCGCATCGTGCTGGCCAGCAACGTGGCACGCACCTACGTGCAACTGGGCCGCCTGGTCGAGCAGCGCGCGGTCGCGGTGCGCTCGCTGCGGCAGCGCGACGAACTTCTGGGCCTGATCCAGCAGCGCGTGCAGGGTGGCCTGGACACCGCGGTCGAACTGCGTCAGGGTGAAGGGGCGCTGCCCGAGACACGCCAGCAGATCGAGCAACTGGATGAGCAGATCGCGCTGACCCGGCACGCGCTGGCCGCGCTGACGGCACAGGCGCCGGGTGCACTCGACAGCCTGAGCGTGCCTTTGGGCGGCGTGCAGGCCATCGTGCTGCCTTCCGAATTGCCCGCCGACCTGCTGGGCCGCCGCGCCGACATCACGGCCGCGCGCTGGCGCATCGAGGCCGCGACCAGCGACTCCGCCAGCGCGAAGGCGCAGTTCTATCCGAACATCAACCTGAGCGCCTTCGTGGGCCTGTCGAGCATCGGCCTGGACCGACTGCTCAGGTCGGACAGCGAGCAGTACAGCGCCGGCCCGGCACTGCGCCTGCCCATCTTCGACGCCGGCCGCCTGCGCGCCAACCTGCGCGCCAAGACGGCCGACCTCGACGCCGCCGTGGAGAGCTACAACAGCGCGGTGATCGAGGCCGTCCACGACGCGGCCGACCAGATCGCCTCGCTGCGCTCGATCGAGCGCCAGCAGGCCGAGCAGCAGCGCGCGCAGGCGGCGGCCGAGTCGGCTTACGAGCTGTCCACTCAGCGCTACCGCGCCGGCCTGTCGACGTACCTGACGGTGCTGGGGGCCGAGGCCTCGGTGCTGAACCAGCGCCGCCTGGCGGCCGACCTGAAAGCACGCGCGCTGGAGACGCAGATCGCCCTGATCAGGGCATTGGGCGGCGGCTACACGGCCGACACCACGCTCCAGCCGGCGGCCGCAGGAAGCCCTGCGTCCCGCCCGGCCTGAACACGAACACACGAATCGACGGACACAGCCACGATGAACCCCTCTGAATCCACCCCGTCTACCCCCTCCACACCGGCCAACCCCGCGCGCAAGAAGGCGCTGACGGGCGTCGCCGCCCTGGTTGCGCTCGGAGCCATCGGCTATGGCGCCTACTGGGCGCTGGTACTGAACCACTTCGAGACCACCGACAACGCCTACGTCCAGGGCAACGTCGTGCAGCTGACGCCGCAAGTGGGTGGCACGGTGGTCGCCATCAACGCCGACGACACCGACCACGTCAAGGCGGGGCAGCTGCTCGTCAAGCTCGACCCGGCCGACGCCCAGGTGGCGCTGGACCAGGCCGAGGCCCAGCTGGCGCAGACCGTGCGCGAGGTGCGCACGCTCTACGCGAACAACAGCACGCTGAAGGCGCAGATCGCGCTGCGTGATGCCGACGTGGCACGCGCCCAGACCGATCTGCTGCGCGCGCAGGACGACGTCTCGCGCCGGGCCCCGCTGCTGGCCAGCGGCGCGGTCGGCAAGGAAGAGTTCAACCACGTCAGCTCGCAGCTGGCCGCCGCCAAGAGCAGCGTGACGGCTGCGCAGTCGGCGGTGGTGGCCGCGCGCGAGCAGCTGGCCTCGAACCAGACGCTGACCGAGGGCGTTGCCGCCGAGCAGCACCCCAACGTCCAGCGTGCCGCGGCGCGGGTGCGCGAGGCCTTCCTGGCGCTCAAGCGCAGCGAGCTGCTGTCGCCGGTGGACGGGTTCGTCGCCAAGCGCAGCGTGC
>CAIJPE010000205.1 GCA_903822435.1 uncultured beta proteobacterium | reverse complement strand
TCGCCGCCCAGGCGTGCCAGCGCGTCGCCCTGGCGGACCAGCACCGTCAGGCGGCGCGCCACTTCGCACAGCACCTCGTCGCCGGCGGCGTGGCCCAGGCGGTCGTTGACTTCCTTGAATCCGTCCAGGTCCATCGACAGCACCGTGAACAATTCGCCCGTGCGCATCGAGTGGCTCAGTTCGGCCACCACGGCCTTGTCGAACTGGGCCCGGTTGGCAATGCCCGTGAGGTGGTCGGTCAGCGCCAGGCGTTGCAGGTCCAGCGCGCGGCGGCGTGCCAGCAGCGCGGTGACGGCCATCGTCGCCAGGTCTTTCAACGTGTCGACCTGCTCGGGGCCGAATTCGCGGGGTTGGGTGTCCAGCACGGCCATCGTGCCCAGCGCCATGCCCGACGGGTCGACGATCGGGGCGCCGGCATAAAAGCGCATGTGGGGCGCTTCGCAGACCAGCGGGTTGGCCGCGAAGCGGGGGTCGGCGGCCAGGTCCGCCACCACCAGCGTGCCGCGCGGCTGCATGATGGCGTGTGCGCAGAGCGCCACCTTGCGGTCGAGCTCGGGCACTTCCAGGCCCACGCGCGACTTGAACCACAGCCGGTCCGAATCCAGGATGGCCACGACGGCGATGGGCATGCGAAGGGCTGCGGCCGCCACGCGGGCCAGGGCGTCGAATTCCAGCTCCGGCCCCGTGTCCAGGATCTCGTAGGCGCGCAGCGCCAACAGCCGGCGCGGCTCGTTATCGGGCAGGGGAAAGCCTTCCTTGTCGTCCATCGCGGTGTCCTCGTGATCGTCCGGGTCCTCGTGGATATCGGCGCGCGGGGCCTGCGGCTTGAGCCAGGCGGGCCGGCCTTCGGTCAGCTGCTCAGGGCCACACGGCCCTGAGCAACTGGGCCAGGTGGGCACCGGCCGCGGTGAGTTGCTTCTTCTTCACAGGCTGCATCGCATCGTAGTAGCGGGTGGTCAGGGGCGTGCTCCACGCACCGGCCTTCTGCTCGCCGTAGGCCAGGCCCTGGTAGGCCACCTGGCTGGCCTGCTTGAGCGTGCCGGTGGCCCAGGCGGCGGGCCAGTCTGTCGCGGGTCCGGCGGCCTTGGGCACCGCGCGGGCCTGCTTCGACCAGGCGGCATCCACCGCGGTGGCATTCAGCGCCAGCGGGATGTCGTCCCAGGTCTGGTGCAGGTTGGCGATGCGGCGGTTGGTGGGCACGAAGATGGCGCCGATGGAGTTGCCGCCGCGCGTTTCGGTGGCGGGGTCTTCCGGTTGCGCATCGGGGTCGACCGGCTTGCCGAAGGCGTCGAGGTACACCGCCCCCACGTGCAGGGGCTGGTGGATGTCCCCCACCAGGTGTGCCAGCACCAGCAGGGCCTCGCGCGGCGACTTGAAGCTGAAAGGCGCGGGCGAGGGTTCGCCGCGCAGCACGCGGGTGGCCGCCGCCACGGCCGCCACCACGTCGCTGTCGCGGGTGCCCGCCAGGCCAGGCTGGTAGTGGTCGCGTTGGACCGCCACGTCGGTGTAGTGGTACTGCTTGTGGCAGGACTCGTCCTTGGGCAGGCGCCGGCAGTTGGTGTCGTTGCGACGCACGTAGTCGGACATCTCGGCGATGCCTTCGGGCGTCTCGAACACCTTGCACTCCGGGTAGCGGTTGGGCACGGTGTACGTGTAGTCCTTGTCGGGGTCGATGCCCTTGGCGCAGTCCGCCCACACGGCGGCGTCGGCCAGGGAGAGGCCGTTCAGCAGCGCGCTGGCCTGCGTCTGGGCGTTGGTGCCCTGGATGAGTTGCGCCGCGAGCGCACCGACGGTGTGGTGGCCATCGGCCCCCCAGGACCAGGCCGAGGTGGTAGACACTGCAGCCACCAGGGCCAGCAGGGTCTGAAATCGGGTCAGCAGGGCGTTCATCGGGGGTTCCTCGGCGCCCGCCTTCGAACGGGCCTGGCGCATTATGAGCAGCACCTGCTGCTGCCTTTCATCCTCATACTGGGTGACACACCCCGTGACCCGGATCACCGACAGCGTGCCGCTCGATCCGCTATCCTTGATCCCCATTCCACCCCGCGCCTGCGCATCTCACCATGGCAATCGTCATCCGGCGTCTCCACATCGGCCTGGTCGCCGTGGCGTGCGGCCTGTGCGGGCCCGCCATGGCGGAGCTGTCGCTGTCCTCGGCTTCGTCCGACAGCAGCTCGGCCTCGATCGGCGCCAGCAGCACCTCCATCGGACGGTCCAGCGAAGGCTCGCGGCACGACCGCGTGGCCGAGGGTGATTACACCGTCGTGGAGGTGGCCGACGCGGCTGACCGCCCGGGCCTTTTGCGCGTCAAGCTGCGCATGACCGTGCCGGCAGCCGGTGCCGCCGACGCCGACGAAGCCTTCGACCTCTACCTGCCGCGGGCCAATCCGGCGGCCAGCCGCCTGGCGCAGGGGCAGGTGATCCGCGCACGGCTACGGCCGTATGGTGTGGAATTCGCCCAGGGCGAACCGCAACAGCCCTTCTTCCTGGTGCTGCAGGACGCGTGGTACGACGAATTGCGCTCGCAGCCGGTGCGCCTGTAGCCGCGGTTCGCCGGTGGCTCGGCGCGGCGGCCCTGCTGTGCGCCGCGGCGTGGCCCTGGCATACGGCACAGGCCGGCGTGATGGGCGCCTGCGACCACCCCACCGTCCGCACCCCGCGCCAGCAGGACGCGCTGTTGAGCTTCGGTGCGGCCATCAAGTCCGAGCTCGAGCGGTCGGGCCGCGCGGTGGCGCTGGTGTCCCGCACGGGCACCGACCTCAGCCGCTTCGGCGTGCGCTATTCCCATGCCGGCCTGACCGTGCGTTCGGGCCTGGACACGCCCTGGGCGGTCCGCCAGCTTTATTTTTCCTGCGACGAGCGCCAGCCGCGCTTGTTCGACCAGGGCATGGCCGGGTTCGTGATGGGCACGCGCGAGCCCGGCATCGGCTATGTCTCCCTGGTCTTCCTGCCCGAGGACGAGAGTCCGGGACTGCAGCGTGCGGTGCTCGACACGCCGCTGGCGCTGCAGATCCTGGCGCCGGCCTACAGCGCCAACGCCTACCCCTTCAGCCTGCGCTATCAGAACTGCAACCAGTGGGTGGCCGAGTTGCTGGCAGCGACCCGCAGCGACCTGGCCCCGGCCGCTGAGACGCGGGGCGAGGCGCAGCAGTGGCTGAAGGACAACGGCTACGTGCCCACGGTGTTCGACGTGCAGCCGCGGCCCCTGATGTGGATCGCGCCGCTCTTGCCCGCGCTGCACACCGACGATCATCCGGCCGATGATCTGGCGCAAAACCTGTTCCGCGTGAGCACGCCGGCGTCCGTGGAAGGCTTCATCCACCAGATGTGGCCGCAGTCCGTACGCGTGGAGCTGTGCCACACCGAGCGCCACATCGTCGTGCACCGTGGCTGGAGCGCCTTGCCGGAAGGCTGTGAGCCGGCCGAAGGCGACACCGTGTTGCCGCTGGACTGATGCGGACGCCGCGCATGCGGGCACACTTGAGGGCTCGCCACCCAAGCCCTGAGCCATGGACGCCGACCCCCCGCCCCGCACCCCTGATCGCCCCGGCCCGCTGAACGGCCTGCGGGTCATCGAGATGGCGGCCATCGGCCCTGTGCCGATGGCGGGCATGCTGTTGTCGGACCTGGGTGCCGACGTGGTGCGCATCGACCGCCTGTCCGCCAGCGACCTGGGCGTGCCGATGGAGCCGCGGCACGACGTGAACGCCCGTGGCCGGCGCTCGGTGGCGCTGGACCTGAAGCGCCCCGAGGCCGTGGAAGCCGTGCGCAGGCTGATCGACGGGGCCGACGTTCTGCTGGAGGGCTTCCGGCCCGGGGTGATGGAGCGTCTGGGCCTGGACCCCGAAGCCTGTCGCGCCCGCAACCCGCGCCTGGTGGTTGGTCGCATGACCGGTTTCGGCCAGACCGGCCCGCTGGCGCAGGCCGCTGGCCACGACCTGAACTACATCGCGCTCAGCGGCGCCCTGCATGCCATCGGCCCGGCCGGCGGCAAGCCGGTGCCGCCGCTCAATCTGGTGGGCGACTACGGCGGCGGCGCGCTGTACCTGGCTTTCGGTGTGATGGCAGCTCTCTATGAACGCCAACGCTCGGGCCAGGGCCAGGTGGTGGACGCCGCGATGGTCGACGGCGCGGCCTCGCTGTCGTCCCTCTTCTACGGCCTGCAAGCGGCCGGCCGGTGGCCCGGGCCGCGCGGCACCAACCTGCTCGATGGCGGTGCCCCCTTCTACGACACGTACGAGACGGCCGATGGCCGCCACATCACACTGGCCGCGCTGGAGCCCAAGTTCTTCGCGCAGCTCGTGTCGGCACTGGACCTGGATACCCAGTGGCTCGGCCGGCAATACGACACGCGGCGCTGGCCCGAACTGCGCGGTTCCATTTCCGCTGCCGTCCGCAGCCGCACCCGCGACGACTGGTGCGCCGTACTGGAAGGCACCGACGCCTGCTTCGCCCCCGTGCTGTCGTTCGAAGAAGCGCCACGGCATGCCCATGCCGCCGCCCGACAGGCCTTCATCCAGGTCGACGGCGTGGTGCAGCCCGCACCCGCGCCCCGCTTCGACCGCACGCCCGCAGCACAGCCGCGCCCGGCCCCGGCGCTGGGCCAGCACACCGAGGCGGTGCTGCGCGAAGCCGGCTTCACCGCCAAAGAGATCCGCAACCTGTGCGCTTCCGCAGCCGCGCCGAGCAACCCATGACGACCCCCTACACCCCGCCGCCCGACGCCCGCCGCGCGGCCTCCCTGCTGCTGTTGCGCGACGGCCCCGACGGACTGGAGGTGCTGATGCAGCGCCGCGCGGAACGCGATGGCGACATGCGCAGCGGCGTGGCCGTGTTTCCTGGCGGCCTGCTCGACCCTGGCGACCGCGCGGCCCACGCCCACTGCCTCGGGCCCGACGACGCCCGGATGAGTGCGCTGCTGGGCCTGGCTGCAGGCGGCCTGGACTATGCCGTGGCCGCCGTGCGCGAGACCTTCGAAGAGGTCGGGCTGCTGCTGGCCAGCGCCGACCCGCAGCCCGGCGGCGGGCTCTCGGCCGCACCCGATGCGGCCGCCCTGGCGCCCTGGCGATTGCGCCTGCACGGCGGGCAGGCCAGCCTGGTCGATCTGTGCGTGCAGAACGGCCTGAAGCTGGACCTTCGAGGGCTCGTCTACTACAGCCACTGGCTCACGCCCCCGGGCACGCCCAAGCGTTTCGACACCCGCTTCTTCGCGGTCCGGGCACCCGACGGACAGGTGGCCGAGGTGGACATGACCGAGGCCGTGGAACTGATGTGGATCACCCCCCGGGCGGCGCTGTCGCCCGCGCGCGGCCTGAAGCTGCTGACGGTGACCGAAAAGACGCTGGAGGAACTGGGCCGCTTTGCCACGGCCGACGAGGCGCTGGCATTCATCCGCCAGCGCCCGTCGGTGCCGCTGATCATGCCGCGCCGAGCCTTGGCCGGCGGACGCCCGGCCGTGGTGCTGCCCGGCGAATACGCCTACGCCGAGGTGGCGCGCGTGGACCCGGCCGGCCATGGCAAGGCCCATGCCGACCTGCAGGCCGGCCGGGCGGTGCGGCTGTCGCCCCGCATCATCCGCGTGACCGCGCCGAACCCCGGCGTGATGACCGGCCCCGGCACCAACAGCTATCTCGTCGGCCCCGCAGAGGGCGAGGGCGGCTGGACCGTCATCGATCCGGGCCCCGAGAGCGAGCCTCATCTGCAGGCGCTGCTGTCCGCGGCGCCCGGCCCGATCGAGCGGATCCTGGTGACGCACACGCACCGCGACCATTCGCCCGGCTGCATCTCACTGGCCCGGGCCACGGGCGCGCCGGTGATGGGCCTGCATCCCCGGCATGCGCACGGGCAGGACCCCACCTTCGACCCCCACACGGTGCTGCAGGGCGGCGAGCGCCTGGTGCTGGGCGCGGGCACCACGCTGGACGTGGTGCACACGCCCGGCCATGCCTCCAACCACCTGTGCTACCACCTGGTGGAAGAGCGGCTGCTGTTCACGGGCGATCACGTGATGCAGGGCTCGACGGTGGTCATCAATCCGCCCGATGGGGACATGGCGGCCTACCTCGCCGCCCTGGAAGGCCTGCTCGCGCTGGACCTGGAATGGCTGGCGCCGGGCCATGGGTTCCTGGTCGCCGAACCCCCGGCCGTGGTGCGGGCCCTGATCGCCCACCGGCTGCGCCGTGAGGCCAAGGTGGCCGCGGCCGTGGCGGCCGGCCCTGCCGAGCTGCCCGTGCTGGTGGGCCGGGCTTACGACGACGTGCCCCAAGCCCTGCACGGCGTGGCATCGCGCTCGCTGCTGGCCCACCTGCTCAAGCTGCAGGGCCAGGGCGACGTGCAATGCGCGGGCGAGGTCTGGTCAGCTGTCGGCCGCTGAGGCGCCGGGGCCGGCTACGGCGCCAGCGTCCTGCCAGCGGTTGTCGATCAGGAGCTGGTGCGGCCTGAACTGCGACTTGTAGGCCATTTTCGGGCTGTGCTCGATCCAGTAGCCCAGGTAGACGTGCGGCAGCTTGAGCTGCCGCGTCTGGTCGATCTGCCACATCACGCTGTAGGTGCCGTAGCTGGCCGCGGGGTCGGGCTCGTAGAAGGTGTACACGGCCGAGATACCGTCGCTCAGCACGTCCAGGATGGACACCATCTTCAAGGCGCCGGGCGAGTCGTCGGACGCCGGCTCGCGGAACTCGACCAGGCGTGAGTTGACCCGGCTTTGCAACAGGAACTGCGTGTACTGATCGACGCTGTCGTTGTCCATGCCGCCGCCGCTGTGTCGGCCCGACTGGTAGCGCAGGTAGAGCTGGTAGTGCTCGGGCACGAAGCCCAGCCGCAGCACGCGGGCCTTCAGGTTGGCATGGGCCTTGAAGGCTCGCCGCTGGCTGCGCGTGGCGCGGAAATCGGCCACCGGAATGCGCAGCGGGATGCAGGCCTTGCAGCCGTCGCAGTAGGGCCGATAGGTGAACATGCCGCTGCGCCGGAAGCCAGCGGCCACCAGGCCCGAGTAGGTATCGGCGTGGATCAGATGGCTGGGCGTGGCCACCTGCGAGCGTGCCTGCCGGTCGGGCAGGTAACTGCAGGGATAGGGGGCCGTTGCGTAGAACTGCAACGACCGCAGCGGCAATTCCTTGGGGTGCGTCACGCGCGCAGGGTATTTCTGTTCCGGTTAGCGGGGCGCCGCAGCGGCTGCTTCAACTCAACCGAGCCCCAGCAACGTCCACGCCCGCTCATCATAGGACCATTTGTCGGGCGTGGCCGCGACGATTGTCTGCGCCAGGTGCGCTTCGAATCCGGCGCGGGGGATCTCGCGCGCTCCGAAATAGGCCAGGTGCGTGGTGTTCTGCTGGCAGTCGATCAGCGGGATGCCCCGGGCCAGGCAGGCCGCCACGAGCGCCGCCAGGGCGAACTTGCTGGCATCGGTGCGGTGCGCGAACATCGATTCCCCGAAGGCCATGCGGCCGATGTTGACGAAGTACAGCCCGCCCACGAGTTCGCCGTCGATCCAGGTCTCGGCGCTGTGCACACGCCCGGCGCGGTGCCAGGCGATGTAGGCGCGGACCATCGGCGGCACGATCCAGGTGCCGTCCTGGCCCGGGCGCGGCGTGCCGGCACAGGCCTGGATCACCCGCTCGAAGGCGCTGTCGAAGCGCAGTTCGCAACCCGGTGTACGCCGAAAGCGCCTCAGCGACTTGCGCAGCGAGTGCGACACGCGGAACTCGGCCGTGTGCAGCACCATGCGAGGGTCGGGGCTCCACCACAGCACCGGCTGGCCCGGGCTGTACCAGGGGAAGATGCCCTGGCCGTAGGCCTCTTCCAGCCGCTGGGGGTGCACGGTGCCCCCGGCAGCCACCAGGCCCGGCGCGCCCGTGTCGGGGCCCAGCGCCAGGCTGGCCGGCGGCAGCGGCATGCTGTCGTCGATCCAGCGCAGCGCGGTCATGGGTTCAACGGCTGCCCAGTTGCAGCCAGAGGAAGCTGAACTCCAGCGCCTGCATGTGGGCCCGCTGGGCGTTGTCGGCTGCGCCGCCGTGGCCGCCCTCGGTGTTCTCCCAGTACAGCACGTCGTGCCCCTGCTCGATCATGCGCGCCGCCATCTTGCGGGCGTGGCCGGGGTGCACGCGGTCGTCGCGCGTGCTGGTGTCGAAGAACACCCGGGGCAGCTTCGTGCCCGGCTTGACGTTCTGATAGGGGCTGTAGCGGCTGATGTCGGCCCAGTCCTCGGGCTTGCTCGGGTCGCCGTACTCGGCCATCCAGGAAGCCCCTGCCAGCAACTGGCTGTATCGCCGCATGTCCAGCAGCGGCACCTGGCAGACCACGGCGTTGAACAGTTCGGGCCGCTGCAGCATCACCGCGCCCACCAGCAGGCCACCGTTGCTGCCGCCCTGGATGCCCAGGTGCGCGGGGGAAGTCACCCGGGTGGCGATCAGGTCCTCGGCCACGGCCGCGAAATCGTCGTAGCTCTTCTGCTTGTTCGCCTTGATCGCCGCCTGGTGCCAGCCCGGGCCGAACTCGCCGCCGCCGCGGATGTTGGCGATGACGTAGACGCCGCCCTTGCCGACCCAGCCGCGCCCCATGCCGCCCGAATAGAACGGCGTCAGCGAGACCTCGAAGCCGCCGTAGCCGTAGAGCAGGGTGGGGTTCTTGCCGTCGGCCTGCGCGCCCTTGGGCCAGATCACGAAATAGGGCACCCGCGTGCCGTCCTTGGACCGGGCGAAGCGCTGCTCGGCGCGCAGGCCGGAGGCATCGAAGAACGCGGGCCGCGACTTCAGCACCTCCAGGGTGTCGGTGCCGGTGCGGCCCAGTTGCAGGCTGTCGGGCTTGAGGAAATCGCTGGCGTTGAGGAAGAACGCCTCGGCCAGCGGGTCGGCCGGCAGCAGGGGGTCGTACAGCGCCGTCACGCTCAGGGTGCCGGGGTAGGGTGCCTTGAGCTCGGCGTGCCGCCAGGCGCCCTTGTCCGCGTCCTGCGACCAGGCCTCCACGCGCGATGCCACGTTGTCCAGCACGTTGATGAGCACCGTGCTGCGGGTGACGGCAAAGCCGGCCAACGACCGGGTGGCCGTGGGCGTGAACAGCGCCGTGAACGTGCGTTGGCCCGACAGGTAGGCCGCCGCATCGGTGACCAGCAGCGAGCCCTGGGGCCAGGTCTTGCCGCCCACGGCCCAATCGCTGCGCAGCTCGATCAGCAGGCGCTCGCGGTCGAAGTTCGGGTCGGCATCCTCGGGCATGTCGATGGGCACCAGGGCCTCGCCCTTGAGCATCGAGATCTTCTGGTGATAGAAGTCCAGGCGGCGCCCGAACACCGTGCGCTCGAAACCCGGCGTCGGGTCGACCGACACGAAGGCCGCCACGTCCTGCTTCTCGGCCTCGAAGGCCGTCACGGCCTGGGCCAGCGGCTGCCCGCGCTTCCAGCGCTTGATGACGCGCGGGTAGCCTGAATCGGTCAGCGAGCCGGGGCCGAAATCGGTGGCGACATAGACGTGGTCCTGGTCGATCCAGCTGACCTGGCTCTTGGCCTCGGGCAGCTCGAAGCCGCCTTCGATGAAGCGTTTGGCGACGGTGTCGAACTCGCGCACCACGTGGGCGTCGGAGCCGCCGCGCGACAGCGAGACCAGGCAACGACGGTAATCGGGCCACAGGCAGTTGGCACCGCCCCAGACCCAGTTCACGCCCTCGGCCTTGCCCAGGGCGTCGATGTCGATCACGGTTTCCCAGGCCGGCTGCGGCTTGCGGTATTCCTCCAGCGTGGTGCGGCGCCACAGGCCGCGCGGGTTGGCCGAATCACGCCACAGGTTGTACAGCCACTGGCCACGGCGGCTCACGTAGGGAATCTGCTCGCGCGAGTCGAGCACTTCGAGCAGGCTCTTCTCCAGGCTTCGGAAGCCGGGCTGCGACTGAAGCAGCGCTTCGCTGTGCGCATTGCGTTCGCGCACCCAGTCCAGGGCCTGCTTGCCTTGCACGTCTTCGAGCCAGAGGTAGGGGTCGGTTGTCTCGGACATCACGGGGGTGTGAAGAGTGGCAAACAAAAGGATGGCGGTGGTCGCAAGGCCGCCGAGCCGGGCGCGCAGCGTGCGGCCCTTCATTGACCGGCGGCCTTCAGGACCGCGGGCTGGATCTCGATGCTGGTGTCGGCGTTGCCCACCCACACCGCGCCGTCCTGCACCGTGATCTGGAATTGCATCGAACGTTCCGCCAGGGCGGCCAGCGCCTGGCTCTGGGCTGCCGGCAGTTGCCACACCGCCAGGTTGGACAGCCGGGCCACCTTGTTCTGCACGCCCGCCCACCAGATCAGCGCCGCGTTGCTGTACACATAGAGAGTGACGCGGTCGGCACGGCCGCAGGCGCGCGACAGGCGGCGCTCGTCGGGCTGACCCACTTCGATCCAGTGGCGCAACTGCCCGTCCAGGCTGTGCTGCCACAGGTCGGGCTCGTCGGCATCGGACAAGCCCCGGGCGAAGACCAAGGCGCCGTCATGATCATCGGCCGGCACTTGCAGGGCGAAGGCCAGCAGGCGCACCATCATCCGTTCGTCGGTCTCGGACGGGTGCCTCGCCAGGGTGAGCGCGTGCGTGGCGTACAGCGGCCGATCCATGTCGGCGATCTGCACCGTGGCCTTGCAAACGGTGGACTTCAGCGCCATGGCATGGCGCGGTTCAAGGACAGCATGAGGGGCATCGACGGGGTCCGGCGCGCGTGGGTGGGCCCGCACCGAGGGTGTCCGGGCCAGGCTTCGGGAGCAAGCATCGAAGGCAAACGCCGACTGTGCCACAGCTTGCGCAGTCGCTCCCGGGCGCCTGCACCCGACCCCCCGCTTCCGTGTGCCCCGACGTGGGCGGTGGCATCATCCACGGTCTTGCCGGCGTGGCCGGCCGATGACCCGAGGAAAACGATGAAGGTGACGACGCTCCTGTTGACGGCGGCATGGCTGGCCGCGGCCCCCGGTGCCTGGGCGCAAACCCCGCCGGCCAAGCCTGCGTCGGCTGCCAAGCCGGCTCCGTCCAAGCCGTCCATCGTGATCAAGCAGCCAGCGGCTGCGGCCTCTGCCGCAGACAAGACGCTCTCACTGGGCACCGGCAAGGGCGGCGGCCCCTTGCTCAGCCGCGACGAGTTGCGGGCCTGCCTGACGCAGGAAGCGTCGATCCGCACGCGGCTGGCCGATGCCGAAGCCAAGCGTGGCGTGCTCAACCAGGAAAAGACCGATCTGGGTGCCGAGCAACAGGCCTTGCGCAATGAACGCGCCTCGGTGGATGTGCTGAAGAAGCAGGCCGAAGACCTCAGCGCCCGGATGAAGGACTACGGCGCTCGGGTGGAGAGCTGGAACCAGCGCGTGCTGGAGTTCAACAGCAACAACAAGGGAACACCACAGTCCGAACGCCAGCGCGCCGAGATCAACAAGGACCGCGAGGAGCTCGAGAAGCTGCAGAAGTCGCTGGAGGCCGAGAAGGCCAGCTTCACCGGCACGAGCGACGCCACGCTGAAGGCCTACAACGCCAAGGCCACGGCCCTGGACGCCAAGGTGGTGGACTGGAACCAACGCAACGATCAGTGGAACACCGCCACCAAGGCGCTGGAAACCGAGCGCGCCACCTGGGTCGACAGCTGTGCAGACCGCCGCTATCGCGAGGACGACGAAACTGCCATCCGCAAGGGCAAATGAAGGAAGTAGCCATGGCCATCGACACCACCGCCAATCCTCTGCTGCAGGATTGGGACACCCCCTACGGCCTGCCGCCGTTTGCAGCGTTGCAGGCGCCGCACTTCGAGCCCGCCATGACCACCGCGATGGCCGAGCACCGCGACGAGCTCGCGCGCATCGCGGGCAACCCGGAGCCGCCCGGCTTTGCCAACACCGTAGCCGCCTTCGACCGCGCCGGGCGCCGGCTGGCGCGTGTGTCGGCCACGTTCTACACCCTGACCTCGTCGGCCACGAGCCCGGAGCTGCAGGCCATCCAGCGGGCCATGGCCGCGCCGCTGTCGGCCCACTACAGCGCGGTGTACATGCATGCCGCCCTGTTCGCCCGGCTGGATGCCCTGCATGGTGAGCGCGCCGGCCTGGGCCTGACGCCCGAGCAGCTGCGGTTGCTCGAGCGCATCCACCTCGATTTCGTGCGCGCCGGGGCGCGCTTCGCCCCCGAGCCCCAGCGCCGCTATGCCGAAGTGATGCAGGAGCTGGCGCGGCTGACCACGCGTTTCGCGCAGAACGTGCTGCACGACGAGTCCAACTGGTACCTGGGGCTGGGCGGGCCCGATGACCTGGCTGGCCTGCCCGAGTCGCTGGTGGCCTCGGCCCGGCAGGCTGGCGCCGAGCGCGGGCTGGACCTGCCCGTGGTCACGCTGGCGCGTTCGGCCGTGGTGCCCTTCCTGACCTTCTCGACCCGCCGCGACCTGCGCGAGCAGCTGTGGCGGGCCTGGGTCGGCCGCGGCGAGAACCCCGGCGAACACGACAACCGGCAGGTGGCTCGCGATATCCTGCGGCTGCGCAACGAACAGGCCCGGCTGCATGGCCACGCGAGCTACGCCGACTACGCCCTGACCGACACCATGGCCGGCACCCGCGGCGCCGTGCAGCAGCTGCTGGGCGAGGTCTGGCCGCGTGCGCTGGCTGCCGTGCAACGCGAGGAAGCAGCCCTGCTGGAAGCGATGCGGGCCGAAGGCATGCCCGCCACGGCCGGCTCGCTCGAGCCCTGGGATTGGCGCTACTGGGCCGAGAAGGTGCGCCGCCAGCGCTATGCCATCGACGATGCCGAGATCAAGCCGTACTTCGAGCTGTCCCGCGTGGCCGAGGCGGCCTTCGATTGCGCCCACCGGCTCTTCGGCCTGAGCTTCACGCTGCGTGCCGACATCCCGGTCTACCACCCCGACGTCAAGGCCTACGAGGTGCGCGACGCCGGTGGCAGCGTCAAGGGCATCTTCCTCCAGGACAACTTCGCGCGGCCCAACAAGCGCAGCGGCGCCTGGATGAGCGCCTTGCGCTGGCAGAGCCGCAACGCGGCCACGCCCGATGGCAGGCAACTGCCCGTCATCCTCAACAACAACAACTTCGCGCGCGGCGCGGCGGGCCAGCCGACCCTGCTGTCGCTGGACGACGCCCGCACGCTGTTCCACGAGTTTGGCCATGGCCTCCACGGCCTGCTGTCGGACGTGGGCTATGAGCGGCTATCGGGCACGCAGGTGCTGCGCGATTTCGTCGAACTGCCCTCGCAGATCTTCGAGCACTGGATTGCCGAGCCCGAGGTGCTGCGACGGCATGCCCGGCACCATGTCACGGGCGAGCCCATCCCGACCGAACTCATCGAACGCCTGCATGCCGCGCGCCGCTTCAACCAGGGCTACGAGACCGTTCGCTACACGGCCAGCGCCATCGTCGACATGGCCGTGCACAGCCTGCCCGATGCCGAGCCACCGGCCGACCTGTGTGCCTTCGAGTCCGAAGTGCTGGCGGCGCACGGGCTGCCACGCGCCGCTGGCCTGAACCACCGCCTGGTGCACTTCCAGCACCTGTTCGCCAGCAGCGGCTATGCCGCGGGCTACTACGTGTACCTTTGGGCCGAAGTGCTGGATGCCGACGGCTACGACGCCTTCACCGAAGCCGGCAGCCCCTTCGCCGCCGACGTGGCCGAACGCCTGCGCCGCTGCATCTACGCGGCCGGCAACAGCGTGGAGCCCGGTGCCGCCTTTGCGGCCTTCCGCGGCCGTGCGCCGACGGTGCGCCCGTTGCTGGAGAAGCGCGGCCTGCTCGAACCCGCCTGAGTTCAGCGCGGGCTGCCGAAGAGCAGGTCGAGCGCGGCCATGAAGGCTTTCAGGTCCAGTGGCTTGGTCCAGTAGTCGGACATTCCCGCCTGCATGGCCCGCTCGATGTCCTGCGGCATCGCGTTGGCCGACACGGCAATGCAGGGAATGCCGGCCGTCGAGGGCTCTGCCTTGAGCCGGCGCAGCACCTCGAAGCCGTCGAAGTCGGGCAGTTGCATGTCCAGCAGGATCAGGTCGGGCAGCACGGCCGTGGCCTGGGCCAGGCCCGTGGTGCCGTCCACCGCCAGGTGCAGTTTCACGTCGCTGCGGCGCGCCAGCAGCTCGCCCACGATCAGCGCATTGACCGGGTTGTCTTCGATGTAGAGCACCTGCCGGCGGATGGCGGATGGCTGTGACATGCCCTGGGCTTCAGGTGGCGGTTCTGCCGCCGGGGCCACCTGGGGCGCCGCGGCCGGTGCGGCCGTGTCCGCCGAGTCGGGCACGGGCTCGCCGGCAGCCTGTAGCCGTACCTCGAACACGCTGCCCACGCCGGCCGTGCTGTCGACGTGGACGGAGCCGCCCATGGCTTCGACCAGAGCCTTCACGATGGCCAGGCCGATGCCGCTGCCTTCGACACCGACTTGCCCGAATTCGCCACCCGGCTCGAAACCCAGCCGGTTGAAGGGCTCGAAGAGCCGGCGCAGTTGTTCGTCGTCCATGCCCAGGCCGCTGTCGCTGATGCGCAGCACGACGTGGTCGCCCCGCACCGACGATTCGATCCAGACTTGGCCGCCTGGGCGGTTGAATTTGACGGCGTTGTTCAGCAGGTTGATCAGAACCTGACGCAGCCGCACGGCATCGGCCATCACGAGGTGGCCCAGCTCACCGGTGTGCAACTGCACGGGCACGCCGCCATGGGCCGGCCGGGCCAACGGCCCGATCATCGGCAGGGTCTGCGCAACCAGCGGTGCCAGCGCCACGGGCTCCAGGGCGATGCGCAGTTCGCCGCCCTGCAGCGCTGACAGGTCCAGCGCATCGTTGATGAGCGTCAACAGGTGCCTGCCGGCAGCGCGGATATGGCCCAGGTGCAGGCTTCGTTCGGCCGACGCGGCATCGGTGCCGGCTTCCTTCTCGAACATCAGTTGCGCGAAGCCTAGTACGGCGTTCAACGGCGTGCGCAACTCGTGGCTCATGCGGGCCAGGAACTGGCTCTTGGCCTGGCTTTCCCGGCGGGCGATCTCGCGTTCCTGGCGTGCCTGATCGGCGGTGCGCAGTTCGGTGATGTCCCAGTTCACGCCGAAGCGGCGCCGTGCGCCCGATTCCTCGTCCACCCGCTCGACAGAGCGCGAGGCAAGCCATCGGATCTGGCCATCCGGCCAGACGATGCGGAACTCGTGCTCGAGCGTGCGGCCCTGGGTCTCGGCCTCGCGCATCCGGTGGACGACCTTCTGGCGGTCGTCGGGGTGCAGGCAGGCCAGCCGTTCATCCGGGCTCATGGCACCGGGGCGCGAAGGATGTCCCCGCAGCGCCCACATCTGGGCGTCCCACAGCGTCACGTTGGAGTCCAGGTCGAGCTCCCAGGTGCCCAGGCCCACGGCGTGGGCCACCAGCGCGGCCCGCTCGGTGGCGCCACGCAGGGCCAGTTCGGCAACCCGACGCTCGGTCAGGTCGATGACGAGACCGTACTGCAGGCTGCGCCGGGAGGCGCTTCCGGCACGGGCGTGGGCCATCACGTGGCGCACCTGGCCATCCCTGCGGATCAGCCGCAGGCCCAGCGAAAGGTCTTCACGGTCGCCGTGGCGCCACTGCTCGAACTGTCGCCAGGTATCGGTCCGGTCGGCCGGGTGCACCCACTGGCGCAGCCATTCGCCGAAGGTGGGCGCAGGTTCATCGGGTTGCAAGCCGTGCAGCACGCGCAGGGGTTCGCTCCAGAACGGCCTGTCGGCATCGGGCTCGAACTGCCAGTAGCCGATGCCCGCGGCACCCGTCAGCAACTCGAAACGCCGGGAGATTTCTTCGGCGCGCCGGGCCTGGCCCACGCGATCGGTGACGTCCAGCGACACCCCGATAAAAGCGACGGCCTGCCCCTCGGCATCGCGCTCGACCGAGCGCCGCGTCATGATGTGGCGCCACTCGCCATCGGCCCGGCGCAGGCGAACCTCCAGGTCGACGGGCCGGTCCTGGCGCAGCGAGCGGTCGACGTTCTCGAGCACCAGGGGCAGGTCGTCCCGGTGCAGCAAATCCCGCGCCTCGGCCAGCGACAACCCTTCCTCACGCGGCACCAGGCCCATCATCAGCCAGCCGCGGGTGTTGTACTGGATGCGCCCGGTGCGCAGGTCGTGCCGCCACAGCGCGATGTTGCCCAGCTCGACGGCCAGGGACAGCTGCGACTCCGCGTCGCTCAGGCGTGGCCGTTCGTTGCCGCTGGGGCTGCGGCGCGTCTGGTTCGCGATGTCGGCGGTGGAACTGGTCACGGGGACTTGTGGTCGGGCAACGGTGAGGGGCCGGGTCGATCGGATCGGGCCGCAAGCATGAAGTGTGCAGCACCTCGGCGGACTTGGGATACTTGGAAACGGGGCAGGCCCAGAGGGTTCCGCCGTGCCGCGGTTGCCCCTTGGTGCTTTGGTAACATTTGTTTACTTTTACACAGCGATCGGAGACTCCCATGTTCGAAACGGCCATCGCCGGAAGCCTGCCCAAACCCGCCTGGCTGGCCGAAACCGGCAAGCTGTGGCCGCGCTGGCTGCCGGAAGGGGCGGACCTGGCCCAGGCCAAGCTGGACGCCACACTCTTGTGGATCAAGGCGCAGGAAGATGCCGGCGTCAGCGTGATCGGAGACGGTGAGCAGAGCCGCCAGCATTTCGTCCACGGTTTCCTGGAGCGGGTGGAAGGCATCGACTTCGAGCACAAGGTCGAGATGGGCATCCGCAATGACCGCTACAAGGCCATGGTGCCGCAGGTGGTGGGCCCGCTGCGCCTGAAGGGCCGCGTGCACGAAGCCGAGGCCCGCTTCCTCAGGGCCCACACCCGGCACAAGATCAAGTTCACCCTGCCGGGGCCCATGACCATCGTGGACACCGTGGCCGACCGCCACTACGGCGACAGCGTCCGCCTGGCCCATGCCTTCGCCGAACTGCTGAACCAGGAGGCCCTGGCGCTGCAGGCTGACGGCGTGGACGTGGTGCAGTTCGACGAACCGGCCTTCAATGTCTACATGGACGAGGCCGCCGGCTGGGGCGTGGCGGCGCTGGAGCGCGCTGCGCAGGGGCTGAGTTGCACCACGGCAGTCCACATCTGCTACGGCTACGGCATCCAGGCCAACATCGACTGGAAGAACACGCTGGGGCAGGAGTGGCGCCAGTACGAGAAGGTGTTCCCGGCCCTGGCGGCCAGCCGCATCGACCAGGTCAGCCTGGAGTGCTTCCACTCGCACGTGCCACCCGACCTGATGGCCCTGCTCGAGGGCAAGGACGTGATGGTGGGCGTCATCGACGTGGCCAGCGACACCATCGAGACGCCCGAGGAAGTGGCCGACACCATCGGCTTGGCTCTGAAGTTCGTGCCGCGCGAGCGGCTGATCGCCTGCACCAACTGCGGCCTGGCGCCGATGTCGCGTGCCGTGGCCGAGGCCAAGCTCAAGGCCCTGGCGGCCGGGGCCGCGCTGGCCCGCGGCCGCCTCGGCTAGGCACCGTCAGGCGAAGCGGCTGGCGGCTTCGGCCACGCGCTGGCCGAAGGCCTTGGCGGTGGCGATGTCGCCCGGCACCATCTCGTCCGTCGACGCGTCCGAGGGCGTGGCCGTCATCAGCCCCGCCGACGAGGCGACATAGTTGATGTCGTTGCGCGTGGCCGCCTTGCTGTTGCTGGGCATCATGCCCGTGCCCACCCAGAACATGCCGTGCTGCTGGCTCAGCGTGAACAGGTAGTGCAGGGTGGAGTGCTTGTCGCCGTTCATCGAGGCCGAGTTCGTGAAGGCCGCGGCCAGCTTGTTCTTCCAGCCCAGGGTGAACCAGATCTTGCTGCTGGCATCGGCGAACTTCTTGAACTGCCAGCTCACGCTGCCCATGTAGGTCGGCGAACCGAAGACGATGGCGTTGGCGGCAGCCAGTTGCTCCCAGCCGCCTTCGGGCAGGTTGCCTTCGGCGTCGATGGCCAGCAGCGTGCCGCCGCTGCCTTCAGCGACGGCCTCGGCGACCTTCCTGGTGTGGCCGTAGCCGCTGTGGTAAACGATGACGATCTTGCTCATGGGTGGGGCTTTCTCGGTGGGGACGACAGAATGCTGGCCCGCACCCCTGGGGGCACGGGCCGGCCGGGAAATTCAGGCAGCCAGGTCGAAGACCAGCACTTCGGCATCGTTGGCGCTGTCCAGCACCAGCCGCGACTCGCCGTCCAGGCGTGCGGCGTCGCCGCCGCGCAAGGCCATGCCGTTGACGTGCAGGCTGCCGCGCACCAGATGCACATAGGCGATGCGGCCGGGCACCAGCGGCAGTTCGGCCCGTTCGTCGCCGGTGAACAGGCCGGCACGCAGCGCGGCGTCGGCGTGGATCGTCACCGAGCCTTCACGGCCGTCCGGTGATGCCACCAGGCGAAGGGTGCCCCGCTTGCTGGCCGTGTCGAAGTGCTTCTGCTCGTAGCCGGGCGCAATGCCGGCCTTGCTGGGCAGGATCCAGATCTGCAGGAAGTGCGTCGTGGCATCGGCCGCGTGGTTGAACTCGCTGTGCCGCACGCCGCTGCCGGCGCTCATGCGCTGTACGTCACCGGGCACGATGACCCCGGCGTTGGCGCCGCCGGCCGTGCCGTTGCCCATGCTGTCCTTGTGCGCCAGGGCGCCGTCCAGCACGTAGCTGACGATCTCCATGTCGCGGTGCCCGTGGGTGCCGAAGCCGGTACCCGGGGCAATGCGGTCCTCGTTGATGACGCGCAGGTTGCCCACGCCCATGTGGGCCGGGTCGTGGTAGTCGGCAAACGAAAAGCTGTGGTGGCTCTTGAGCCAGCCGTGGTCGGCGTAGCCGCGGTCGGCGGACTTGCGCAGGGTGATCATGTGGGGCTCCTTGTATGAAGGGACTGTAGGCCGGCGGGCAGCGGCCGGGTCTTCACCGCGTTGAAGGTCACGTTCAAATAAGATGAAAGACATGACCGACCGCCTGCATGCGCTGACGCCCGACGCCCTGGTGATGATGGACACCATCGCCCGCACCGGCAGCTTCGCCGCGGCGGCGCGTGAGCTGGGCAAGGTGCCTTCGGCGCTGACGTACAGCGTCCGCCAGCTCGAGGACGCGCTGGACGTGCTGCTCTTCGATCGCAGCTCGCGGCAGGCGCAGCTCACCGCCGCGGGCACCGAGCTGCTGCACGAGGGTCGCCGCCTCTTGCAGGAGATGGACGCGGTGGCCAACCGCGTGCGGCGCATTGCCAGCGGCTGGGAGACGCAGTTGTCCATCAGCGTCGAGGACCTGGTCTCCATGCCTGTGGTCTTCGACCTGGTGCAGTCCTTCTGCCAGGTGCGCGCCACCACGCCGCTGGCCGACGGCGAGGTGTCGGGGCCGGCTACCCGCGTGCGCTTGAAGACCGGCGTGCTGACCGGCACCTGGGAAGACCTGGTGACCGGGCAGGTCGACCTGGCGATCGGCGTGTCGTCGCAGCACCTCAACCCCGGCGGGATCGAGCTGCGGCCCTTCGGCGAAGTGCACTTCGTGTTCTGCGTGGCGCCCCATCACCCGCTGGCGCATGCGGCCGAGCCCCTGACCGATGCGCAACTCGTCCACCACCGCGCCGTGGCCGTCGCCGACACGGCCCAGCGGCTGGCGCCGATGACGGTGAACCTGCTGCCCGGCCAGGACGTGCTGACCGTGCCCAGCATGCGCACCAAGCTCGAAGCGCTGCTGCGCAACCTGGGCTGCGGTTTCCTGCCCTATCCGCTGGCCCAGCCGCACCTGGAGGCAGGCCACCTGGTGATGAAGGAGACCGCCCGTCCTCCGGCAGTGGCACAGATGCATTACGCCTGGCGCGCCGACCGGGGCGCGCTGGGCCTGGGCCGTGCGTTGCAGTGGTGGCTGACGCAGCTGGAAAGCCCGACCACCCGGCGCGCGCTGCTGGAGCGCCATGCCGGGCCCCTGGCCTGAGGCCGTGCCGGGCATGGCCTCGGGCGGCAGCCGCGACAGCGCAACGGCGGGCTACCGAGGCCGCTTCGCACCATCCCCTACCGGCCCGCTGCACGCGGGGTCGTTGGTGGCGGCGCTGGCCAGCTGGCTGGATGCCCGGGCGCACGCGGGGCGGTGGCTCGTGCGGATCGAGGACGTCGACCTGCCGCGATGTCCGCCCGGTCAGGATGAAGTGATCCTGGGCCAGCTGGCGCGATGCGGGCTGGTGCCCGACGAGCCGCCGTGGTGGCAGTCCCGCCGCAGCGCCGACTACCGGGCCGCGCGCGACCGGCTGTTGCAGGATGGCCGCGCCTATCCCTGCGGCTGCACGCGCAGCGAGATCGAAGCCGTGCTGGCCGGCCGCGGCAGGGTCACGCCCGCGGGCCATGAGATGGTGTATCCCGGAACCTGCCGCGACGGGCTCGAGGGCAGGGCGCCACGCGCCACCCGATTGCGGGTCCGGGACTGCCTGACGCGCTGGGTCGATCGCCGCCTGGGGCCGCAGGAGCAGGACGTGGCCCTGGCGGTGGGTGACTTCGTGCTGCACCGCGCCGATGGCCTGGCGGCCTATCAACTCGCGGTGGTGGTCGACGATTCGGCCCAGGGCATCACCCACGTCGTGCGAGGTGTCGACCTGGCCGACAACACGCCGCGCCAGATCCAGCTGCAGCAGGCGCTGGGGCTGCCGCGGCCGAGCTACCTGCACACCCCGCTGGTGCTGGCCGCGGACGGCCAAAAGCTGAGCAAGCAGAACGGGGCCCAGGCCCTGGACCTGCAGGACCCAGTGGCCGCGCTGCAGGCTGCCGGGCAGGTGCTGGGCCTGGCGCCCATGGCTGCGGGCAGCCTGGCCGAATGGCTTTCGCAGGCGGTGCGCTCCTGGGCTGGCATCATTGCGAGCTTTGACCCGAGGACCACAGCATGAACAGCCCGACCCAGAACGCCGGAGCCCCGGCCGAATTGCAGCATGTCGACACCGTGGAGGGCACGGGTGCCACCGCCGTGGCGGGCCGCCGCGTGCGTGTGCACTACACCGGCTGGCTCCACGACCCCACTGCGGCGAACTCACGCGGCAAGAAGTTCGATTCCAGCAAGGACCGAGGCGACCCCTTCAGCTTCGGCCTGGGTGGCGGCGAAGTCATCCGCGGATGGGATGAAGGTGTGCAAGGCATGAAGGTCGGCGGCACGCGTGTGCTGACCATCCCGCCGCACATGGGCTACGGGGCGCGCGGCGCCGGCGGGGTGATCCCGCCCAACGCCACGCTGGTGTTCGAGGTCGAGCTGCTGGCGGTCTAGCCGCCAGCGGGTGCTCAACGCGCCGGCCGCGGGTCCTTCGAGAAGGTCTTGCCGGCCGGCTTGAAGGGCTTGCCACCCGGCACGCGAGGGCCGTAGCCCTTGCCGGGCTTGGCACCGCGGCCCAGCGGCGCCGAGGGGGCTGCCTTGGGCTCAGGGCGCTTGGGTTCGAGGCCTTCGATCGTGGTGGCCGGGATGCGCTGCGTGGTGTAGCGCTGGATGCGCCCGATCATGCCCGTGTCGCGGCGCTCGGCCAGCGTCACGGCCAGGCCGGTGCGCCCGGCGCGGCCCGTGCGGCCGATGCGGTGGACGTAGTCCTCTTCCTTCATCGGCAGGCCGAAGTTGATGACATGGCTGATGGTCGGCACGTCGATGCCGCGGGCGGCGACGTCGGTGGCCACCAGCACGCGCAGGTGGCGGCTTCGCAGGCCTTGCAGCACGCGGTTGCGCCGGCCCTGCGGCATGCCGCCGTGCAGGCTGGCCACGGAATGGCCCATCTCGTGCAGGCGGTCGGCCAGCCAATCGGCATCGCGCTGGGTGCTGGTGAAGACGACGGCCTGCTCGACGCTGCGCTCGGTCAGGATATGGTCGAGCAGGGCGTTCTTGTGCTCGAAGTCGTCGGCCCAGTGCAGGCGCTGTTCGATGTCGGCGTGGCCTTCGGTGTGCGAGGCCATTTCGATGCGCTGCGGGTCGCGCAGCAGGTCGGCAGCCAGGCGGCCCACGTGGCCGCTGAAGGTGGCGCTGTACATCACGGTCTGGCGCTGCTTCGGCGTGGCTTCGACGATCAGGCGGATGTCGTCGATGAAGCCCATGTCCAGCATGCGGTCGGCCTCGTCCAGCACCAGCATCTCGACGTTGCCCAGCACGGCCTTGCCGGAGCCCAGGTGGTCGATCAGGCGGCCAGGGGTGGCGATCAGGATGTCCAGGTGGCCGCGAAGGGCCGCCAGCTGGGCGCCATAAGGCACGCCGCCCACCACCGTGGCCACGCGCAGGCCAGGCACGAAGCGGCCGTAGTCGGAAGCCGCCTTGGCGACCTGCAGGGCCAGTTCACGGGTGGGGGTCAGCACCAGCACGCGGGGGCCGCGTGCCTTCTGGCCGGGACCGCCGGGAGCGGCCTGGCGGCTGGCCAGCACTTTGGTCAGGGCCGGCAGCATGAAGCTGGCGGTCTTGCCGCTGCCGGTGCGGCTGCTGACCATCAGGTCGGCGCCGGCCAGGCCCGGAGGAATGGCGGCGGATTGCACGTCGGTCGGCTCGGTATAGCCGGCGGCTTGCAGGGCACGAGACAGGTTCTCGTGCAGGTTCAGGGATTCAAAAGTCATGGACATCTTTCACTCGCGGCGCACGGCAGCGCCATCGCGGCCCGCACAGTCGAAAGTGCAAAGGCCACGCGGGGTAGGGTCGCGGTGCATGGGCCGATTTCGGCCGGCCCATGGGGCCAGGCGCCGGTTTGAACCGGTTCCAGGGTTACAGCGACGGCATCGCCGCCGACCCTGAAAATGACGCGCACTGACCGAAAGAGTCCGGTAAGCGGCAAAAGGCCAGTGGGGATGAACGAGAGGCTTCGCTTTGAAGCCAGCCCGCAAGTATAGCCCGAATTCGGGTTTTTACGCCAGGGCGCGCTCGATTCGGGGCTCCAGCGCCTCCCACACGGGGGTCAGCCGGCCCGGCAGGTCGGGTAGCGTGCCCAGCTCGGTGCGGCTTTCGCCCGGCGCATGGAAGTCGCTGCCGCGCGAGGCCAGCAGGTCGAACTCGATGGCGGTGTCGGCGTAGCGGATGTGCTCGGCGGGGCTGTGGCTGCCCGTCATCACCTCCACGCCGCGCCCGCCGTGGCCGATGAACTCGGTGAAGAGTGCGTATTCCTCGGTCGGCGTGAAGCGGTAGCGGCCGGGGTGCGCGATGACGGCGATGCCGCCGGCCTCGCGGATCCAGCGCACCGCGTCGCCCAGGCGCGCCCAGTTGTGCGGCACGTAGCCCGGGTGGCCTTCGGTCAGGTACCTGCGGAAGACCGAATGGGTGTCGGGGCAGACGCCGCTTTCGACCAGGTAGCGCGCGAAATGCGTCCTGGAGATCAGTTCGGGGTTGCCGACGTACCTCAGCGCCCCTTCGAAGGAGCCTTCGATGCCGACGCTGGCCAGCCCCGCGGCCATGTCCAGGGCGCGTTGGCGGCGGCCGCTGCGCGTGGCCGACAGGCCTTCGTTGAGCGCGGCGTTCTCCGCGTCGAAGCCCAGGCCGACGATGTGGACGGTCTGCCCGGCAAAGCTGACCGAGATCTCGGTGCCCGTCAGGTAGTCCATGCCCAGCGCCAGGGCGGTCCGGCGTGCCCGGGCCTGCCCAGCCAGTTCATCGTGATCGGTGAGGGACCACAACTCCACGCCCTGCGCCCGGGCGCGTTCGGCCAGGGCTTCAGGGGTGAGGGTACCGTCGGAGACGTTGCTGTGGCTGTGGAGATCCGCGTTGGTGAGGTGCACCCTCGGGATTCTACGGACGCTCACATGTCCAGGGTGAGCGTGCGGCCACAGCGAGCGGCCAGGTTCAAGTCATGCGTCACGACCACGAAGGCCGTGCCATGGGCCTGGGCGAGGGCCAGCATCAGATCGAACACCGCGCCGGCGGTGGTGCGGTCGAGATTGCCCGTGGGTTCGTCAGCCAGCACGCAGGCCGGCCGCGTGACCAGCGCCCGGGCGATGGCCACGCGCTGCCGCTCGCCCCCCGACAGCTGCGCCGGGTGGTGGTTCAGCCGGGCCTGCAGCCCCACCGTGGCGAGCATGCGCTGCGCCTGCTCGCGGGCCTCGGCCACGGGCATGCGGCGCACACGCAACGGCATGGCCACGTTGTCCAGGGCCGTGAACTCGGGCAGCAAGTGGTGGAACTGGTAGACGAAGCCCAGGTGCCGGTTGCGCCAGGCGCCTTGCGCGGCGGCGTCCAGGGTGGCCAGGTCGCGGCCCATCAGCTCCACCCGGCCCGAGGTGGGTGTGTCCAGCCCTCCCAGCAGGTGCAGCAGCGTGCTCTTGCCCGAGCCCGAGGCGCCCACCACGGCCAGGGTCTCGCCGCGCGCCACCTGCAGGCTGATGCCGCGCAGCACCGTCACGTCCAGGGCCTGGTCACCGCGGCCCTCCGAGTAGCGCTTGTGCAACTGGTGGGCGGCCAGCACGCTGGACCCACCGACTTCACTCATAGCGCAGTGCCTCGGCGGGGTTGACGCGGCTGGCGTGCCAGCTCGGGTACAGCGTGGCGATGAAGGCCAGCGCCAGCGAGATGAGCACGATGGGCACGATGTCGCTGGCGAGGGGGTCGCTGGGCATGCGGCTGATGAGGTAGATGCTGCCGGGCAGGAAGGCCACGCCCAGCAGCCGTTCGATGGCCGGCACGATCACGTCGATGTTGAAGGCCACCAGCAGGCCCAGGGCCACGCCCACCACCGTGCCGATGATGCCCGCGGCGGCGCCTTGCACGATGAAGATCCCCATGATCGAGCGCGGGGTGGCGCCGAGCGTGCGCAGGATGGCGATGTCGGCGCGCTTGTCGGTGACTGTCATGACCAGCATCGACACCAGGTTGAAGGCCGCCACCGCCACGATCAGCGTGAGGATGATGAACATCATGCGCTTCTCGACCTGCACCGCGTCGTACCAGTTTCGGTTGGTGCGCGTCCAGTCGCGCACGCTGACCGAAGGCCCGAGGCTGTGCCCCAGCTCGGCCGATACGGTGCGCGCCGCGTACTGGTCGTTCAGGCGCAGTTGGACGCCCGTGGGACCATCGACGCGGAACAGCCGCGCCGCATCGTCCAGGTGGATCAGGGCCAGCCCGCTGTCGTATTCGTAGTGCCCGACCTCGAAGGTGCCGATCAGGTTGAACTGCTTCAGGCGCGGTACCACGCCGGCCGGCGTCACCTGGCCGCCGGGCGAGACGATGGTGACCTTGTCGCCCACCTTGGCGCCCAGCATGCGGGCCAGCTCGGCGCCCAGCACGATGTTCCACGCGCCCGGCTTGAGCTGCGCCAGCAGCGGCGCCTGCTGGCGCGCCAGATCGGTGACGGCGCCTTCCTCGGCCGGGTCGATGCCCCGCACGATGGCGCCCCGCAGCTCATCGCCGCGGCCCACCAGGGCCTGTGCAGCCACGAAGGGCGCCGCGCCGATCACGCGGCTGTCGCGGCGGGCGGCGGCCGCAGTGGCGTGCCAGTCGGGCAGGGCGCCGCCGGCGGCATCGAAGATCTCGATGTGCGCGATCACGCTGAGCATGCGGTCGCGCACCTCCTTCTGGAAGCCGTTCATCACGCTGAGCACGATGATGAGCGCGGCAACGCCCAGCGAGATGCCGAGCATCGACACGCCGCTGATGAAGGAGATGAAGCCGTTGCGACGGCCGGTGCGGCCGGCGCGGGTGTAGCGCCAGCCGATGTGCCACTCATAGGGCAGGTTCATGGGCTGGGGATGCTACCGGAGCGCGCCGCACGGCCCCGAAGGCACCCGGATAATGCCCCGATGCACCTGCTGATCCCTTTCGCCTCGGCGCTGGCGGCCCCCACCTCCGCCAGGCCCAGGGCCACTGCGGTGCCACGGCTGCCCCACCTGCTGGCCCTGCTGGCCCGGCTGTCCGAAGTGCAGCGCGACGCTGCCGACGAGTGGAGCTTCGTGCCGCCCCACGAACGGGCCCTGGCCCAGGCCCTGGGGTGGCCTGCCGCCGAAGCGCACCCCTGGGCGGCCCTGGCCGCACCGCAGGATGGCATCGATCCGGCGGATGCCGCCTGGGGTTGGCTGACCCCGGCCCACTGGCACCTGGGCACCGACCAGGTCAGCCTGGTCGACCCGGCCGAGCTGCAACTCGACGAAGCGGCTTCCCGCGCCTGCTTTGCCGCCCTGCACGAGCTGCTGGCCAGCGCCGGCTACGGCTTCCACTATGGCGCCCCGCTGCGCTGGTACCTGCGGCACGAAAGTCTGGCCGGCCTGGCGACGGCGTCGCTGGACCGGGTGATCGGCCGCAACGTCGACGCCTGGCTGGGCACCGACCCCGCGGCGCGCCGCATCCGCCGGCTGCAGAGCGAAGCGCAGATGCTGCTGCACACGCATCCCTTGAACGAGGAGCGCGAGACTCGGGGCCTGTTGCCGATCAACTCCTTCTGGCTGAGCGGATGCGGCGTGGCGCGGCCCGCCGCCGCGGCAGCGCCGCAGGTCGACGACCGGCTGCGACTACCGGCCCTGGCCAACGACTGGGCCGCCTGGGCCCGGGCCTGGGAACAACTGGACGCCGGCCCGGTGGCCGCGTGCCTGGCCCTTTCCCGCGCCGGCCAGACCGTGCGCCTGACCCTGTGCGGCGAGCGCGCCAGCGCCACCTGGGCCGGCGCTGCGCCGGGCCTGGGCCGGCGCCTGCGCGGCCTGTTCACCCAACCGGCCATCGGGCCCCTGCTGGAGAGCTTGTGATCCTGCAACGCCGCGACGTGCCGCCGCGCATCAGCTTCGCGCTCGAACAAGCCGGCGTGCACCCGCTGCTGGCACGGCTGCTGGCCGCGCGCGGCGTGCGCAGCGCGGAGGAGCTCGACGACAGCCTCTCGCGCCTGCTCTTGCCCGACACCCTCAAGGGCAGCGCCGAGGCCGGCGTGCTGCTGGCCGATGCCCTGGCCGCACGGCGGCGCATCTGCGTGGTGGCCGATTACGACTGCGACGGCGCCACCGCCTGCGCCGTCGCCGTGCGGGGCCTGAAGCTGCTGGGTGCCGACCCGTCCTCGATCGCTTACGTGGTGCCCGACCGCGCGGTGCACGGCTACGGCCTGACACCGGCCATCGTCGACCTGGCGCTGCCGCTGCACCCCGACCTGCTGGTGACCGTGGACAACGGCATCGCCAGCCACGCGGGCGTGGCGCACGCGCGAGCCGCCGGCCTGCAGGTGCTGGTGACCGACCACCACCTTCCGGCGCTGGTGGATGGCGCGGTCCTGCTGCCCGAGGCCGACGTCATCGTCAACCCCAACCAGCCGGGCTGCGCGTTCGAGAGCAAGGCGATGGCCGGCGTGGGTGTGATGTTCTACGTGCTGCTGGCCACTCGGGCCGAGCTGCGTCGCCGCGGCGCCTACGACGGGCCCGGCGCCCCGTCCCAGCCGCGGCTGGACACCCTGCTGGACCTGGTGGCACTGGGCACCGTGGCCGACGTGGTGCGGCTGGACGCCAACAACCGCCGCCTGGTGGCGCAGGGCCTGAAGCGGGTGCGCAGCGGCCGCATGCAGCCTGGCGTCGCGGCACTGTTCCAGGCTGCGGGCCGGGAGCCGGCCCGCGCCGCAGGCTTCGACTTCGGCTTCGCCCTCGGCCCGCGCATCAATGCCGCAGGCCGCCTGGCCGACATGACGCTGGGCATCGAATGCCTCATCACCGACGACCCCGTCCGTGCCACGGAACTTGCCGCGCAGTTGGACGCCATCAACCGCGAACGTCGCGAGGTGGAAGGCGAGATGCGACAACGCGCCGAGGAAGCGCTGGCCCGGCTGATGCCCGAGACCGAGGCGGCACCCAGCGCGGTGACGCTCTTCGATGAATCCTTCCACGAGGGGGTGGTCGGCATCGTGGCCGGCCGCGTCAAGGACCGGCTGCACCGCCCCACCTTCGTCTTTGCGCGCGGGGCCGACGGCCGCCTGAAGGGATCCGGCCGGTCCATCGCCGGCTTTCACCTGCGCGACGCGCTGGACCTCGTGGCCAAGCGGCACCCGGGCTTGCTGCTGCGCTTCGGCGGGCATGCCATGGCCGCCGGGTGCACGCTGGAAGCCACGCAGGCAGGGGTGTCGTTGTTCGGCGCCGCGCTGCAAGCCGTGGCCGACGAATGGCTGGATGCGGCGGCCCTGCTGCGAACCGTGCGCACCGACGGACCGCTGGCGGTGGAGTGGTTCAACGTGCAGACCGCCACCACGCTGGATGCCCAGGTGTGGGGGCAGGGCTTCGAACCGCCGGTGTTCTGCGACGAGGTGCAGGTGCTGCAGCAGCGCCTGGTGGGTGAAAAGCACCTGAAGCTGAAGCTGCGCCACGCCGGCCAGGAGCGCGATGCGATCTGGTTCGGGCGGGTCGAGCCGCTGCCGGCGCAGGCCGTGCTGGCTTTCAGGCTGTCGCTGGACGAATGGAACGGGCGCCAGCGCGTGCAGATGGTGGTCGAGGCCCAGGGCGGCTGAGGCTCAGGCCACCCGCCCGAACCACCACACCGAGAGCCCGGCGGCCGTCACCACCAGCAGCGCCCCCAGCGCCGCGAGCAGGCCGGTGATTTCCGTCTCCTTGCGCTCCACCACCATGCGCGAGCTGAGCGATTCATAGACCTTCTTCAGGTCTTCGGCCGTGCCGGCGTAGAAGTACTCGCCGTGCGTGAGCAGCGAGACGTTCTTCAGCGTCTCTTCGTCCAGCCGCACGCGCATGCTCCACCCTTCGAAGCCGATGACCTCGCCGTTGGTGGTACCCACGCCCACCGTGTAGACGCGGATGCCGTGGTCGGCCGCCATTTTCGCGGCGTCCAGCGGATCGGGGCCCGTGGTGCGTTGGCCGTCGGTCAGCATGATGATGGCCGCGGAGTTGTAGGAACCGGGCTCCACCGGCTTGGTGGGCTGGGTGTCCTTCTTACGCCCGATGTCGCCGCCCGGAAAATTGCGCTGGCCGGTGATGTGCTGGATCTCGATGCCGTCGTCGGGGAACAGCGTGG
>CAIJPE010000204.1 GCA_903822435.1 uncultured beta proteobacterium | reverse complement strand
GCGACCTTTCTCAGCGACTCGAAGTCCTTGACGCTGTAGCGGGTCTTCAGGTTGAACTGTTGATCCAGCCCGAGCAACACGCTGTCGCTGCGCAGCAGCGCGACGTACAGGTCGTCGGGGGTTTTTGCGCCGGCCCCGGCCAGCCCACCCAGCGATCCGAGTGCAGCCAGGGCTGCCGCCGAGCCGCTTTGTTGCTGTGAGCCGGGGGGCAGCAGGCTCGTGCGTGCGGTGTACACCGGGGCAAGCAGGAACGACACCCCTGCCGCTAGCAGCGCAGCCCCCATGGTGGCCCCCGCGATCAGGCGCTTGCCTTCACCCAGCCAGGTAGCCAGTTCGACAAGTCCGATGCCGTCTGCTCTGTCGTCGGCCAAGGGGTAAGCCGCGGGCGAGAGGCGGCCAGTGACGTTGTTTTCCATAGCCAACCACTACTGCCGCAACGTCTTGATCGCCGCCGCACTCAAGCCGAAGTTCGACAGGATCTGCGACCAGTCCTTCAACCCGCGAACCAAGGCAGTGCCCCAGGTTTCGAAATCGAGCTGGTTGGGGATCACCAGCGAATCGCCCGGGAAGAGCGGCTCCGACTGCAGGTTGCTGCCGCTCAGGAACCCGCGCGAGCTCGCCGCGTGGTTCACCGTGCCGTCCGCCCGCACCACGAACATGTAGTTGACGTCGGCCGCTTCGTCCAGGCCCGCCAGCTTGATGTAGTCGCCCACGGTGCGGCCGGGCCGCCACAGGAAGGCATTGCTGTTGACGACCGCACCGGCCACCGTCACGAAGGCCGGGCGCGAAGGCACGGTGATCCGGTCGGCGTTCTCCAGGGGCACGTCGGGCAGGGAGTCGATGGTGGACACGCTCGGATCGAGCTCCAGCGCGATGCGACCGTTCGGCTCCAGCCGGGAGAGCCGCCCGACCTGCGCTTGCAGCGCCGTCTGGCTGATGGCCTGGTTGGCGGCCACGGCCGACGCGCCGCTGGCGTCTATGGCCCGGTTGGCGGCATTGCGCGCACTCTGCGTGGCCAGCGTGGCCTCCAGCCGCGCCACGGCCGCCGTCAGGTTCTCTTTCTGGCGCTGCCGCGTCTCTTCGCGCGTGAGTTCCAGCCCGTACACATAAGCCTGCGGCGTGAACCCGCCGGCGCGGGTCAGCAGGCCGCGAAGGGTCTCGCCCGGCTGCAATTGGTACACGCCGGGGCGGTCGACTTCGCCTTCCAGCCGCACAAGGCGATTCAGCCGGGCCTGCGGACCCTTGATGTCCTTGCTGCTGAAGATGGTCACGACGTCGCCCGGTTGCAGCGCGAGGTCTTCCTTGGGGTCGTGCTGCAGCACCGCCTTGCCCAGGTGGAAGGGTAGCAACAGGGTCGAGATGCGGTCGGCGTCCAGCCGCTCGATGGTCGCGTACTCCCAGTTGGGTTCGTCCACCAGGTTGCGGATGGACAGCTCGGCCTCGCGGGCGTCCACGGTTCCGCCGGCCTCGCGGGGGCCGCGTGCGTCCAGCGAGCGCGCCGGGTCCGGCACATCCGCCGCCCCGCGCCGGTCCGTGAACTGCACCAGCCGATTCTTCCGAACATAGTAATCCGGTGTGATCAACGCCTCCCGCTACGGAATCAGGTTGCTGATGTGCATGCCGGGTGTGTAGGGGTAGCGCAGCGGCGCGGCCACGTTGCCGCGCAAGGTCACGGCGTTGGAGAACTGGGGGGCGGCCGCGAACACGGTGAGCATGTCGCCGTCGCGCATCAGGGTCAGCGATGCATCGGCCAGATCCACGCTCAGCACGCGCCGTGGCGACTTGGGGTTGTCGGGGTCGATGCGCTCGAGTTGGGCGTTCTTCAGGTTGGCCTGCACCCGGCTGCCACCGGCCAGCGCCAGCACTTCCGCGAGGTTGCCGCCACCGGGCTTGAGTTCGTAGATGGCAGCCGTATCCACCGCACCCAGGACGGCCACCCGCGGGCCGGCCGAGGTGTAGACGATGACGTCGCCCGGCAGCAGTTGCATGTCCTTGGACTTGTTGCCCTGGACGATGAAGTCGTAGAGGTCGAGTTCGGTGACCACGGCATTGCCGCGGCGCAGCTGCACGCGCCGCATGCTGCCGTTGGACCCGGGGCCGCCGCTGGCGAAGACGGCATTGACCAGGGTGGACAGGCTGCCCACGGTGTAGGTGCCCGGCTGCCGCGCCTGCCCCACCACGAAGATCTGGATGCTGCGCAGTTGTCCCAGCGTGACGTTGAGGTTGAAGCCCTTGAAAACGCGCCCGATCTGGGTCCGCAGGTGACCTTCGACATCGCCCGCCTTGAGCCCGGCCACGCCGATGGTGCCCACCCGGGGGATGTTGATCTGCCCGGTGCGGTCGATGACGGCGCGGTAGTCGATGTCGACGTTGCCCCAGCCGCGGATGTAGAGCTCGTCGCCGGGCCCGAGCACGTAATCGGCCGGAACGGGCACGCGGTCGAGCGGCGCGAAGGTCTGGCCGTTGCTGAAATAGCCCTCGCCGAACATGGGCAGGTTGCGCCCGGTGGCCGCTGCGACGAAGCGCTGGAACTCGTTGGGTGGGTTGGGGACGTTGACCGGGCCCGTCGCGTTGCCCCTGGAGGCCGGATTGGCCGCATTGGCCGGGTTGGCCGGCGCATTCGGGTTCGGCGAGCCCTGGGCGCCCGGCACTCCGGGCCGGGCCGTTGCGGGGTTGGCCTGCAGGTTGCGGGGGTCGTCCGCCTGCGGTGCCGGCCCGCGGTCGGCCGAGACGCCCATGCCGTAGCCCGCCGGCGGCGCGTTGGAGATCACCACGTTGCCGCTGGGTGTCGACTGCGAGCCGGCAGCGGTTTCAGGGGATGCGGTCTGGGCCCGCGCCGGGCCGGCAAACCCCGCCGCCAGGACCAGGGCTGCGGCGGTGCAGACGCCGCGCCAGGCCCGGCTGGCGGGAGTGCAATTGCGCTGTTCAGTCATGAAGATCGAGCCTGGCCCCTGGGCGGCGTTGCCCCGAAAAGCCCCTGATGGTAGCGGAAGCTCCCGACCCATCATGGCGCGCCATTTGAGGGAAAACGAGCCAAGGCGGATAATGCCCGGATGCAAGAAACCACAGCTGCCGATCTCATGGACACCCCGGATGCCTCTGTCGAGCCCATTCCAGAAGCCACTCCTGAAGCCGCAGCGCCCCTTTTCAATACCCTCCCGCTCGACCCCAAGCTGCTGCGCGCCGTGGCCGATTCCGGCTACATGGCCATGACCCCGATCCAGGCCAAGGCCATCCCGATCGTGCTGGCCGGCCGCGATGTGATGGGCGCCGCACAGACCGGCACCGGCAAGACGGCCGCCTTCACCCTGCCGCTGCTGCAGAAGATGCTGCGCCATGAAAACGCCAGCATGTCGCCGGCCCGCCACCCGGTGCGCGCCCTGGTGCTGGCCCCCACGCGCGAATTGGCCGACCAGGTGGCCGAGAACGTCAAGAAGTACGCCAAGCATTCGCAGTTGCGCTCGGCCGTGGTCTTCGGCGGCATCGACATGAAGCCGCAGACGCTGCAATTGAAAGCCGGCGTCGAGGTGCTGATTGCCACCCCCGGCCGCCTGCTGGACCACATCGAGGCCAAGAATGCGGTGCTCAACCACGTCGAGTACGTGGTGCTGGACGAAGCCGACCGCATGCTGGACATCGGCTTCCTGCCCGACCTGCAGCGCATCCTGTCGTTCCTGCCCAAGGAGCGTCAGACGCTGCTGTTCTCGGCCACCTTCTCGCCCGAGATCAAGCGCCTGGCCAACAGCTATCTGCAAGACCCCATCCTGGTCGAGGTGGCGCGGCCCAACGCCACGGCCACCAACGTCGAACAGCGCTTCTACAGCACCACCGACGACGACAAGCGACGCGTCGTCACGCAACTGTTGAAGACCCGCGGCCTGTCGCAGGCCATCGTGTTCGTCAACTCCAAGCTCGGCGCAGCACGCCTGGCCCGCTCCTTCGAGCGCGACGGCCTGAAGACGGCCGCCCTGCATGGCGACAAGAGCCAGGACGAGCGGCTGAAGTCGCTGGCCGCCTTCAAGGCGGGTGAGGTCGACCTGCTGGTGGCCACCGACGTGGCGGCCCGCGGCCTGGACATCGCCGACCTGCCCGCAGTCTTCAATTTCGACGTGCCGTTCAACGCGGAAGACTACGTGCACCGCATCGGCCGGACCGGCCGCGCCGGCGCCTCGGGCCTGGCGGTGACGCTGGTCACGCGCGACGACGCCCGGCTGGTGGCCGACATCGAGAAGCTGATCAAGAAGAAGCTGGAGATCGAACCCATCGAGCTCGAAGACGACCGCCCGCGCCGCCCGCCGCGCCGCGCCGAAGAAGAGCTGGCGCCGCCGAGCAGCCCCGAGCCCCGCTTCGAGCGGCCGCCCGAGCCACCGCGCCGCGTGGCCACGGCCTCGCGGGACCCGTTCTTCGACAAGCCCTACGAACCGAGCAGCGCCGGCGAAGCCGCCTGGGAAGCCAGCGCCCGCGCGGCCGCACCGGCCGCGGGCCGCGGCCCGACGCCCAACATCCGGCCCAAGCGCAAGGTGCCGTCGCTGCTGGGCGGGCAGAGCTGAGGGCAGGCTGCCAGCAAGCCTGGGCGGGCGGCTTCAGGCCGCCAGCAGGCTGAAGACGGCCGGCCAGCGGTCGGGCAGGGCCAGCGGCCGCGCGCGCCAGGCGCTGACCGCGTCGGTCCGGCACAAGGCGCCGGGCAGGGTGATGCCGCAACTGACCGAGACCTGCGTGGACGGGTTCAGCGTGGCCAGCATCGCCGCCAGGAAAGCCGCGTTGCGATAGGGCGTCTCGATCATGATCTGCGTCTGGCCCAGGCGGCGCGACAGCGCCTCCAGGTCCTTCAGGCGAGCGGCCCGCGGCGCAGCCTCTTGCGGCAGGTAGCCCACGAAGGCAAAGCTCTGGCCGTTCAGGCCGCTGGCGGCCAGGGCCAGCATCAACGAACTGGCACCGGCCAGCGGCAACACCGGCACCCCTGCCGCGTGGGCTGCCGCCACCAGCGAGGCGCCGGGGTCGGCCACGGCGGGCAGGCCGGCCTCCGACAGCAGCCCCATGTCCTCGCCGCCCAGCACCGGCCCGAGCAGGGCCTGCCATTCGGTGGCCGGCACCGGCTCGCGGCTGCCCTTGCGGGGGCGCGGCAGTTCGGCCATGCCCAGGCCCTGCAGGGGCATGCACAACGGGGTGATCTCGGCCACGCGCTTGAGGAAGGCTCGCGCGCTGCGGGCGTCCTCTACCGCCCAATGCCGGAGGGCAGCGGCGCGCTCCAGCACGCCCAGCGGCACCACCTGCCGCAGGTCCACCGCCTCGGTGCCCAGGTCCAGGCCGTTGGGCACGAGCACCAGGGTTCCGGTCTTGGCGCTGTTCATGGCGGTGAGAGGGGGTCGATGCCCAACTCGCGCAGCAGGCGGGCGGTGCGGATGAGCGGCAGCCCGACCAGTGCCGTCGGGTCGTCGCTGTCGATGGCCTCCAGCAGGCTGATACCCAGGGTCTCGCACTTGGCGCTGCCGGCGCAGTCGTAGGGTTCTTCCAGGCGCAGGTAGCGCTCGATCTGCGCGTCCGTCAGCCTGCGAAAACGCACGTGCACCGTGGCCATTTCGGCCTGGGCGTGGCGGGCTTCCTGGCACACGACGGCCACGGCCGTGTGAAAGACCGCCTGCCGGCCGCTCAGCCTGCGCAGTTGCGCCACCGCACGGTCGTGGCTGCCGGGCTTGCCGATGGCCTGCCCGTCGAGCTCGGCCACCTGGTCCGAGCCGATCACCACCGCTTGCGGCCGGGCAGCGGCCACCGCATGGGCCTTGGCCAGGGCCAGGCGCAGGGCCAGCGCGGATGGCGCCTCGCCGGGCAGGGCGGCTTCGTCCACCTGCGGCGCCACCACCTCGAAGGGCCAGCGCAGGCGTTCGAGCAGCTCGCGCCGGTAGCGCGAGGTCGAGCCGAGGATCAGGTCGCGGGGTGCGGGCATGGCGCCGATTCTCAGGCCTGCGCCCAAGGCCGCAGGCGCCTCGGTGTGGCTACACTGCCTGCATGTTGATCCCGACCGGGATGGCCACCGCGCTGTCCGCTGCCATCCCGATCCACCGCGGGCCTGCCCGCCGTGGCGCCCGCTGAAGCCATGGCCACCACACGCAACCTGGACCCGAAGGCCATCGACCTGTCGGCCTTCTGCCGCCACGGCGCCACGCTGGAGGGGCAGCAGCCGCTGGCGGCGATGCGCCGGCTGGCCGAAGGCCTGGCGGCCGAGCCCGCGGCCGAGGAGTCGGCCGCCTGGCAGGCCCAGGGCCGCCTGCAACCGGTGTCGGGCGGGCAGCCCCAGGTCTGGCTGCACCTGCAGGGCCGCGCCGAAGTGACCCTGCAGTGCCAGCGCTGCCTGCAGCCCCTGCGCGAGGCACTGCGGGTCGACCGCGAGTTCCGCTTCGTCCGCGACGAAGACGAAGCGGCGCGCCTGGACGAGGAATCCGAAGAGGATGTGCTGGCCCTGCCGCCGCGCATCGACCTGCTCGAACTGCTCGAGGACGAGCTCATCCTCACCCTGCCCATCGTGCCGCGGCATGAGGTCTGCCCGAATCCCCTGCCCGTGGCGCCCGGGGCCGAGGACGAGGAAGCACCCCATCCTTTCGCGGCATTGGCCGCATTGCGCGGCGCCGGCCCCGGTGCAAAGCACTGAAACCGGTCACATCCGCAGCACCGGGTCCTGCTACACTAGCAGGCTTTGCGTGGCATGGGCGGCGGCATTGACCCGACGATCCACTTCGGTGCCCGCGCGCCTGCACAGGAGAAATTCATGGCCGTCCAACAGAACAAGAAGTCGCCTTCCAAGCGCGGCATGCATCGCTCGCACAACGCGGTGGCAGCCCCGGGTACGGCGGTGGAATCCACCACGGGTGAGGTGCACCTGCGTCACCACATCAGCCCGACCGGGTTCTACCGTGGCCGCAAGGTGTTCAAGACCAAGGCCGACGCCTGATCATTCGGGCATGGGCCTGCTTGGGTCTGACCTGTCGGTTCTGACAATTGGGCCCTGAAGCTGCACCCGCACCGTTGCGAACGGTGCGCATCGCTGTCGATTGCATGGGGGGCGACCACGGCCCCTCGGTGACGCTGCCCGCTTGCCGCTCGTTCCTGGCTGCCCATCCCGCCGCCGAACTGGTGCTGGTGGGGGCCGCCGATCTCCTGGGGAGCGAAGCGCTGCCCGCTCGCTGCACCCACGTGGTCGCCACCGAGGTGGTGACGATGGACGACTCCGTCGAGACCGCCTTGCGCCGCAAGCGCGACTCGTCGATGCGGGTGGCCATCAACCAACTCAAGGACGGCGCGCAGGCCTGCGTGTCGGCCGGCAACACCGGCGCGCTGATGGCAGTGGCGCGCTACCTGCTGAAGACCGTCGACGGCATCGACCGCCCGGCCATCGCCACAGTGATGCCGCACCGCCACGACGGCTACACCACCGTGCTCGACCTGGGCGCCAACGTCGACTGCACGCCCGAGAACCTGCTTCAGTTCGCCGTGATGGGCAGCGCCCTGGTGGCGGCCGTGGACGGCAAGGCCGAACCCCGCGTGGGGCTGCTGAACATCGGCGAAGAAGCCATCAAGGGCAGCGAGGTGATCAAGCGCGCGGGCGAACTCCTGCGCGCGGCCAGCGACCAAGGGCAGATCAACTTCCACGGCAACGTCGAGGGCAACGACATCTTCAAGGGCACGGTCGACATCGTGGTCTGCGACGGCTTCGTGGGCAATGTGCTGCTGAAGACCTCCGAGGGCCTGGCCTCGATGCTGATCGACTTCCTGCGCGAGGAATTCGGCCGCGGCCCCTACAGCCGCCTGGCAGCGCTGGTGGCCCTGCCGGTGCTGCGGCGCTTCAAGCACCGCATCGATCCCCGCCGCTACAACGGCGCCGCCCTGCTCGGGCTGCGCGGCCTGGTCTTCAAGAGCCACGGATCGGCCGATGCCTTCGCCTTCGAACAGGCGCTGGCCCGGGCTTATGATGCGGCCCGAAACCGGTTGTTGGACAGGGTCCACGATCGCATCGGCGCCGCCGTGCAGGCCCGTCCGCAGGCGGTCTCGACCGGCGACACCGCGTCGGAACAAGCCGCATGAACGCACAGGCCTTTGCCCCCCTCGCACAGCCGAACGCCCGCTACTCGCGCATCACGGGTACCGGCAGCCATCTGCCGCCCCGCCGGCTGTCCAACGACGACATGACGGCGCTGCTGGCACAGCGCGGCATCGAGACCAGCGACGCATGGATCGTCGAGCGCACGGGCATCCGTGCACGCCACTTCGCTGCCGATGGCGTGAACTGCAGCGACCTGGCCCTGCCGGCCGCCCGTGCCGCCCTGGAAGCCGCCGGCCGCACGGCCGACGACGTCGACCTGATCATCGTGGCCACCTCCACGCCGGACATGGTGTTTCCGTCCACGGCCTGCATCCTGCAGGACAAGCTGGGCGCCAACGGGTGCATGGCCTTCGACATGCAGGCGGTGTGCTCGGGCTTCGTGTATGCCCTGTCGGTGGCCGATTCGATGATCCGCGGCGGCATGGCGCGCTGCGCGCTGGTCATCGGGTCCGAGATCTTTTCCCGCATCCTGGATTTCAACGACCGCACCACCTGCGTGCTGTTCGGCGATGGCGCCGGCGCCGTGGTGCTCGAAGCCAGCGCCGAGCCCGGCATCCTGGCCACCGACATGCACGCCGACGGCCGCCACGTGGGCATCCTGTGCGTCCCCGGCACGGTGTCGGGCGGACAGGTGCTGGGCGATCCGCTGCTGAAGATGGACGGCCAGTCCGTGTTCAAGCTGGCCGTGGGCGTGCTGGACAGCGCGGCCCGGGCCGTGCTGGAGCGCGCCGGCCGCACCGAGGCCGACCTGGACTGGCTGATTCCGCACCAGGCCAACATCCGCATCATGCAGAGCACGGCGCGCAAGCTGAAGCTGCCCCTGTCCAAACTGGTGGTCACGGTGGACGAGCACGGCAACACCTCGGCCGCCTCGATCCCGCTGGCGCTGGACACGGCCGTGCGCAGCGGCCGCGTGAAGCGCGGCGACACCGTCATGCTCGAAGGCGTGGGCGGTGGTTTCACCTGGGGCGCGGTGCTGCTCGATTTCTGAGCCCATACCGCCCCTTGAACGCCTGCTTGCCAGACTCCCCCTGACCTCCCCACCCATGCCGTCCCATGCGTGAGTTCGCCTTCGTCTTCCCTGGCCAGGGTTCCCAGTCCGTCGGCATGCTCGACGCCTGGGGCGATCATCCCGCCGTGCGCGGCACGCTGCTGGAAGCCTCCGAGGCCCTGGGCGAAGACATCGCCGCCCTGATCCACGCCGGCCCCAAGGAAGCGCTGGAACTCACCACCAACACCCAGCCCGTGATGCTGGCTGCGGCGATCGCCTGCTACCGCGCCTGGCTGGCCGAGGGCGGGCCGGTGCCGGCGGCGGTGGCGGGGCATTCGCTGGGCGAATACAGCGCGCTGGTGGCTGCCGGGGCGCTGGCGCTGCCGGACGCCCTGAAGCTGGTGCGTTTCCGTGCGCAGGCCATGCAGGATGCCGTGCCGGTGGGCGCGGGCGCCATGGCCGCCATCCTGGGCCTGGATGCCGCGGTGGTGGCGCAGGGCTGCGCCGCCGTGGCCGCCGAGAGCGGCGAGGTCGTGGCACCCGCCAACTTCAACGATCCCAAGCAAACCGTGATTGCCGGCAGCAAGGCCGGAGTCGATCTGGCCTGCGAGCGGCTCAAGGGCCTGGGCGCCAAGCGTGCGCTCTTGCTGGCGGTCTCGGCCCCGTTCCACTCGGCCTTGATGAAACCCGCGGCAGAGGCATTGCGGGGGCGGCTGGCCAAGGTCGACCTGCGGGCGCCGAAGATCCCGCTGATCAACAACATCGACGTGGCCGTGGCCGGCAGCCCCGACGCCATCCGCGACGCGCTGTTCCGCCAGGCCTACGGCCCCGTGCGCTGGGTCGAGGTCACCCAGGCGCTGCGCGCCCGCGGCCTGGGCCACGTCTTCGAATGCGGCCCGGGCAAGGTGCTGTCGGGCCTGGTCAAGCGGGTCGACCCCGAAATCGTCAGCACCACGGTGCTCGACCCCGCCAGCCTGGCTGCCGCCCTGGAGATGCTGGTATGAGTGATGTGCAGGTTGCGCTGGTCACCGGCGCCTCGCGCGGCATCGGGCGGGCCATTGCCGCGGCGCTGGCTGCGGCCGGCCTGCGCGTGATCGGCACGGCCACCACGGCCAGCGGAGCGGCCTCGATCCAGCAGGCCCTGGCGGCGCACGAAGGTTGCACCGGCATCGTGCTGGACGTGAACGACGGCCCGGCCCTGGACGCCGCCATCGACGGCATCGTCAAGCAGCAGGGCGGCCTGCACGTGCTGGTGAACAACGCCGGCATCACGCGCGACACCTTGTCCATGCGCATGAAGGACGACGACTGGGACGCCGTGCTGGACACCAACCTGAAGGCCGTTTTCCGCGCCTGCCGCGCCGCCACGCGCCCGATGATGAAGCAGCGCTATGGCCGCATCGTCAACATCACCTCGGTGGTGGGCGCCAGCGGGAATGCCGGCCAGGCCAACTACGCCGCCGCCAAGGCCGGCGTGGCGGGCATGACGCGCGCGCTGGCCCGTGAACTGGGCAGCCGCGGCATCACCGTGAATTGCGTCGCACCGGGCTTCATCGCCACCGACATGACCCAGGGCCTGCCCGAAGCCGCGCGCGATACGCTGCTCGCGCAGATCCCGCTGGGCCGGCTGGGCACGGCCGACGAGGTTGCGCAGGCGGTGGCGTTCCTGGCCAGCCGTGCGGCGGGCTACATCACCGGCACCGAACTGCATGTCAACGGTGGCATGTACATGAGCTGACAACGAAGGCCGGGGCCCTGCCCTGGTCGCAAAAGATCCGGTCGTGGCCCCGCCGGTAGAATCGAGGGCTGTCTGAACCGTCCCCACTCCTGGAGGAGTCATGAGCGATATTGAAGCGCGAGTCAAGAAGATCATTGCCGAACAACTCGGCGTTCCCGAATCCGACGTCACCAATGAAAAGGCCTTCGTGGCCGATCTGGGTGCCGACTCGCTGGACACCGTGGAGCTGGTGATGGCGCTCGAAGACGAGTTCGGCATCGAGATTCCCGACGAGGAAGCCGAGAAGATCACCACCGTGCAGCTCGCGATCGACTACGCGAGCACCCACCAGAAGGGCTGACCCCGAAATGACCAGGCGCAGGGTGGTCGTGACCGGGCTGGGGCTGGTCAGCCCCGTCGGCAACACCGTTGCCCAGGGGTGGGAGAACCTCGTGGCGGGCCGCAGCGGCATCGACTTGGTCACCAAGTTCGACGCCAGTGCCTTTTCCTGCCGCATTGCCGGCGAGGTCAGGGGCTTCCAGATCGAGGATTACATCTCGGCCAAGGAAGCCCGCCACATGGACACCTTCATCCATTACGGCGTGGCAGCCTCGATCCAGGCCGTGTCCGACGCCGGGCTGCCGCACGGCGAGACGCTCGGTGAAGACGGGGCCGAGCGCTATGGCTGCCTGGTGGGCTCGGGCATCGGCGGCTTGCCATTGATCGAGCAGACCGAGGACGATTACCGCGAGCGCGGTCCCCGACGCATCTCGCCATTCTTCGTGCCGGCCTCGATCATCAACATGATCTCGGGCCACGTGTCGATCAAGTACGGCTACACCGGGCCGAACATGGCCATCGTCACGGCCTGCACCACCGGCCTGCACTGCATCGGCGAGGCCGGCCGCCTGATCGAGTACGGCGATGCCGACGTCATGATTGCCGGCGGCGCAGAGGGCACCGTATCGCCGCTGGGGATGGGGGGCTTCGCCGCCGCCCGTGCCTTGTCGGTGCGCAACGACGACCCCAAGACCGCCTCTCGCCCATGGGACCGCGACCGCGACGGTTTCGTGCTGGGCGAAGGCGCCGGGGTGCTGGTGCTCGAAGAGTACGAGCACGCCAGGCGTCGCGGCGCGCGGATCTACGCCGAGCTGGCCGGTTTCGGCATGGGCGCCGATGCCTTCCACATGACCGCGCCCAACGTCGACGGCCCCAAGCGCAGCATGAAGGCGGCCATGCGCAATGCCGGCGTCAACCCGCAGGAGGTGCAGTACCTCAACGCCCACGGCACGAGCACGCCGCTGGGTGACCTCAACGAGACGAATGCGATCAAGCTGGCTTTCGGCGATGCCGCGAAGTCGCTGGTGGTGAATTCCACCAAGTCGATGACGGGACATCTGCTGGGCGGCGCGGGCGGCATCGAGTCGGTCTTCACCGTGCTCGCCCTGCACCACCAGATCTCGCCGCCCACGATCAACATCCAGAACCCCGATCCGGCGTGCGATCTGGACTATTGCGCCAACGAAGCCAGGGCCATGAAGATCGACGTGGCGGTGAAGAACAACTTCGGCTTCGGCGGTACCAACGGCACGCTGGTGTTCCGGCGCGCCTGACGCACACCCATGCGATCGGCGCCGGCCGTCAGCGTGCGGTGCTCGAACGACGCGGCCTGGCGTTCGGCCCGGACCTTGTTGCCCGCGCTGGCTGCCGGCGTAGCCTGCGTCTGGGCGTTGCTGCGGGTGGATGCGGCCGGATGGCCAGTCGGCTGTCTGGCCTTGGCCACGGCGCTGGCCGCCGGCGGCGGGTCCTGGCGGGCGTCCAGCCAGTTGCCGGCCGTACTGGCCTGGGATGGCACGGGCTGGTCGCTCGATGGTCAGCCGGGCCACGCCGCCATGATGATCGACCTGGGAAGTTGGATGTTGTTGCGCTTCCAGCCCCTGCCGGATGGCCGGCGGCTCCCCCTGCTGCGCGGCCCCCGGCCGCTGTGGTTCGGGCTCGGCCCCCGGGCGGCGGGCCCGGTGTGGCACGGGCTGCGCGTGGCGCTGTACGCATGGCGCCCCGAACCCGTTCCCGCCCCCGGCGCCCCGGACCGGGCGGCTTGATCCGCAACCGCCATGTCTGAAGCCGATGCCGCCGCGGATGCCCTGCTTGTCGATCGCGTCAAGAACGGCGACGTGCGGGCCTTCGAGATGCTGGTGGTCAAGTACCAGCGGCGGCTGGAGCGGCTCATCGGCCGCATGGTGCGGGACGTCGACCTGGTGCAGGACATCGCCCAGGAGAGCTTCATCCGGGCCTACCGGGCCATTCCGCAGTTCCGCGGCGACAGTGCGTTCTACACGTGGCTGTACCGGATCGCGGTCAACACGGCCAAGAAGGCGCTGGTCGATCTCAAGCGCGACCCGCTGGTCTTCGAATCGGCGCGTGCGGGGGGCGAAGACGGCGAGGAAACTTCACGCGCAGAAAATGAACTTACCGACGGAGAAACGCCCGAAGCCTTGCTCGCCAGCAAAGAAGTGGCTACCGCGGTGAACTCGGCGGTGCAGGCCCTGTCCGAAGATCTGCGCCAAGCCATCACGTTGCGCGAAATCGAAGGCTTGAGCTATGAAGAGATTGCCGAAGTCATGAACTGCCCGATAGGAACCGTTCGCTCGCGAATTTTCCGTGCCCGCGAAGCCATCGCCACGCGGCTGCGTCCCCTGCTGGACACGCGCGACGGCGACCGCTGGTAGGGCGCACGCCCCTTTCTGGCTCCTTCCCACCCCGACCCCCTCGTCCCTCACCCCCATTCGAGCCGATGTGATGAACCCAGAGCCCCGCAGCGAAGGCACTCCTTCGCAACCCGACGAGTCGCGCAGCAGCATGTCCGCCCTGGTCGATGGCGAGGCGGGCGAGCTGGCCCGTGCCTGCAGCCTGTGGCGCGAGGACGCCCACGCGCGCCAGGCCTGGCACACCTACCACCTGATCGGCGACGTGCTGCGGTCCGAAGAACTGGCCTCCACGCCAGCGCGCGACGCCGCTTTCCTGGCTGGCTTGCGCAGCCGCCTTGCGGCCGAACCCGTGGTGCTGGCGCCGCAGGCGCGGGCTGAAGCGAAGCCGCGGCGACGGCAGGTCTGGCTGGTGCCCGCTGCCATGGCCGCGGGCTTCGTGGCGGTGGCCGGCGTGCTGACGGTGGTGCGCCTGAGCGGCCCCACCGGCGAGGCCTCGGGCCCGGCGCTGGCCCAGTCGCAAGGCGTCGTGGGCCCGGGCGTCCGCCTGGTCAGCACCCCCGCTCTGCAGCCCCAGACCCTGACCGGCAATGCGGCCTTCATCCGCGACCCCCGGCTGGATCAATATCTTCGGGCCCACCAGGCGGCCCGCGGCGGTTCGATGATGTCTGCACCCGAAGGTTTGATGCGCCGCGTCGACGCGGTGACCCCGGCGTCGAGCCCTGACCGGTGATGGACGGGCTGCCCTGGCGGTGGCTGTGGACAGCCACCCTGGCGTCGTGCCTGATCCCCATTGCCGCCGCCGGCACGGACCCTGCCGGTTTGCTCGGCCCGGCCGAAGCCAAGGCGTGGCTGGCCCGCATCCAGACCGCGGCCGCCACGGGCAACTACCAGGGCACGATGGTCTTCAGCACCGGTGCCACCATGTCCAGTTCGCGCGTCTGGCACTACACCAGCGGCGGCCAGACCTGGGAACACCTGGAAGCGATGGACGGCCGGCAAGAGCGCATCGTGCGGCACAACGACGCCGTGCACACCCTGTGGCCGCAGAGCCGGGTGGCCGTGGTGGAGCGGCGCGACGCGCTCACCGCGTGGTCCACCACGCCGCAGCGGGTCGAAGTGCAGGCCCTGGACCAGTACGACCTGCGCGCCGAGGGCACCAGCCGCGTGGCCGGGCGCGAGGCCGCCGTGCTGCTGCTCGAGCCGCGGGACACCTTGCGCTATGCCCTGCGGCTGTGGGCGGACCAGGCCAGCGGCCTGCTTTTGCGCGCCGACGTGCTGGGTGCAGCCAGCCCGCGCGCGGTGCTGGAGTCGACGGCCTTTTCCGAGGTGGACATCGGGCAGAAGCCGCCGCCCGACGGCATTTCGCAGACCATGCAGGTGCTCGGCAAGCTCGATGGCTACCGGGTCCTGCGGCCGCAGCAGCAGCAGACCACCCTTGAAGCCGAAGGCTGGACGCTGTCGCGCGGGGTGGCCGGCTTCCGGCAGGTCGGCTGCGTGCGCCGCGGGATCGGGATCGTGGGCGAGGAATCCCCCGTCCTGCAGGCGGTCTACACGGATGGATTGACGGTGGTGTCGCTGTTCGTCGAACTTTTCAAGCCCGAACGGCATCGCAGTGAGCAGCAATTGCAGCAGGGCGCTACGGCAACGTGGATGCTGCGCCGGGGCGAGCACTGGATCACGGTCGTGGGGGACGTGCCCATGGCCACACTCCGGCAGTTCGCCGATGCCCTCGAACGCCGCAAGCCATGACAGGCTGGCCGCAGATGCCAGCAGCTCCTTCCATCCGATGTCCAAGAAAGCGTACAACATGAACAAAGTTCGAACCTGGGGTGCCGGCCTGAGCCTGGGCGTGGCGGCGGCCATGCTGGCCGGCGTGATGCTGCCGCATGCGCACAGCATGGCGCAGGCCACGCCCGCATCGCCCACGCCTACCGTGCAGTTGCCTGACTTCACCGAACTGGTCGAACGCGTGGGCCCGTCGGTGGTCAACATCCGCACCACCGAGCGCCGCTCGGCCGCCGCCGCGTCTGGCGGCGCTGAACTCGATCCCAACATCGAAGAGTTCTTCCGGCGGTTCGGCATTCCCATGCCGAACCGGCCCACGCCGGGCCCGGGCCAGCCGCGCTCGCCGCGCAACAACGAGGAAGAGCCGCAGCAACGTGGCGTGGGCTCGGGCTTCATCCTGAGCAGCGATGGCTACATCATGACCAACGCGCACGTGGTGGACGGCGCCGACGAGGTCATCGTCACGCTCACCGACAAGCGCGAGTTCAAGGCCAAGATCATCGGCGCCGACAAGCGCTCGGACGTGGCCGTCGTCAAGGTCGATGCCAGCGGCCTGCCCTTCGTGAGGATCGGCGACGTGAACCGCCTGAAGGTCGGTGAATGGGTGATCGCCATCGGCTCGCCCTTCAACCTCGAGAACACCGTGACCGCCGGCATCGTCAGCGCCAAGCAGCGCGACACGGGCGAGTACGTGCCGCTGATCCAGACCGACGTGGCCATCAACCCCGGCAACTCGGGCGGGCCCCTGATCAACCTGCGCGGCGAGGTGGTCGGCATCAACTCGCAGATTTACAGCCGCTCGGGTGGGTACATGGGCATCAGCTTCGCGATCCCGATCGACGAAGCCACCCGCGTGGCCGAGCAGCTGCGAACCAACGGGCGCGTGATCCGTGGCCGCATCGGCGTGCAGATCGGCCCTGTCACCAAGGAAGTGGCCGAGGCCATCGGCCTGGGCGCCGCGCGCGGCGCCGCGGTATCCAGTGTCGAGAAGGACGGCCCGGCCGACAAGGCGGGCGTGGAAGCCGGCGACATCATCGTCAAGGTGGACGGCAAGCCGGTCGAGAAGTCCGGCGACCTGCCGCGGATCATCGGCGGCATGAAGCCGGGCAGCAAGGCCACGCTGCAGCTCTTCCGCCGCGGCGGCACCAAGGACATCTCGGTCAATATCGGCGAATTCGAGGCCGAGAAGCCCACGATGCGCGCCTCCGCAGAGCCCGGCAGCGCACCGCAGGCCACCAAGAGCTCGATCGGCCTGACCGTGTCCAACCTCACCGAAGCCCAGAAGAAGGAACTGCGCGTGCGGGGCGGCGTGAAGGTGGATGCGGTGGAAGGCGCCGCGGCGCGCGCCGGTGTGCGCGAAGGCGACGTGATCCTTTCCATCGACAATGTGGAGGTGGCCGACAGCAAGCAGTTCACCGCCGCGGCGGCCAAGGCCGAGAAGGGCAAGGCGATCAGCCTGCTCGTTCGGCGTGGCGAATGGACCAACTACTTGATCATCCGGCCGTCAAAGTAAGTAGTAACCCTCGGTCGTCCGCGTCTCCGGATGCGGGCGGCCACGGGTCCGGGGCCGCCCTGCAAGTTGAGTCCCCAGCCCGGTCTTTCCATATGATGGAATTGTGTGCGAGCCCGAATTTGGCATGCTTTATGCCCTCGCGGGCCCGTGAGTTAGTGACCTTTCACTTCGAATTCGTTAGCGATTCGATTAGCGGTTCGGGCGTCTAGAATAGGCCTCTGAAGCGCTCGCTTTACCCTTCGAGGGGCGGCGAGCGGTGCTGGCAACGAACCGGAAAGTTGCGAATTCGAGACTGTGCATAACTTGTGTACAACTTGGCCTGTGGGATCGCTGCAACGGCCGGAAATGCAGCAATGACGCGGCTTCCAGGCCGATCCTTTGATCTACAATGAATGCCCAACAAGCAGTTGCCAAACGATCTGTTGGAAGGCGCGTCACTCATTTGGACGCGCCTTTTTTTTAACCTCATTCACCGTCACCGCCAACGGCCGCGTGGTCGCGCCGTTCAACGCACGGTGCTTCCATTCGTCGCCTGGGTTGTGTCGCGCAGCGTGCAACCGCGATGCAATCTCGTTCGATGAATCACATCCGCAATTTCTCAATCATTGCCCACATCGACCACGGCAAGAGCACGCTGGCCGATCGCATCATCCAGCGCTGTGGCGGCCTGTCGGACCGCGAGATGGAAGCGCAGGTGCTGGACTCGATGGACATCGAGCGCGAGCGCGGCATCACCATCAAGGCGCAGACCGCCGCGTTGAGCTACACGGCCCTTGACGGCCAGGTCTACCAGCTCAACCTCATCGACACACCGGGGCACGTCGACTTCAGCTACGAGGTGAGCCGCTCGCTGTCGGCTTGCGAAGGCGCCTTGCTGGTGGTGGATGCGTCCCAGGGTGTCGAAGCGCAGACCGTGGCCAACTGCTACACGGCGCTGGACCTGGGCGTCGAGGTCGTGCCGGTGCTCAACAAGATGGACCTGCCGCAGGCCGACCCCGAGCGCGCCAAGCAGGAGATCGAGGACGTGATCGGCATCGATGCCGATCACGCCATCCCCTGTTCGGCCAAGACCGGCATGGGCCTGGACGACATCCTCGAAGCCGTGATCGCACGGATGCCCGCGCCCCGCGGCAACCCCGACGGCCCTCCGCGGGCCATGATCATCGACAGCTGGTTCGACAACTATGTCGGCGTGGTGATGCTCGTGCGCGTGGTCGACGGCAGCCTGAGCAAGGGCGAGCGCGTCCGCATGATGGCCACCAATACGGTCTACGGCATCGAGCAGATGGGCGTCTTCACGCCCAAGAGCGTGCCGCGCGACACGCTCAAGGCCGGCGAGGTGGGCTTCGTCATCTGCGGCATCAAGGAGCTTCAGGCGGCCAAGGTGGGCGACACCCTCACGCTCGAGAAGAAGCTGCCCAACAACGCCGGCCCGGCCACGCAGGCCCTGCCGGGCTTCAAGGAAATCCAGCCGCAGGTCTTTGCCGGGCTGTACCCCACCGAGGCCAGCGAGTACGACCAGCTGCGCGATGCGCTGGAGAAGCTCAAGCTCAACGACAGCTCGCTGCGCTACGAGCCCGAGGTCAGCCAGGCCCTGGGCTTCGGCTTCCGGTGCGGTTTCCTGGGCCTGCTGCACATGGAGATCGTGCAGGAGCGCCTGGAGCGCGAGTTCGACCAGGACCTGATCACCACCGCCCCCAGCGTGGTCTACCAGGTGGAGCTCAACGACGGCAGCGTGATCCTGGTCGAGAATCCCAGCAAGATGCCCGACCTGGGCCGCATCCGCGAGATCCGCGAGCCCATCGTCACCGTGCACCTGTACATGCCGCAAGACAGCGTGGGGCCGGTGATGACGCTGGCCAACCAGAAGCGCGGTCTGCAGCTCAACATGGCCTACCACGGCCGGCAGGTGATGCTCACCTACGAGCTGCCGCTGGCCGAGATCGTGCTGGACTTCTTCGACAAGCTCAAGAGCGTCTCGCGCGGCTATGCCTCCATGGACTACGAGTTCAAGGAGTACCGCGCGTCCGATGTCGTCAAGGTCGATCTCATGATCAATGGCGACCGGGTCGATGCGCTGTCGATCATCGTGCACCGTGCCCAGAGCCAGTACCGCGGCCGCGCAGTGGCCGCCAAGATGCGCGAGCAGATCCCGCGCCAGATGTACGACGTGGCCATCCAGGCGGCCATCGGCGCCAACATCATCGCGCGCGAGAACATCAAGGCGCTGCGCAAGAACGTGCTGGCAAAATGCTACGGCGGCGACATTTCCCGGAAGAAGAAGCTGCTCGAAAAGCAGAAGGCCGGCAAGAAGCGCATGAAGCAGATCGGGGCCGTCGAGGTCCCGCAAGAGGCCTTCCTCGCCATCCTCCAAGTGGACGACTGATGATTCCCATGAGTTCTTTGACGGCCGCCCTCTACGCGGCGCTGGTGGCCTACCTGGGTGGGTGGTTCCTGGGCTTTTGGTCAGGCAACTTTTCGCTCTTGTTGTTCATGATGACGGTCGTGACACTGGTTTTCTGGCTGGCCGAACGCCTTCGCTTCAGACCCGCCCGCGAGGCGGCGGCCGCTGCCATGGAGCAGCAGGACGTCACGCGCCGGGCCGAACTGAGCAAGCTGGGCATCGCCCGCGTCGACGGCGATGTCGAGCAGGCCAAGGCCAAGCTGCTGATGCAGCCGTGGTGGCTGGACTGGACCGCCGGGCTGTTCCCGGTGATCCTGGTCGTGTTCCTGCTGCGCTCGTTCCTGTTCGAGCCGTTCAAGATCCCTTCGGGCTCCATGGTGCCCACGCTGATGGTGGGCGACCTGATCCTGGTGAGCAAGTTCCACTACGGCATCCGGCTGCCCGTCATCAACAAGAAGATCATCGACATCAGCCCCGTCAAGCGCGGCGACGTGATGGTCTTCCGCTACCCGGCCGACCCGCGGCTGGACTACATCAAGCGCGTGGTGGGCCTGCCGGGCGATGAAGTTTCCTACCTCAACCAGAAGCTGAGCATCAACGGCCAGCCGGTGGAAGAAGTGGCACAGGGCGAGCACTACGACGACGACAGCATGAGCTACGCGCCGCTGTACCAGGAGAAGCTGGGCGACGTGGAGCACAAGATCCGCGTGGATGTGCGCCGTGCCGCCTACTACGGCCCCGACCCCAAACACTTCCCGATGGCCGAGAACTGCCGCTACAGCCCCGAAGGCGTGGTGTGCAAAGTACCGCCTGGGCACTATTTCATGATGGGCGACAACCGGGACAATTCTCAGGACTCGCGCTATTGGGGATTCGTGCCGGATGAGAATATCGTCGGGAAGGCATTCTTCGTGTGGATGAACTTCGGCAACCTGGGCCGCATCGGCGCCTTCAAGTGATAGCCTGACCCAACCGGGGAGAACGCAGCGCATGACTCGTCCAGACCGCTCGCCGCGCAGGCAAGGCCGCCACGCCACGTGGCGGTCGCAGCGTGGCATCACGCTGTTCGGACTGATGTTCTGGGCCCTGCTCATCGGTTTCGGCGCCTATCTCGTGGTGCGCGTCTTCCCGACCGTCAACGAGTACCTCACCATCAAGCGTACGGTGGAGACCATCGCACGCGCCCAGCCTTCCACGGTGGCCGAGGCGCGGCAGTCCTTCGACAAGCAGAAGGACCTCGAGTATTCGATCTCTGCGATCTCGGGCAAGGACCTGAGCGTCACGAAGGAAAACGACCGCGTGGTGATCGGGTTTTCCTACGACAAGCTGGTTCCGATCTACGGTCCGGTCTTCATCCTCATCCGATACGAGGGCCAGTCCAAGTAGAGACCATGGCCGAACCCCGCCCGGTCCTGGCCCTGGCGCCGCTGCAGCAGCGGCTGGGGTACCGCTTCGTCCAGCCTGACCTGCTGCGCCGCGCACTGACGCACCGCAGCTTCGGGGCCGACCACAACGAGCGGCTGGAATTCCTGGGCGATGCCGTGCTCAACACCGCCGTCTCGGCCTTGCTCTATGAGCGCCACGGTGACAGCGACGAAGGCGACCTGACCCGCGTGCGGGCCCATCTGGTGCGCGAAGACAGCCTGCACCGCGTGGCCCTGGTCCTGGGGCTGCCCGAGGCCCTGCGGCTGTCCGAGGGGGAACTGCGCGGGGGCGGAGCCCAACGCCCATCCATCCTGGCCGACGCACTGGAGGCAGTCATCGGTGCCGTGTTCCTGGACGGCGGCTTCGAGCCCGCGCAGGTGCTGGTGCGGCGCCTGTTCGGCGAGGTCATTCAGGCCACCGAGATCGAAGGCTGGGGCAAGGATGCCAAGACCGAGCTCCAGGAGTGGCTGCAGGCCCGCCGCGTGCCGGTGCCGGCCTACCGGATCACGGCCACGCGCGGCCAGGCGCATGCCCAGACCTTCGAGGTCGAATGCGCGGTGGCCAGCCTGAACCTGACCGAGAGCGGCGAGGGCCGATCACGCCGAGCCGCCGAACAAGAGGCTGCACGGCGTATGCTGCAGGCCCTGAAAGCTGAACAATGACTCCCCGCGAAGCGCAGGAATGACGACCCCCCCCGATAAGCCTTCGGCGCCTCCCCCCCAGGGGGGCGAAGCCGGCGGGCCGGCGGAGCCGGATCCACGTCTTCCACTTGACGACTCCGTGGACCCTGCGGATGGCGTTGCACAGCGGTGCGGCCTGGTCGCGATCGTGGGACGGCCCAACGTGGGCAAGAGCACGCTGCTCAATGCACTGGTCGGGCAGAAGATCAGCATCACCTCCAACAAGGCGCAGACCACGCGGCACCGCATCACGGGTATCCGCACGGTCGACGAGGCGCAGTTCGTCTTCGTCGATACGCCGGGCTTCCAGACCCAGCATGCGGCCGCGCTGAACCGCAACCTCAACCGCACCGTGCTGGCCTCGCTGGGCGATGTCGACGTGGTGCTGTTCGTGGTGGAAGCGGCGCGCTTCGGGGCGCCCGATGCCAAGGTGCTGTCGCTGCTGCCGCCCGGCAAGCCGGCGCTGCTGGTGGCCAACAAGCTCGACACGCTGACCCGCCGAAACGACATCCTGCCGTGGCTGAAGACCATGCAGGAAAAGCACCCCTTCGACGAGTTCGTGCCCATGTCGGCCACGCGGCCTGCCGACGTGGAGCGGCTGCTGGGCATCGTCAAGCCGTACCTGCCCGAGCAGCCGTGGCTCTATGAGGAAGACGCGCTCACCGACCGCAGCGAGCGCTTCCTGGCGGGTGAGCTGATCCGCGAGAAGCTGTTCCGCCTGACTGGCGACGAGCTGCCCTACAACTGCACCGTGGTCATCGACAAGTTCGAAGAGGAAGGCCACCTGCGCCGCATCGCCGCCACGATCGTGGTCGAGCGCGACGCGCACAAGGGCATGGTCATCGGCGAAGGCGGCGAGCGTCTCAAGCGCATCGGCAGCGAAGCCCGGCAGGACCTGGAACGCCTGTGGGATGCCAAGGTCTTCCTGGAGGTGTGGGTCAAGGTGCGGTCGGGCTGGGCCGACGACGAGACGCACTTGCGCTCCTATGGCTACGAATGAGGGCCAGCCGCCCGAACCTGACCCCGAGCCTGAAGCTCCGCCCCCCATCGGGGAGTCCCTCGGGCCGATCCCCGGACCACCGCCGGGGCTGACCGCCCGCAGCCCTGCGCCCCCGCGGCGCCCGGCCTCCCGCGCCGCAGCACCCCTGCTGGCCTATGTGCTGCACACCCACGACTGGAGCGAGACGAGCCTGGTCGTGGAGTTGTTCACCCGCGTCCAGGGCCGTGTGGTGGTGGTGGCCAAGGGGGCCAAGCGGCCCACCTCGCAGCTGCGCCCGGTGCTGCTGCCCTTCCAGCCGGTGCTGACCCTGCTGGGCCGCACACCGGCCGACGAGCGCGGCGAGGTGCACCTGCTGCGCACCGCCGAATGGGTGGGTGGCACCGCGCTGCTGGGCCCTGACGCCCTGTTTGCCGGTTTCTACGTCAACGAGCTGCTGCTCAAGCTCCTGGCCCGGCAGGACCCGCATCCGCGCCTGTTCGATGCCTATGCCGACACGCTGGCGGCCCTGGCCTCCGAAGGCGAGCAGCCGGCTGCGCTGCGGGCCTTCGAGTTGACGCTGCTGCGCGAACTGGGGCTGTTGCCCGAACTGGCCAGTGTCACCCTCACGGCCGAGGCACTGCGGCCCGACGCGCCGTACGCGCTGCAGCCCGAGGCCGGCCTGGTGCCCGACGCCCTGGGCCTGCCGGGACAGGCCTGGGTCGGCCTGGAGGCCGCGCTGGCCCACGGTTCCGGCGCGGCGCTGCGGGCGGCCTGCAAGCCCGTGGCCGCGGGCCTGCGCGGGCCGCTGCGCGCCACCCTTCACTATCATCTGGGCTCTACCCCGTTGCGCACGCGCCATGTCTGGCAAGGCGTGCAGCGGTTGACCGAAATCCGACCAAGCCGATGAACCCGCTGATCGCCGACGACACCGCACGCCGCCAGACTGCCCTGTCGGTGAACGTCAACAAGATCGCACTGCTGCGCAACACCCGCCACCTGGGCATCCCGAACGTGGTGAAGGCCGCCACGCTGTGCCTGCAGGCAGGCGCCGACGGCATCACCGTGCACCCGCGCCCCGACGAGCGCCACATCCGCGCCGCCGACGTGCATGAACTGGCCGCCTTGCTGAAGGCCTGGCCGCAGGCCGAGTACAACATCGAGGGCAACCCCTTCCACAACCTGATGGCCTTCGTGCGCGAGCTGCGGCCGTCGCAATGCACCTTCGTGCCCGACAGTGCCGGACAGTTCACGTCCGACCATGGTTGGGACCTGCAGGCCGATGCCGAGCGCCTGCGCCCGCTGATTGCCGAGGCCCATTCCTTCGGCACCCGTGTCAGCCTGTTCATGGACCCGCTGCCGCAATCCATGGCCCTGGCACGCGCCGTGGGCGCCGACCGGGTGGAGCTCTACACCGAGCCCTATGCGGAGGCCCACGGTACGCCGCGCCAGGCGGCCGTGCTGGCCGAGTTCGCCGCGGCCGCGGCCGCGGCCCAGCAGGCCGGCCTGGGCGTGAACGCCGGCCACGACCTGAACCAGGCCAACCTGCCGGACTTCCTGCGGGCCGTGCCTGGCGTCCTGGAGGTCTCCATCGGCCATGCCCTGGTGGCCGACGCGCTCGAAACGGGCCTGCCCGAGACCGTGCGCGGTTACCTGCGCTGCATCCGCCAGGCTGGCACATGATCTTCGGCATCGGCACCGACCTGTGCGACATCCGCCGCATCGAGGCCGTGCTGGCCCGCCGCGGCGACCGCTTTGCCGAGCGCGTGCTCGGCCCGGCCGAGTTGCCCGTCTTCCGCGCCCGCCGCGCACGCGCCGCTGCCCGCGGCGTTCGCTTCCTGGCCACGCGCTTCTCGGCCAAGGAAGCCTTTTCCAAGGCAATCGGCCTGGGCATCCACCACCCCATGAACTGGCGCGCCTGCGAGATCCTCAACCAGGCCAGCGGCAAGCCCTTCGTGCGCCTGTCGGGTGACCTGGCGCAATGGTTCGATGCCCGTGGCCTGGTGGCCCACGTCACTGTCACGGACGAAGCCGACTACGCAGCGTCTTTCGTGGTGGTGGAGGCCACGTCGACATGATCGAACCCACACCGCCCCACGGCGCCGTGATGCTCGACGTCGCGGGCACCGCGCTCACGGCGGCCGACCGCCGTCGGCTCAAGCACCCGCTGACCGGCGGCGTGGTGCTCTTTGCCCGCAACTTCGAGCACCGCCGTCAGCTCACCGAGCTGAACGCGGCCATCAAGAAGGTGCGCCGCGACCTGTTGATCGCCGTGGACCACGAGGGCGGGCGCGTGCAGCGATTCCGCAGCGACGGCTTCACGGCACTGTCGTCGCAGCGCACCCTGGGCGAGCTGTGGATGCGCGACCCGATGCGGGCCATCGATGCGGCCTCGGCGCAGGGCCGGGTGATGGCGGCCGAACTGCGCGCCTGTGGCGTGGACCTCAGCTTCGCGCCCGTGCTGGACCTCGACCACGGCCCGAGCACCGTCATCGGCGAGCGCGCGTTGCACCGCGACCCCCGCGTGGCTGCGATGCTGGCCAAGAGCCTGATCCACGGCATGCTGCTGAGCGGCATGGCCCATTGCGCCAAGCACTTCCCCGGCCATGGCCACGTGGCGGCCGACAGCCACACCGCGGTGCCCGTGGACCGGCGCAGCCTGAAGGCCATCATGGCCGACGATGCGCGGCCTTACGACAGCCTGGGCACCGTGCTGAAGGCCGTGATGCCCGCCCACGTGATCTATCCCAAGGTCGATCACCGCCCTGCGGGCTATTCGGACCGCTGGCTGCGCGAGATCCTGCGCGGCCAGCTCGGCTTCAATGGGGCGATCTTCAGCGACGACCTGGGCATGACGGCAGCGCGGCAGCTCGATGGCAGCCCGCTGAGCGCGCCCGAGGCCGCCATGCTGGCGCTGAACGCAGGCTGCGACATGGTGCTGTTGTGCAACCAGTCGGCGCCGGGGCTGCGCGTGCTCGACGAGTTGCTGGACGAACTGGCGCACGGCGCCGCAGACGACCGCTGGAACCCCGACGCCGACAGCGAGGTCCGCCGCCTGGCGCTGTTGCCCCAGCAACCCCCGCTGGCCTGGGACGAATTGATGCACGACGGCGACTACCAGCACGCGCTCGAGCGACTGCCGTGAGCGGGGGGCGGGGGGCGGAGGCCAAGCGCCTGCAGATGGCCGATATCGCGCGGCTGGCCGGCGTGTCGGTCTCGACCGTGTCGCGCGCGCTGAACGGCAGCAAGCTGGTCAACGACGAGACACGGGACCGCATCGGGCAGCTGGCCCGCTCGCTCAACTACAGCATCAACCTGGGCGCGCAGAACCTGCGCCTGCAGAAGAACCAGACCATCGCGGTGGTCGTGCCCTACGACGCGCAATCGCGGCAGCACATCTCGGACCCGTTCTTCCTGTCGATCGTGGGTTCCATCGCCGATGCCCTGACCGACCGCGGCTACGACATGCTGCTCTCTCGCGTGGATGCCGAGCACCTGGACAGCGCGGCCCAGCTCTTCGACTCCGGCCGTGCCATCGGCCTGGTGATCATCGGCCAGTGGCGCCACCACGACCAGCTCAACGGCCTGGCCGCGCGCAAGGTGCCTCTGGTGGTGTGGGGCGGTCAATTGCCGCAGCAGCTGTACTGCAGCGTGGGCGGCGACAACGTGGCCGGCGGCGCGATGGCCACGGGACACCTGCTGGCGGCGGGCCGTCAACGGATCGTCTTCCTGGGCGACGCCCAGCTGCCCGAGGTGGCGTTGCGCCTTCAAGGCTATCGGCAAGCCCTGAGGGACGCCGGCCTGCAGCCCGACCCGCGGCTGGAGCTGCCGGTGCCCTTCGAGATCGTGGCCGCGCGCGAGGCGCTGGACCGGCTGTGCGCCAACGGCCTGCCTTTCGACGGGGTTCTGGCCTGCAGCGACCTGCTGGCCCTGCAGGCGGTGCAGGCCGTACGGGCCAGCGGCCGGCAGGTGCCGCGCGACGTGGCCGTGGTGGGCTATGACGACATGCCGGTGGCCACCTACAGCGACCCGCCCCTGACCACCGTGCACCAGCCCGTGGGCCTGGCCGGCGCCGAGCTCGTGGATGCCCTGCTGGCCTTGCTGCGCGGCGACCTGGCGCCGCCGCGGACCTTGCCCGTGCGGTTGATGGTCCGGGATAGCGCGCCCCTTCACTCAGCCTGAAGGGGGCTCCCCAGGCCGCCCTGGTTGCGCATCGATTGCAGCAGGACCCATTCCCGCTGGCCAATCCGCCGAGAGCCCTTAAACCGGGCACGAACAGGATTCAACCTGCACCAAGCAGGGGCAGGTTTTCCCTAGTTTGCAATCGATTGCAAAACGTTTGCAATCGCCATCCTCAGCGCTCGTACAAACCCCTGAAGGAGACACCATGTCCGCTCGTGCCCCGTTCTGCGCCCGTCCGCGCCGCCACCCGCTGGCCCTCACGATCTCGCTGGCCCTGCTGCAAATGGGCACGGCCATGGCCCAGGATGCCGCCACGCCGGCTGCCAGCGACACGCTGCAGCTCGACCGCATCGTCGTCACCGGCACCACCACGCGCACGTCCAAGATGCGCTCCAGCGTCTCCATCAGCTCGCTGGATTCCGAGCAGATCGAACGCAGCGGCGCCTTGAGCGCCACCGAGCTGCTGCGCACCATCCCGGGCCTGCGCGCCGAGTCCTCGGGCGGCGAAGGCAACGCCAACCTCACGGTGCGCGGCGTGCCCATCTCGGCAGGCGGCGCCCGCTACGTGCAGATGCAGGAAGACGGCCTGCCGGTGCTGCTGTTCGGCGACATCGCCTTCGGCACGGCCGACCAGTGGCTGCGGGCCGATTCCAACGTCGACCGGCTGGAAGTGGTGCGCGGCGGCTCGGCCTCCACGCTGGCCACCAACTCGCCCGGCGGCATCGTCAACTTCATCAGCAAGACCGGCTCGCAGGCCGGGGGTGCCGCGGCGCTCACCCTGGGCCTGGACCGCCAGGAGTTCCGCGTGGACGCCGACTACGGTGGCAAGCTGGGCCCCGCCACCACCTTCCACATCGGCGGCTTCGAGCGCATCGGCGAAGGCGGTCGTCCCATCGGCTACAACGCCGCCAACGGCGGGCAGATCCGTGCCAACATCACCCAGCAGCTGGACAACGGCTATGTGCGGCTGAGCATGAAGTTCCTCAACGACCGCACGCCCACGCTGCTGCCGGTGCCGGTCACCGTGACCAACGGAACCATCAACACCATCCCCGGTATCGACCCGCGCACAGCCTTCTTCATCACCCCGAGCCTGACGCGCGACGTGGGCCTGAACAAGGACGGCAGCAGCAGCGTCAGCAACCCGCACGACGGCCTGCACGTCACCAGCACGTCCTTCGGGGCCGAGGCTTCGCTCAAGCTGGGCGACGGCTGGACGCTGGACGAGAAATTCCGCAAGGCGGCCAACGGCGGCCGCTTCATGGGCCTGTTCCCTTCCGACAACGGCAACAACGGCACCGCCACCTCGTTCGCGGGCGTGCTGTTCAACACCTCGCTGGACAACTTCGACAATCTCTTCAACGAGATCAAGGTCAGCAAGGCCCTGGCCGTGGGAGGTGGCAAGCTCAACCTCACCGGTGGCCTGTTCACCGGCGTACAGAACGTGGCCGAGACCTGGTTCTGGAACACCTACCAGTTCCAGATGAAGGGTGAGGGCGCCCAGGTCGTCAGCAACACCGGCGTGCCCACCGCGGCGCCCGTGGGCACCGGCTTCAGCACCTTCGGCGGCTGCTGCGTGCGCAACTTCGACGTCGAGTACACACAAATGTCGCCGTACGCCGCCGTGACCTACGAACTGGGCGCGTTGAACCTGGACGCCAGTGTCCGCAAGGACAGCCAGAAGGCCAGCGGCTACTACCTCTCCGGCAATGCCACCACCGGCACCTGGGATCCGGCCACGCAGGGCAAGGTCGACTACAAGGTCTCGCACACCTCGTACTCGGCCGGCGCCAATTACGCCCTGAACAAGGATCTGTCGCTGTTCGCCCGCGGCAGCGAGGGCGTGTCCTTCAGCGCCGACCGGCTGCTGTACGGCAACCCGGTCGACGGCTCGGTGCCCATCTCTCTGAACAAGGTCACGCAGGCGGAGGCGGGTGCCAAATACCGCCAGGGAGCGCTGAGCGTCTTTGCCACGCTCTTCAACGCCCGCACCGAAGAGAGCAACTACGAGGTCACGACCCAGAAGTTCACCGCCAACAAGTACTCGGCCAACGGGCTGGAGCTCGAACTCGCCTGGCGTGCGGGTGACTTCCACATCAGCGGCGGCGGCACCTACACCAAGGCCAAGATCACGGACTCCAGCGACGCCACCACGGTGGGCAAGCGGCCGCGCCGCCAGGCTGAATTCGTGTGGCAGGCCAGCCCGGGCTACGGCGTGGGCGCGTTCGACGTGGGCGCCTCGATCGTGGGCACCTCATCGTCCTACGGCGATGATGCGAACACCATCAACATGCCCGCCTACATCGTGGTCAACCCCTTCGTGAGCTACCAGTTCAACGACAAGGCCTCGCTGTCGGTCTCGGCCAACAACGCCTTCAACACCCTGGGCTACACCGAGATCGAAGGCGACGGCCATGCCGCCCGCGCCATCAACGGCCGCACGGTGCGGGCGACGCTGAAGTACCAGTTCTGAGCCGAGCCATGTCCGCCAAGCCCACGCTCTCGTTCTGGCAGATCGTCAACATGAACGTGGGGTTCTTCGGAATCCAGTTCAGCTTTGGCCTGCAACAGGCCAACATGAGCCCGATCTACCAGTACCTGGGCGCGGACGAGGCCAAGCTGCCGCTGCTGTGGTTGGCCGGGCCGATGACAGGGCTGCTCGTGCAGCCCGTCATCGGCGCCCTGAGCGACCGCACGGTGAGCCGTTGGGGCCGGCGCACGCCGTATTTCCTGATCGGCGCGGTGCTCTGCAGCCTGGGGCTGCTCTTCATGCCCTACAGCCCGAGCCTGTGGTTTGCCGCCGGCCTGCTGTGGATCCTGGACGCCGCCAACAACGTCACCATGGAGCCGTACCGCGCCTACGTGAGCGACCGTCTGCCCCATGCCCAGCACTCGCTGGGTTTCCTGACGCAGAGCGCCTTCACGGGCCTGGCTCAGACCCTGGCCTACCTCTCGCCCAGCCTGCTCGTGGGCCTGGGCATGAACAAGGACGCACTGGGCGGCAACCACATCCCGCAGGTGACGCTGGCGGCTTTCGTCATCGGGGCCGTGCTGTCGCTGGGCACCGTGCTGTGGAGCGTGCTGCGCGTGCCCGAGCTGCCGCTGTCCGAGGCCGAGAAGGCCGAGTTGCGGGCCCGCCCCTGCGGCGTGGGTGCCACCCTGACCGACATCAAGATCGCGCTGGTCGAAATGCCGCCCACCATGCGACGCCTGTGGTGGATGAAACTCTTCCAGTGGTACGGAATGATGTGCTACTGGATCTACATCGTGCCCTCGCTGGCCAAGACGGTGTTCGACACCACCGACGCCAGCTCGACCGGCTTCCGCGACGCCAGCCTGCTCAACGGGCAGATCGGCGGCTTCTACAACTTCGTGGCCTTCATCGCCGCTTTCGCCATGCTGCCCGTGGTGCGGCGCCTGGGCCCCAAGGTGGTCCATGCCGCCTGCCTGCTGGCCGCGGCCGCGGGCATGTGGGCCATCCCGGCCATCCATGACCGGGCCTGGCTGTTCCTGCCGATGCTCGGCGTGGGCCTGGCCTGGGCCAGCATCATGGGCAACCCCTATGTGCTGCTGGCCGGCAGCATTCCGCCGGAGCGGGCGGGCGTCTACATGGGCATCTTCAACATGTTCATCGTCATTCCCATGCTGATCCAGATGGTCACGCTGCCGCTGATGTACCACAGCGTGTTGGGCGGCCAGCCCGACAACGTCATCCGCCTGGCCGGCACCCTGCTGGCCTGCGCTGCCGTGGCCGTGCTCTTCGTCAACACGCGCAAGTCCGCCTCCGCACCGGCCGCACAGGGGCGCGCGGCATGAAGAACCAGGTCCAGCTCATCACCTACGTCGATCGCCTGGGCGGCGGCGGCCTGCGCGAGCTTCAGGCCCTGTTGGAGGGCCCGCTGAAGGGCGTCTTCGGCGGCGTGCATCTGCTGCCATTCTTCTACCCGGTGGATGGCGCCGATGCCGGCTTCGACCCCATCGACCACACCCAGGTCGACCCGCGGCTGGGCGACTGGTCCGATATCCGGGGCCTGGCCGGCTCGATGGAAGTGATGGCCGACGTGATCGTCAACCACGTCTCCAGCGACTCGCCGCAGTTCCTCGACTACGTGGCGCAGGGGGATGCCTCGGCGCACGCGGGCTTGTTCCTGGGCTTCGACGACGTGTTCCCCCAGGGCGCCACCGAGGCCGACCTGCTGGCCATCTACAGGCCGCGCCCGGGCCTGCCGTTCACCACGGTCACGCTGGCCGGTGGGCGCCGCCGCATCCTGTGGACCACCTTCACGCCGCAGCAGATCGACATCGCCGTACAGGGGCCGCAAGGCCAGGCCTACCTTGCTGCCATCCTGCAGACGCTGGCCGACAACGGCGTGCGCATGGTGCGCCTGGACGCCGTGGGCTATGCGCTCAAGCGGGCCGGTGCCAGCTGCTTCATGATGCCCGAGACCTTCGCCTTCATCGGCGATTTCGCAGCGCAGGCGCGGGCCCTGGGCATCGAGGTGCTGGTGGAGATCCATTCGCACCACCAGCGCCAGATCGAAGTGGCTCGGCAGGTCGACTGGGTGTATGACTTCGCCTTGCCGCCGCTGGTGCTGCACGCCTTCTTCTTCAAGACGGCCGAGCCCCTGAAAACCTGGATCGGCATGCGGCCGAACAATGCGCTGACCGTGCTGGACACCCACGACGGCATCGGCATCATCGACATCGGCGCCGATGCGTCGGACCGTGTCGGCCGGCCGGGCCTCGTGCCACCGGCCGAGCTGGACGCGCTGGTGGAGCGCATCCACCTCAACAGCGGGGGCGCCAGCCGGCGCGCCACGGGCGCTGCCGCCAGCAACCTGGACCTGTACCAGGTCAACTGCACCTTCTACGATGCGCTGGCCCGCGACGACCGCAGCTACCTGCTGGCCCGCGCCATCCAGTTCTTCATGCCCGGCGTGCCGCAGGTGTACTACGTGGGCCTGCTGGCCGGCCACAACGACCTGTCGCTGCTGGGTGCCAGCGGCGTGGGCCGCGACATCAACCGGCACCGCTACAGCCCGGAAGAAATTGCCGCCCAGCTGGGCCGCCCCGTGGTGTCGAAGCTGTTGGCGTTGATCCGGCTGCGCAACGCGCATCCGGCCTTCGGTGGCAGCTTTGCGCTGATGCCCAGCGACCCGGCCGTGTTGGCGACGCGCTGGCAGGCCGGTGCCGAATGGGCCGAGTTGCAGGTGGACCTGCGTGACCTCAGCCACCACCTGCGGTTCAGCGATGCAGCCGGCGGCGTGGGCCAGATCCAGTTCGGCTGAGGGCCCGGGCGCACCGGGCGCTGCTTGAAGGGGCCGACGGCGAGCCGGCCCCCTGGTCCATCAGGCCGCGGGGGCCTGCGATTCGAACGGCAGCTTCAGCTGCGACAGGTCCTTGCGGGTCTCCACGAGCACCAGCGGGCCTTCGTCCACGACCACCGCACGGCGCGGCTCGCGCGGCTGGCGCACCGGAACCGGCTCGGCGGCCATGGCCGACTGCACCTGGCGGATCTTCTCGGCGTCCGAGTTGATCCACTCCAGGCCTGCCGCGGCTGCCAGCGAATGCAGGGCATCCGTGGGCAGGTGGTACGGCTCGATGCGGATCGGCTCGGCCGCCTTGGGCACCGCCGGAGCTGCGGGTGCCACCGGGGCCACCAAGGCCACCGGCGCCACGGGCGCGACCGGTACCGGGGCTGCCGGCACGGCAGCTTGCGCCACGGCCACTGGTTGCTCCACGGGGTTGGCCACGGGGGCTGTGGCCACGACGAGCGCAGCGGCCGTCTCAGCGGGTGCCGCGCCCTCGGGCTCGAAGTGCACCGCGGTCGGCTCGGACGGCGGCAGCGCTTCCTGCGCACCCTCTTCGCGGCCTTCACGGTCGCGTCCACGGCCGCGGCCACGGCGGCGGCCGCGCTCGCGCTCGCCGCCTTCGGTGGCGGCCGGCGTCTCGCCGCCGGCCGGCAGCGCGTCGGGTGACTCGGCCACCATCGGCACGGTTTCAACCGCTTGCGGGGGCTGGCCGTTCAGGGCGTCGTCGCTGCGCGGTGCGGTGTCCTCCGGGCGGCCTTCGCCGCGGTCGCGTCCACCGCGCCGGCGGCGGCGGCGGCCATCGCGCTCGGCATCGGCTGCCGGGCCCGCGGCGCCTTCGGCACCGGGGGCCGTGTCCACGAACGCCTGCTGGGCCGGGGCGGCATCGTCCGGGCGCGGCGTGCGCTCGGGGCGCGGCCCGCGGCGTCCTTCGGCGCGTTCGGTCGGGGCTGGTGCATCGGCGGCCAGGGCTTCGGTGCGGGGCGGGCGGTTGTCGCGGCCTTCGCGGTTTCCACGCCCTTCGCGCGGTTCGCGGTTGCCGTCACGGCCACCCTCGCGCCCACCTTCACGGCCGCCTTCGCGG
>CAIJPE010000203.1 GCA_903822435.1 uncultured beta proteobacterium | reverse complement strand
GTTGCGCGCAACGGTGGCGACGCTCAGGCCTCGGCGGTCGTCGGGTTGATCACCGAACGCACCTGAGACACGCAGTTGGCCGGGAAGCCGCCCTGCTTGGCGTGCTCGCGCACCATCGCCTCGTTGGGCGCGTTGTAGACGCAGTAGATCTTGTCGTCGGTGACGTAGCTGTGCACCCACTGGATGCTGGGGCCGAGCTCGCGCAGCACGCCGCAAGAGGTGGCCGAGATGGCCTGCAGTTCGGCCGGCGTGAGCTTGCCGGCGCTGGGGATGTTGCGCTCGATGACGAATTGGGGCATCACATTCTCCAAGGTGGTTTGAGGCGGCCTGCCGATCCCGGCCGGCCTGACGTCATCGTCGCCGGGCACCCGCATGACGTCCTTTCGGCGTTCTGAATTCCTCATGAATTCGAGCTTGCGGCGCGCGGCCCCGTGCGGACCGCCGACACTCGGCGGTGCCGGATTCGGGCAAAATTTGCCCCATCCGACCCCTGACCACCCAGCAACGCTTCGGCGACTTCAGGCTGCTGCCTTCCATCACCAATGACAGGTCCCGGCCGGGTCCGGGTCTCCGCTGAGGCGCCTTGGCCCTGGCCTTGTCGGCCAGGGCCACCGAGTTGAGGGTCAGCTGACTGGCGCGTCCGCGAACAGGTAGTCCCGGCCACTACCGGTCGGTCGCCCCGCGCGTCCAGTCGTGGCCTCGGCGAGCAACTGAGTGACAAGTTTGCGGCACCGAGTCTGGGGCCGTCTTTGACTCGACCCGGCCATCAGCAGGCATTCGCGAGTCGCTGCCTCGGGGATATCCGTCGACCAGTCGGCAGCCTTGCCGGTGCTAATAGAGCCCTGATACGTAGCTCTGCTGGATCTGCTGATCGACCTGCGCTGCAGGTGGGTCCTTTTCGCCGGCCATGGTCAACCCGATTTCCGCGAGCGACGGCACCCTTGCGCGTTCCACATGGCCACCGGATTCCCACAGCTTTGCGCGCCGGAACGACTTGCCGCAGTGCGGATACACCAGTTCGATGTTCACGACGATCACGGTCTTCGGCTGCTTCTCCGCCACGATCGACAAGGCCAGGAGTTGTGGGTCACAAGAGATCCGAGCCTTGCCGAAAAGACGCAGCGTCTCGTCGTGTCCGGGAATCACAAAGAGCAGCGCCACATTCGGATTGGCAATGATGTTGGACAACGTCTCCAGCTTGTTGTTGCCCGGACGATCCGGAATTGCGACGTTGCGGTCATCGAGCACCTGCACGAAGCCCGGTGGATCGCCGCGCGGGCTGACGTCCTGCCGACCCTGGGCATCGCAACTGCTGATGCAGACAAGCGGCGAAAGCGCGATGAAACGTCGGCAGAGCGCATCGAGGCGATCGGCCTTCGCGGCAGCCGGGAGCCTCCCAGGTTGCGCGTAGAGCGCCCGCAACTGCGACTCCGAGGTAATGGCATAGGGATCGCTCAAGCTCTGACTCCGAAGTTGCGAAGTGAGCTTACCCGGTGCCGGCACGGGCTCACCAGGGACAGCGCCGGCAATGCAGTTCTGTGCCATGCGGCTGGGGCGATTGAGGGTCCGGTAAGGACCATCCGACCCACGCCATGGACTGGCTGCGACGGGTCGACCACTGCCGTGTGTGGACGTCAGCTATCCGGTAGCCCAAGTTGGAGGCCAGCTTTCCAGCGTTGAGATCGCGCGCCCGACCGGCACAAGCCGACCCAAGGCGGCATTTCGCCGCGCTCGATTCGACGCTCGGAAGCAGACATACGCACCTCGCTTCGGCGGGATTGGCCGCCACCGCGGACAAGAGGTCAACTGCAAGCGACCGATCAAGGACACACTTCCGACGCGGAGCACAAGGGAGTTGGTTGAGGTCTTTTCGCTCACAGAGACCTCAATCTTCCGAGCCTCCCAGCGAAGACTCTAGGCAAGCAGCGCAACCAGTGCACCCAGGGTGACCGTGACGGCGCCAGCCGTCGCGTAGAACACAGCCAGAGCGCAGGCCCGTGCCAGCAACGGCAGCCAGCGCCCAACCTCCCGACCCAACACATTTGGTCGCCCGTGGGAACTTGCGGCCAAGTTGCCTACATTCGTCCAAGGTTGGGCACTTCTCGGCACACGTAGTTGAAATTCGCATGGACAGCATGCGACTTGATCTACCCGGCCATTGCCGCCTCCGCAATCGCTCCGGCATGCAGGGCAGCGCAGTCCAAAGTCTCGAAGCCAGGATCGTCACCGGCCCTGAAGACCAACGCCAGATCGGTGCCGGCCAACAGGATGGTTTCACAGCCTTGTTTGCTCGTCAGCGTCGACCCCACACTCCAGAACAGCTCACGTTGCGCCGGGGTTGCCAGCCCAAGGCTGGCCATCGAAACGTAGGCGTCGTGAACGGCGAGCAAGTCGCTTGCCGGAGCCACCACTTCCACGCCGTCGAGAACGCCATAGAAGCCCGTCTCCATCACGACGCGAGTTCCCAGAAGTCCGACCTTCTTGAGTCCGCGTCGCCGGACTTCGAGCTTGACGACATCAAGCAGGTCGATCACCGGAACCGGGGACTAGTTCTTGAAGGCGTCGATGCAGAAGTGGCCCGCGATCGAGGTCACCGCGATCCGGTCGATGCCGCAGCGAAGCAGCCTTTCTGTCAACTGCAGATAGATGCCGACCTGGGCGGCAACGGCGCCCTGAGCCTGATTGAGCAGCAGCGTCTTCGTATCCGCGTGAGCCATCGTCAGGTGCAGATCCTGTCCAACCTGCGAGAAGGCTGAGATTAGCGATCGATAGTAGAAATCGGTTGCGGCGGGGCCGATTCCTACGATCAGTCCAATGTGCATGTTGAGTGACTCAGGTTCGTTTCAAATCGGCAGGAATCTGATCGGCACAGTCAGCGTCAGCCTTCCAGGCTGGTCCTCCCTGTCGGGTCGCACTGAGGCACCGGCTGCGGCACGTCGCCGTTCAAGTTGGACAACCAGCACTCCTGCAGCACTGAGCAGAAGCAGGCCCGGACCTTCAGCCGGAAGCGCTCCTTATTCAGTCTGTCCCATCGGCGCTGGCCAACCAGATCCTGCGCCCCTGGTCGCGGCCATTTCGCAATCTCGTCATCGCGCCCGGCTGGAAACAGCCTGGGCGCAATGGTGCGAGTGACGATGTCAGGCTCGCCATCCCCGGGCTCCAGCGATAAGATGAGGTCGCGCATGCTCTTCGCCGGCGGACCGTCCTTCAGGCTCAGTTCGAACCAGACGATGCGCGCGAAGCCATTGCCGACGTTGGATACGGACAGGTTGATGCTGCGTGCGCCATCAGAGGTCAAGTTGCCGGTGCTGAACTCCAGCACCGGTGTCGAACTGGCCCGGACCAGGCGCCGGTTCTGGTCCAGCATCTCGCGCATCGTTGCGCTGGTGCGCAGCGACGTGACCAGAGAACTGGCCGCCGTGAGCACCATGCACGCGGCCACCGCTACATTGAACCAGCGCGGAGCCTGACCACTTCGTGGATTGGGGAGTTTTGGAATTTCGATCATCGGCGTGTAGCTCCCTGCGGCCGCTGTTGACAACGCCCAGACTCTAGCGCGACGGTCCGCGGGCCACAGTAGCTGCCAGACTTGGCAATCGATGGGCCATTGACCTAGGAACTCGGCGGGCCGACGCTGTAGATCGGGCACGAGACCAGGGCAGGGTCATCGGACTGCACGTGGGCTGCCGGCCATGAATGGCGGCAGTTGGCCGGGTCCGGGTGCCCATGAATGACTGCTTCGCGGACGCCTGGCCCGCAAGTGGTCGGTCCGAGCGACTGGCAGCTTTGGAGAAGCTTGACCCTCCGGTTTGGGTCGAAGGCCGTCCGCCGCTCCAAGCGCAAGCAGTCATTGAAGATCCGGCCAGAGGCACCGAGCTCGGCTGACTGCCTCCGGCACTAGAGGCGCCGGTCGATCCGGCAATCGTCGAAGGTCAGCGATCGGGAAGAGCGGCCGCTCGGCCCGACCTTTGCGACCGGCCGGAATCAGGTTTGAAGCGACGGTCGCCAAGCGAGAGCGAGTGTCTGGAACTGGCCGTAACCGGGTTTACCCCGAGACCGCCGGAAGGTGACCTAGCTGTCACGCTGTGCCGCGGCAGCGAAGGTCGGCCTACTGGCACCGTCGGCGAATCGCAGGTCCCGGCCATTTGCCGTCGGTCGAGACAGGCAGCTCAATGGCAACGCGTCTGGTCGACGCTGTGCCGGAAGCCATTGGGCCTGACGAGCGCGTTCAAGCTGTTCGAGTGGCCTCGACAAACGCGCCGTGATCGCGCGGTGAGCTTGCGAGTTGGTGCTCAAGGCGCGCAAGCCACGGATCGTCGGTACGCAGGCCGAACGATTCGGTCAAGTAGTCCACCATCGCACGGACGCGGGCCGGCTGATGTTGGCGAGTGCTTATGACGGCATATATGCCAAACACCCCAACGCGCCACTCGGGCAGCAATTGCACCAACCGACCGGATTGAAGGTCGGCCATGGCCGCCACTGACAACATGGCACCGATGCCCATACCTGTCCGCACGGCGTCGTGCAGGGATTCGCGGTGATCGGTGTCCAGCCGCGATGAAAGCTGCCGGAGGCTGAGGGCCGAGGACTCGCCAGTCACGCGATGCACCAGCGTCCAGGCTGACTCCCGTGCCAGTCGGATGGAGCGCGGCAGCAGCGCTTCCTGATCCGCCAGACCCTGCGGATGCAGAGGCGTACCGTGCGTGCGCAAATAGCTCGGACTGGCGCACAAGACCACTTCGGTGCGGGCGAGGAGTCGGGCAATGAAGTTGCCGTCCAAGCTGCCCATGCGCGCGGTCAGCAAGGTCAGATCGGCGCTCGCGTCTGGTCGGTCGGCGTCGTCGCGCGCTTCGACGACCAGCTGGAGTTCCGGGTAGCGGCGACGGAAAGCCGGCAGCAGCGGCATCAGCGCATGCGACAGCAGCGCAGAGTTGGCCGTCAGGCGCAGCCGGCCGGTGACCGCGCGGCTGCTCAAGCTGACTTCAGCCGCTGCGGCCTCCACTTTGGCCAGGATCGCCGTTGCACGCCGGCGGTACTCTTGTCCAACCTCGGTCAGGACCAATCGCCGTGAATTGCGCTGCAGCAAGCGCGCGCCCAGGTGATTTTCCAGCTGTGCCACCTGACGCGTCACAACGGCAGGCGCGATGTCCAAAGCGCGCGCGGCACCCGCCATGCTGCCGATCTCGGCAACGCTGACAAAAACCCGCATGGCCTGCAGCTGATCCATCAAGACCTCAGTCGCTGCCGCGTGAGGTCACAGGGGCTTGCGGCTGCAGCCCTACGAGCTGCAGGCTGGACAACAGAGCCGGCAAATGCCCTCGTGCGCTCTGTTCGCCTGCAGCCCGTGCATACCGGAAGTAGCTGGGCAGGGGCGATGCGTCGAACGCCAGATCGGCATGCATCAAGTAGTCCGCTTGCGCAGCCTCGGGCGCGATGAGGGCCCGTCGCATGGCGACGCGTTCGAGTTGGGCCCGTGACGCATCCGCCTGCGCAGGGTCGAGCCGAGGCGTGACATCAACCGCAATGACGTAGCGGGCTCCGGCTTGCCGCGCTGCCCGCACTGCCAGCGGCAGGGACTCGTCACCGTCCTCGTACTCGACGTCTTGGATGCCCACTGGCGACAGGATGCCAGGCACAGCACTGGATGCGCGCACCGCGACCCCTGCATTGCCACGGTTGAAGAACACGGGCGCCTTATCGTCACGCCGCGTCGCGCCCACCACCAATCGACGTTGCAGCTGCTCGATGGACTTGTTGCCCAGGCGCGTGTTGACGTAGTCCTGCAGGCGTTGCCCGTGGATCCATCCTCGGTCGGCGAACGGTGACAGGTCGAAGAGCGTGAAAGGACCACCTTCCTGGGAAATGGCGTCTAGTTCGGCGGCCGATCTTCCATCGGCCCAGAATGCGCCCAGCAGCGACCCTACGCTGGTGCCGACAACCAGATCGACTTCAATGCCCGCATCCTCCAGCACGCGCATCACGCCGATGTGCGCGTAGCCGCGGGGACCTCCGCTGCTGAGAACAAGCGCAATGCGGGGTGGCGGATCCAGTGGCGCTATCGCTGTCAAGGCGCGGGGGCTGTCAGGCCCCGTGTAGTTGAACGGCGCGCACCCGGCAAGCAAAGCGGCCACTGACGCCACAGTTGCGCGAAAGGCAAACGGCAAGATCATGTCGCCCCCGCCGGTTCTGCGTTCACGGTTCCCATTGATGCGCCGGGTGCAGTCTCCCGGACGCGAAACCAGGCAACGTAGAGCGCCGGCACGAAGCCCAGGGTGAGGACCGTGCCGACGATCAAGCCGCCCATGATTGCGATCGCCATCGGGCCCCAGAACACGCTCTCTGCCAACGGCACCATGGCGAACACGGCCGCGGCGGCTGTGAGCACCACGGGACGCGAACGTCGGACCGTGGCTTCCACCACCGCGGTCAGGGCCGGCACGCCGACGGCGATGTCGGTGTCGATCTGATCGACCAGGATCACGGCATTGCGCATGATCATCCCGCTGAGTGCGATCACGCCCAGCAGGGCCACGAAACCGAACGGTGCATTGAAGATCAGCAGCGCGGGCACAACCCCGATCAGCGCCAGGGGTGCCGTCAGAAACACCATCCACGTGCGCGAGAAGCTCTGCAACTGCAGCATGAGGAAGAACAGCATCACGACGAACATCAGGGGGAAGACCGCAAACAGCGCCGTGTTGGACTTCTGGGTCTCTTCGAAAGCTCCCCCGATCTCGATGCGGTAACCCGCGGGAAGGCTGTCGACGATGGGCTGCAGCGTGGGCCAGATCTTGGACGTCGCGGCAGGGCCCTGCACCCCGTCGAGCACATCGGCCCGCACCGTCAGGGCCATGTCGCGGTTGCGGCGCCACAGCACCGGCTCTTCGAAGGTGGGCGTCAGCGTGGCCACCTGGGATAGCGGCACAACCGCCCCGGTGCGGGTGAACAGGTTCACGTCACCCAGCCGTTCCAACGCCAGGCGTTCTTCAGGCGCCGCGCGCAAGGTCACGTCGATGAGGTCTTCGCCGCGGCGGATCTGCGTGACCGGTGCACCCGACAGGATGGTCTGCGTCATGGCAGC
>CAIJPE010000202.1 GCA_903822435.1 uncultured beta proteobacterium | reverse complement strand
GGGACTGCGGCAGGGGCAGCATGAGGATGCCCAGGTGCTTCTTGGCAAAGTACACGCGCAGCAGATTGCACGCGGCCGTGGCGATGGCGTTGGCAGCCGCGGCGCCCAGGATTCCCCAGAACGGAATCAGGAGGAGACACAGGCCGACCGTGATCAAGGCCCCGGCGATGGCAATGTGTCCTTCGATGCGATGGAAGCCGCTCATGTTCAAGAGATACCCGACGGGACCGGTCGCAGCATTCACGAATTGACCCAGCGTCAGGATGATGAGGACCTGGGCACCCGCTTGGAACTGCGCCCCGAAGACCGACAGGATTTGGTGCGGAAAGATCATGAACATCAGCAGGATGGGCACGCTCGAGACGGTTGTCAGCCACGTAGAGCGCACGGCCAGCCTGGCCACGCCTTCGCGGTCATTTGCCGCGTGCAACGCCGCGAAACGGGGGGCCGCAACCGCACTGTTGGCCAGCAGGAGAAACCTTGTGAGCAAGGCCGTGCGGGCGGCTGCGGTGTAAATGCCGACATCGTTGGCCGTGACGAACATGCCAAGGATCAGGACGTCTGAAAACGTCATGATGACGTCCGCCACCGCTGCTCCGTACATCGGCAGCGCCGTGCCCAGTAGATCACGAAGCCTGATCGACTCATTCGAGGAATATCGGCAGGCACGCACGCTGCGCTGCCACAAGACATAGCTCAAACCGCAGATGACGAGGTTGGAGACGAGGTAAATCAGCGCGGCAGCACCCGCATCCTTGATTCTTTCGGAGAAGGCGTAAAGCAAGACCAGGCTGACCAGCGGCAGCGCTGCGCCTTGTATGAACGAGGCAAAGAACTGATGCCGGCCAGCCTTGAGGAGCTCCGCGTAGAGGCTCAGGAGGCTGAATGGCACCAAGGCCACACTCATGAGCCGGAGCGGCATGGCGATGGCCGTATCGGCATAGACCGTTGCCGCCAGCCAGTCCGCACTGAAGAAGGTGCATGCCGCCACGGCGCCGCAACCCAGCAACGCCGTGCCCATTCCCATTCGATGCACCTCGGCAAGCCGTCTGCCATCGCGCATCGCATGGCTGGTTGCCGCAAACTTCAGCATGGTGGCGTCCATGCCTAGTCGTCCGACCACGCTGGCGATGAGCGCGAAGGTCAGGGACAGGTGGTAGATGCCCAAGCCGCCCGCACCCAGCACCCGCGCCAGTGCCACATTGAACGCGAAGCCCAGGCCCGCACCCGCGACTCGCACGAGCAGAACGGACCCCGTCCGAAGGACCAACTCCCACCACGCAGAGCCCTGCGAAAGGCCGCGAAGTTGGCGCAAGATCGGAAAAGCTTGCCAGCCGTCAGACATCGGCGCCAATGATCAGGGGGTCAGGGATGGCGGTCTTCTCGTTCGGGGCAGCGGACCCCTTCTCGACTCGGGCCCGACGGTGGTTGGACAGCCAGCCATCGGTAAGTTGACTTGATCATACCGGCGGGGCCGGGGTCGGAGACACGGTGTCGGCCACGATGCGGCAGCCGTGTGGCGCACGGCGGTGCGGCGATGGCTAAGCCTGTTGCGCCTGGCCGGTCCGGTTTGATCTCATCTGCAGCCGCAGCACGGTGCCGGCCAAGGGGTGGTCGACAGACGAACGTCCGATGAGGCTGCAGCCGGCAAACCATGCCGTCGGCATGGCAGTACCACTGGCCAGCGTGTAGCCCAGGCCACCCGTCACTGGGGCTCGCGCCCTTCGCTGCCGGCCAGCACGGCCGCCACCATCTGCTCGGTGCGCGTGATGTGCAGCCGCAGCAGTTCGACGGCGCGGTCGGTCTCGCGGGCGAGGACGACCTTCAGCAGTTGCTGGTGCTCGTTGTGCTTGCGTCGCGGGGACTGCCGCCAGCGCACAGCCCAGCGGCGATAGCGCTCGGCGTTGTCGAACAGCACGTCGGCCAGTTCCAGCAGCAGCGGCGAAGTGCAGCCGGCGTAAAGGCTCAAGTGGAATTCGCGGTGGCGTGCCGACCAATCGTCGTCCAGCGTGCGGGGTTCGTCGCCCAGGCGGCGTTCGACCAGCCCGAGCGCGTGCGCGGCCGCCACGGCCTGGGCTTCCCAGGTATCGCCACCGTGCAGCATGGCGTCGCGCAGCGCTTCGCATTCAACCAGCGTGCGCACCCGCGCCAGGTCGCTCACGCCGGCCGCCGTGAGCGGCGCCACCCGGAAGCCCCGGTTCTCCAGCGTGCGCACCAACCCTTGTTCGGACAGGCGGTTCAGGGCCTCGCGCACCGGGCTGCTGCTGACGGCAAACCGGCGACTCAGCTCCTCGACCCGCAAGCGGGCGCCGGGTTCGAATTCACAACGGACGATGGCCTGCCGAAGCGCGCGGTAGGCACGCTCGGTCAGCGGAGTCTCGGCGTCGTTTTCGATGTCCTTGGCCACCGCTCGATTGTGCCTTCACGCGCGAAATTCCCGCCTCGAGGGTTTGTGCGGATCGCAGTCTTTATGCATAAAACACAAACTTGTCCCCAATTCGATTGCCCTGGAGCACACCTTGAAACTGCTGTCCTACCTCCATGCCGGCCGCGAAGGCTGGGGTGCCGTCATCGGCAATGGCGTCGTCCCGCTGGCCGAGCGCACCGGCCACGCGACCCTGGCCGAATTCCTGGGCAGCGCCGACTTCGCCCGCCGCGAGGCACTGGTCTCCGGCCAACTGCCCACGATCGCGCTGGCGGGCCTGCACCACCTGCCCGTCATCCCCCGCCCCGAGAAGATCGTCTGCGCGGTGCGCAACTACATGGACCACCACCAGGAGGTGCTGGCCGCCGGCATGCAGCGCGAGCTCTCGGAAGAGCCGCCGATCTTCCTGCGCGTCTGGCGCTCGCAGGTGGGGCACCTGCAGCCCGTGGTGCGCCCCCGCGTCTCGGGCTCGCTCGACTGGGAAGGCGAACTGGCGGTGATCATCGGCAAGCCCGGGCGCGACATCCCGGTCGAACGCGCCTGGGAGCACGTGGCGGGCTACTCGATCTACAACGACGTGAGCGTGCGCGAGTGGCAGTTCCACGCCAAGCAGATCGCATCCGGCAAGAATTTCGAGGGCACCGGCCCCTTCGGCCCCTGGATGGTCACCGCCGACGAGATCGAGCCCGGCCGCGCGCTCAAGCTCAGCACGCGGCTGAATGGCGAGACCGTTCAGGACAGCCACACCGGGCACATGATCTTCTCGGTTCCGAAGCTGATCTCCTGCTACTCTTCAGCTGATTTCACGCCCAGTGCCAAATACCTAGTAACGCGTGATTTCCTGACGGTGAAGGTGTGGGACGTATGCAACGCGAAGAAGCCGGTGAGCAGCACCATGGTTCAGGAGGGGCTGAAGGGGAAACTGTGCGAGATGTTCGAAAACGATTGCATCTTCGACAAATTCGCCATCTCTGCCTCTTCGGATG
>CAIJPE010000201.1 GCA_903822435.1 uncultured beta proteobacterium | reverse complement strand
CGCAAGGGCGGTGGCAGGGCCGCGCGATCTGGACGGGGCCGAACTGTTCGACGCCATGGCGGCTGGTTGGGAACGCGGCATGGCCCGCACGGTGGCGGCGCTGGGCCCCTAGAACCGCAAGATCCGGCTGCGGAAAGCGGACCTACAGTCCGTGGATTGCCATTCTTGCCCGATGCCCATGACTTCCCTACGCCTGGAACCGTTGCCGCAGTCGGTGCTACCGCCGGGTATCCGCAGCCGCTTCGTCAGCGACGTCAACGGCCTGGACATGCACGTGCTCGAAGCGGGCTTCGAGACCCCCGGGCGGCCGTGCGTGCTCCTGCTCCACGGCTTTCCAGAGCTCGCGTACAGCTGGCGAAAGGTCCTGCCCGCACTCGCGGCCGCGGGCTACCACGCGGTGGCCCCGGACCAGCGCGGCTACGGCCGCACCACCGGATGGAGCGCCGCCTATGACGGCGATCTCGCCCCGTTCCGGATGCTCAATCTGGTGCGCGACGCACTGGCCCTGGTGTTCGCACTGGGCTACCGCTCGGTACGGGCGGTCGTGGGCCATGACTTCGGGTCGCCCGTGGCGGCCTGGTGTGCACTGGTGCGCCCGGACGTCTTCGGTTCGGTGGTGCTGATGAGCGCACCGTTTGCCGGCCCGCCGGCCCTGCGCTTCGGCCCCGCCGAGCCGGCTGCGACACCAGACCCCCGGGGCCGGATCCACGATGAATTGCGCGCCCTGGTGCGGCCTCGCAAGCACTACCAGTGGTACTACTCGACGCCCGAAGCGAACGGGGACATGCAGCACTGCCCGCAAGGGGTGCACGACTTCCTGCGCGCCTACTACCACCACAAGAGCGCGGATTGGGAGGCGAACCAGCCCCATCCCCTGAAGGCCTGGGTGGCCCCTGAACTGGCGCGGCTGCCGAGCTACTACGTGATGGACCTGGAGAAGGGCATGGCCGGTACGGTCGCGCCTGAAATGCCGCCGCCTGCCCACATCGCCGCCTGCCGGTGGCTGCCCGATGCGGAGCTGCGCGTGTACAGCACGGAATACGGGCGCAACGGCTTCCAGGGCGGCCTTCAGTGGTACCGGTGCGCGACCGATGACCGCCAGCAAGCCGAACTCCGGCTGTTTTCCGGGCGGTCCATCGATGTGCCCTGCCTGTTCGTGGCCGGCCGGCGGGATTGGGGCGTCTTCCAGAAACCCGGTGACTTCGAGCAGATGCAGGCCACGGGCTGCCGCAAGCTGGCGGGTTGCCACTTGCTGGAAGGCGCCGGCCATTGGGTGCAGCAGGAACAGCCCGATGCGGTGAACCACCTGCTGCTCGGCTTCCTGCACATGCACGCGCAGGGCCCCTGAACGGCGGGGCGCCGAGGCCGCCGTCAGCGCTTCAGGCCGTCGTCCCGCAGCCCGGCGGCCAGCGCCGCCCGCTGAAGCTTGCCCAGCGCCGTCTTCGGCAGCGCTTCGGCCACCACCACCCGCCGCGGCACCTTGAAGCGCGCCAACCGCTCGCCCAGGCGGGCCAGGATCGCAGGGCCATCCGGCCGCTGACCGGGCTGCGGCACCACCACCAGCACGGGCACCTCGCCCCAACGCGCATCGGGCAGGCCCACCACCGCGCATTCGGCCACGCCGGGCATGGCCGCTACCAGGTTCTCGATCTCCGCCGGGTGGATGTTCTCGCCGCCCGAGATGATGATTTCCTTGCTGCGGCCCACCACCTCCACCATGCCGTTGTCGTCCATCCGCGCCAGGTCGCCGGTGTGGAACCAGCCCTGGGCATCGAAGCCGCTCTGCGGGCTGCGGTGGTAGCCACGCATGAGGTTGGGCGCCTTCAGCAGGATCTCGCCATCGGGGGCCAGCCGCATCTGCACGCCCACGGCCGGCCGGCCCACGCGGCCCGGGTGGGCCAGGGCCTCGTCGGGCCGCAGAACGATGGACACCGGGCCGGTCTCGGTGGCGCCATAGACCTGCGCCACCGGCACGCCCCGGTCGTGAAAGGCCTGGATCAGGTCCAGCGGCACGATCTGCGAGCCGCTGTTGACGCAAGCCAGGCTGGACAGGTCGGCACCGGCCCAGCGCGGGTGCAGCATCAGGGCCCGCATCACCGCGGGCACCAGGAGCGTGGTGGTGGGTCGCCATGCGGCCACCGCATCGAACCACGCCTCGGCGTCGAAGCGGGGATGCAGCAGCACCTTGCCGCCGGCGGCCAGCGCCGGCAGCGTCTGGATGCACAGGCCGCCGACATGGAACAGGGGCAGCACCGACAGCACCCGTGTGGCGGCGTTCAGGCCCTGCGCGGCAATGGCGGCCACGGCATTGGCCTGCAACCCGGCGCGGGTGTGCATCGCGCCCTTGGGCTGGCCCGTGGTGCCCGAGGTGTAGACCAGCAGCAGGTCACCGGCCTGCACGCCCTCGGCCGGGCCCGGGCTGAGCGAGGCGCGCGCCAGCACCTCGCCAGCCAAGGCCGTCGCCTCGGGGGTACCCATCAGGTGCCCGGCCCCGGCCTGCCCGACGATGTGGGCGAGTTCGGCCGCGGCCAGCCGCGTGTTCAGGGGCAGCAGCACGGCACCCAGCCGCTCGCAGGCCACCAGCGTGGCCAGCAGATCCCAGCTGTTGTGGCCCAGCCAGGCGACGATGGCCCCAGGCTGCACGCCTTCGGCCTTCAGGTGCTGCAGGGCGCCCTCGGCCAGCACCTCGGGAACCAGGCGATCGAACATGGGGATGGGCCTCCTGCGGTGAGGCGCTACTCGATGGCCTCGTCTCGCTCGCCGGCCTCGTACAGGCACTCGCGGCCCAGGCGGTCCACGCAGAGCTCGGCTGTCCAGGGCAGCATCAGGCTGCCGCAACGGCTGTCGCGGTACAGGCGCTCCAGGGGCAGGCTCTTGAGCATGCTCTGCCCGCCGCAGGTGCGGATGGCCAGCGAGGCGATGGCCGCGGCGTTTTCCATGATCGTGTAGTGCGCCGCGTAGATCCGCATGCGGGTGGGCTTGTCGGGGTCGACCTTGGCATCGCGGGCGTTCTGCAGGAACAGGGCGCGAGTCTGCTCCAGCTTGATGCGCATCTCGGCCACGGCCACCTGCTTGGTGGGATACATGCGCCGCTTGACAGGCGGCATGCCGGGGACTTCGGCGCGCAGGTAGGCCACCGTGAAGTCGTAGGCGGCCTGCGCAATGCCCATGTAGGTAGGCGACAACGTGGCGAACATGTGCGGATAGCGGGCCGCCGCCTGCCAGTACAGGCCTTCGGGCATCAGGCGGGCGCTGTCCGGCACGGCCACGTGGTCCAGCAGCAGGGTGCGGCTGACGGTGCCGCGCATGCCCAGCGGGTCCCAATCGCCCACCACGCTCACGCCCGGGGCGTCGGCCGGCACCACCAGGTACAGCGAATCGCGCTGCGTGGCGCCGGGCTTGTCCAGCGTGCACAACACGCCGTAGTAGTCGGCCGCGCCGGCCAGCGATGCGAAGATCTTCTTGCCGCTGACCACGTAGCCCCCTTCCACGGGCTTGGCCAGCGTGCCCCACGGGGCCTTGCCGGCGGCCGCCGCGCCGCCTTCGCTGAAGGGCTGCGAATAGACCTTGCCCTGGCGGACGATGCGGTCGAAGTGCACGGCCCGATGGGCCTCGTGGTCGGCGCGCTGCCCGGGGGTCATGTCCAGTGCATCGGCGATGAAGCCGGCCCACATGCAGGAGCTCACGTGCATGTTGAACGACAGCGCGGTGGCGCCGCAATGGCGGCCGAGTTCGGCGGCCACCATCACGTACGTGGCGAAGTCGGCGCCCAGGCCGCCATAGGCCGTGGGCACGCAGATGCCCAGGAGCCCGCTGGCCCGCAGGTCGTCGTAGTTGTCGAAAGGGAAGCTGGCCTCGCGGTCGTGGCGCGCCGCCCGGGGCGCGAACTTCTCGCGGCCGAGCGTGGCCGCCAGGCCCACGAGTTCGCGTTGCTGCGGCGTGAGCGCCGAGGCGTCACCGGCAATGTGCATGGTCGCGCTCCTGTTGCGGTGCGGATTCAGGAAAAGGCGAAATGCCGCTGCAGGAAGACCACCACGGCTTCATTGAAGGCAGCAGGCGCCTCCACGTTGGCGATGTGGCCGGCCTGCGGCAGGCAGACGTATTCGGCGCCCGCGATGCGCCCGGCCATGCGCTGCATGACATCGGGCGGGGCCGTGCGGTCGTGTTCCCCCGAGAGCACCAGCGTGGGCACGTCGATGGCGGCCAGGGTGGCCCTGCGGTCGAAGCCCGCGATGGCGCGCAAGGCCTGGCGGTAGGTGGCTTCGGGCACGCGGGACATGATCGACCGAGCGATGGCCGGCGCGGCCGGCGGCGCGGCCGGCGACACCATGCCCGGCACCAGTTGGGCCGCCATCCCGGCCATGCCCAGGCCGGCGTCCAGCGGCGCCAGCCGTTCGGCCACGAAAGCCGCCTGCCAGGCCCCATCGGGCTTGCCGAAGGCCGACGTGGTGCAGGCCAGCACCAGCCCCTGAACATGCTGTGGCGATTGCGCCACCAGCTCCTGCGCCACCATGCCGCCCATGCTGTGGCCCAGCACGACGGTGTGGGGCGCCGCGACCTCGTCGATCACCGCCGCCACCGCGTCGACGAAGCCTTGCAGGCTGACGCTGCCCACCGTGTCGCTGGCGCCATAGCCGGGAAGGTCGACCGACACCGCACAGAAGCCGCCCGCGGCGATGGCCCTGGCCGTGCCGGAGGCGTCGTCCGACCAGATCGATTGGCCGCCGCCGATGCCGTGCAGCAGCACCACGGCCGTGGGGCCCTCGCCTTGAAGGCTGTAGGCCGGCACCATCACGCGAGCACCCCCCGTTCGACGACGGTGGCGCCGTCGAGCTGCACGGTGCAGGCCCGCAAGGGAAGGTCGAAGTGGCCCAGCGTGTGGCGCCCGGCCACCTCGTTGGCGCCGGTGCTGTAGAGGAAGTTGCCCGCAAAGGCGCGCAGCTCGGTGCCGTTGAAATCGGCCTTGTCGTAGAAGTTCAGCGCGTCCCATCGGGCGCGGCGGTTCAGCCCCCAGCCCAGGTGCGACACGGCGTAGGCCTGCGGGTCGCCCCAGGCCGCGAAGTAGCCGCGCATCAATTCGGCATCCACGCCCTCGCCTTCCACCGCCACGGCGTGGTCGGCCTCGATGCGCAGGCGCACGGGGTCCTGCAGGTAGCGCTTGAAGGTAAGGTTCACGTCGCCGCGGTCCAGCACCAGCGTGCCGTTGACCGTGCCAGCCGCCGGGAAGGCCAGCACCAGCCCGCCCGGCCAGTGGCTCAGCGATCCCGGCCGGGTGGTGAAGCCCCAAACGCCGCCCACCCGGGCGCCGGCGAGGTCCACGCGCAGGTCGGTGCCGGCTTCGGAGTGCACGTGCATGTGTTTGGCGGCCTTCAGCCGTCGCATCGCTTCGCGCACCGGGGCTTCGTCTTCGGCGCGCGGCAGGCAGCGCTCGAGGATCTCGGGGTGCTCGTGACTGATGGCCAGCACGCGGGCGCCACCGGCCAGGATGCGCGGCAGCTCCGGGGCGTGTTGCAGCCCCTCCACCGTGCAGTCGGCGATGAAGACGCAGGCCGAGAGCGCCTGCACCACCGGCTCCAGCGCCGCGATGGCATCCGACGCCCCGGTGGAGCGCACGGGCACGGGCGCCGACAGCCTGCGCGCCGGCAGGACCAGCTGGAACGGCCGTGCGCCCAGGCGCAGCAGGGCCAGCTCGGACAGCTGCGGCAGTTCGGCGCGGGTGTGGGTCTCGCTGAGCACGGCGCAGGCATCGCCGGGCTTCACGCCGCACAGCGCGAAGGCCTCGACGAACATGTCGATCCAGGCCCCCGACAGGCGCGGGCTCACAGGATCTCGCCCAGCAGCCGGTAGTGACCGGCCTGGTAGACCAACGGCTGCACGGCCGATTCGGTGCAGCCCAGCACCTGGCCGATGAACAGGCAGTGGTCGCCCGCCTGTTGCCGCGTGGCGGTCTCGCACTCGAAGACGGCGGCGCAGCCTGCGAGCACGGGGGCGCCATGCTCGCCCACGGTCCACGCGCCTTCGGCAAACTTGGCATCACCCTGGGAGGCAAAGCGGCGCGACAGCTCCACCTGCGACTCGGCCAGCACGTTCACGGCGAAGCGGTCGGCCGCCATGAAAGCCGCCAGGCTGGAGCTGGATTCGCGCAGCGACCACAGCACCAGGGGCGGCGACAGCGACAACGCATTGAAGGAATTGGCCGTCAGGCCCACATAGCTGCCATCACGATCGAGGCAGCTGATGATCGTCACGCCCGTGGTGAAGCGGCCGAGGGCGCGGCGCAGGTGTTGAACGTCCATCAGGCGCTGGGGTTGGGCACGGGATGCCTATTCTGCGGCACCGGGTGCCGCGGGCTGGATGCCCCACCGCGCCAGCGCCGCATCATCGGCCACGCGGGCATCGACCCAGCGCGCACCCTCGGGCGTGCTTTCCTTCTTCCAGAACGGGGCCTGGGTCTTGAGGTAGTCCATCAGGAATTCGCAGGCCTGGAACGCCTGGCCACGGTGGGCCGAGGTGACCGCCACCAGCACGATCTGGTCGCCCGGCTGCAGCAGGCCGATGCGGTGCACCACGCGGGCGGCGCGGATGTCGAAGCGGGCCAGGGCCTGGTCGATCATCGACTCGATGGACCGCTCGGTCATGCCGGGGTAGTGCTCGAGTTCCATGGCGCTCACGCCCGTTCCGTCGCTGCGGTCGCGCACGGTGCCGATGAAGCTGGCCACTGCACCCACGCCGTGATCGGCCGCGCGCAAGGCGGCCACCTCGGCGCCAAGGTCGAAGTCAGCCGATTGCACGGACACCCGTGGGCCGGGTCTGGCCGCCGCGCCCATCGCCTCAGCCACCGGTGACGGGCGGAAAGAAGGCGACTTCGGCGCCTTCGGCCAGGGCCGCCGATTCGTCGCTCATCACCTGGTTCAGGGCGCAGCGCACGGCCTTGCCCCGCGCGAGCACCTCGGCATGGCGGCCACCGCGGGCCAGCAGCGCGTCGCGCAGCGCGGCCACGGTGCTGCCTGCGGCCAGCTCGACCGATTCTTCTCCGCCCAGCGCCTCGCGCAGCGAGGCAAAGTAGCGCACGCGGACCTTCATCGCCCCACCAGTTCGGACAAGGGCAGGAAGTGCACCGAGTCGCCTCGCGCGATGGCCTTGCTGGCCGGGTTGTCGACCAGGCCATCGGCCCAGACCACCGAAGTCAACACGCCCGAACTCTGGTTGGGATAGAGGTCCAGGCCGCCCTGGCCATTGATGCGGACGCGCAGGAACTCGCGCCGCCTGTCGGGCTTGGGCCAGTCGAAATCGGCCCGCATGGGCTGGGGTTTGGGCAGGCTGGCGGGCATGCCCTGCAGGGTCTGCAACACGGTGGTCACGGCCAGCAGGTGCGTGACGAAGGCCGACACCGGGTTGCCCGGCAGGCCCACCAGCAGCGCGGACGTGCCATCGGCCCGGCGGATGCTGCCGAACGCCAGGGGCTTGCCGGGCTTGATCGCCAGCTGCCAGTCCTGCAGTTCGCCTTCGGCCCGCGCGGCGGGCTTGAGGTGGTCTTCCTCGCCCACCGAGACCCCGCCGCAGGTCAGGATCAGGTCGCTGCCGGCGGCGGCCTGGCGCAGGGCGGCGCGCGTGGCCTCGAGGGTGTCCCGCACGATCCCCAGGTCGATCACCTCGCAGCCGGCGGCCATGAGCAGTGCGCGCAGGGTGAAGCGGTTGGAGTTGTAGATGGCCCCGGGCCGCAACGGCTCGCCGGGCATCATGAGCTCATCCCCGG
>CAIJPE010000200.1 GCA_903822435.1 uncultured beta proteobacterium | reverse complement strand
GCCCACGGGCGGGGCCAAGGATGCGGCCGCACCCGCTGCCAGCAGCGCCAGGCCGGGCCAGGCGGGCGGGGCGCTGCCTTCGGGCGTGCCCAGACCCTTGAGCGCCTGGGCCGGGGCGATGGCCTGGGCCTGCCGCGCCGGCCACCAGCCGCCCACCAGCGCCGATGCGGTGCCCAAGGCCCCGAAGCCCAGGGTGCCCGGCCAGCCGATCTGCAGCGGCGGCACGACCCCCGGGAAGTAGCCGCCGCCCAGGTCGCCCGCCAGGAAGCGCAGCGCCGCGGCCGCCAGGCCCGTGCCCAGCGCCAGCCCGATGGCGCTGCCCGCCGCGCCGATGAGGGCACATTCGGCCAGCACCCACAGCCGCCGACCGCGTGCCGTGAGACCCAGGACGCCCAGCAACGCAAAGCTGGCCGTGCGCTGGGCCACGCTGAGCGACACCACCGAAAACACCAGGAACGCGCCGACGAACAAGGCCACCAGCGCCAGCACCGTGAGGTTGACGCGGTAGGCGCGCGACAGGTTGGAGACCCGTTGCTCGGCCTCGTCCGGCGCCACCGGCACCACGCCCGGCGGCAGCGCCAGCCGTTGCAGCAGCACCGCGCGGTCGGTGCCCGGCACCAGCCGCAGGTCCAGCCGGCTGATGCGCCCCAGCGCCCCGAAGTGCGCCTGCGCGCCGGCCAGGTCCATCAGCACCAGCGCCGTGCCCCCGGCCGGCACGGTGCCGGCCACGAGCAGGTGCTGGTAGCCGGGCCCGGCCTGCAACAGCAACTCGCCCCCGTCGCGCAGGCCCAGCGCGTCGCGCGCCGCGGCGTTGGCGAAGGCGGCGTCGGGGTCGAGGAAGACCAGCCGGTCCTCCCCCGCGGCGGCGCGGGGCAGCAGCCCGGGGGCCAGGGGCGCAGCCAGCAGGGCATCGGCGCCGATCACGCGCACGGCCACGCGGTGGCCATCCGCTGCCTTGCCGTAGGTGTCCAGTTCCAGCACGGGGCTGGCGATCTGCACACCGGGGTCGGCGGCCACGCGCTCGAACAGGCCGTCGTCGAAGCCTTCGCGCGGGCCGCGCAGCACCAGGTCGGGCTGCCCGTTGGCCGTGCGCACCGCGGCCGAAAACTCGGCCAGCGCCGAGTTGTTGATGAGGTGCACCGAGAAGGCCAGGGCCACCCCCAGCGCCACGGCCAGCATGGCCACGGCGTGGCGCCACGGGTGGTGCTGCCACTCACGTACGATCAGCAGCGGGATCAGGCCGCGCGTCACGCCGTACCCTGCGCGATGCCCGTGGCCGTCAGCCGCAGCACGCGGTCGGCGCGACCGGCGGCCGCGGCCGAATGCGTCACCAGCAGGCAGGCCGCGCCGGCCTGGCTTACCTGGTGGCGCAGCACGTCCAGCACGCGCTCGGCGGTCTGGGGGTCGAGGTTGCCCGTCGGCTCGTCGGCCAGGATCAAACCGGGCCCATGCACCACTGCCCGCGCGATGGCCACGCGTTGCAATTGGCCGCCCGAGAGCTGCGCCGGCAGCCGCGCACCCAGATCGGCCAGGCCGACGGCCGAGAGCACCTCGGCCACGCGCGCATCGTCGTGGCGGCCCAGCAGGCGCAGCGGCAGGCTGACGTTCTCGGCCACCGTGAGATGCGGCAGCACGTGGAAGGCCTGGAAGACGAAGCCCAGGCGCTCGCGCCGCAGCCGGGCACGGGCGTCGTCATTCAAGCTGGCCAGGTCGGTGCCGCCGATGTGCACCTGGCCGGTGTCGGCCGCATCCAGCCCGGCGATGCAGTTCAGCAGCGTCGACTTGCCCACGCCCGATTCGCCCAGCAAGGCCACGAACTCACCGGCGGCCAGCGACAGCGTGACGCCGTGGAAGACCGATGTGGCGCCGTAGCGTTTGCTCAAACCCTGGACATTCAGCATGGATCGCGATGATGAGGCCTGCCGCGAAGGCGTGCCGGGCTGCGTGATATCGTCCTTTTCGACCTTCGAGGAGCGGAATCGCCATGGCGTATGAGATCGATCTGTCCGGCCGGGTGGCCTTCGTCACCGGCGCATCCAGCGGCTTGGGCGCCCAGTTCGCCCGCACGCTCGCCCAGGCCGGTGCCGGCGTGGTGCTGGCGGCCCGCCGCATCGAGCGTCTGAAGACCCTGCGCGCCGAGATCGAGGCCGAAGGCGGCGACGCCCACGTGGTGGGCCTGGACGTGACCGACCCCGCCAGCATCCGCGCTGCCGTGGCCCACGCCGAGACCGAGATGGGCGCCATCGACATCCTGGTCAACAACTCGGGCGTGAGCACCACGCAGAAGCTCACCGACGTCACCCCCGACGACTTCGACTTCATCTTCGACACCAACACCCGCGGCGCCTTCTTCGTCGCCCAGGAAGTGGCCAAGCGCATGATCGCCCGCAGCAAGGGCGAGGCCCCGGGCACCTACACCGGCGGGCGCATCGTCAACATCGCCTCGATGGCGGGTCTGAAGGTGCTCAGCCAGATCGGCGTGTACTGCATGAGCAAGGCCGCCGTCATCCACATGACGCGCGCGATGGCGCTGGAGTGGGGCCGCTACGGCATCAACGTGAACGCCATCTGCCCGGGCTACATCGACACCGAGATCAACCACCACCACTGGAAGACCGAGGCCGGCCAGAAGCTGATGAACATGACCCCGCGCAAGCGCGTGGGCAAGCCGGCCGACCTGGACTCCATGCTCGTCACCCTGTGCGCCAACCAGAGCCACTTCGTCAACGGCGCCATCATCGCGGCGGACGACGGCTTCGGGGTCTAGACAGCCGATGCGCACGCTGACGGCGCTGGAGGCCCGCGTGCTGGGCGTGCTGGTGGAAAAGCAGGCCACGGTGCCCGACACCTACCCCCTGTCGCTCAACGCACTGGTGGCCGGCTGCAACCAGAAGACGGCCCGGGTGCCGGTGATGGAAGCCACCGAGTCCGACGTGCTGGAGGCGCTGGATGGGCTGAAGTCGCTCAGCCTCGTGTTCGAGGGCAGCGGCAGCCGGGTGGTGAAGTTCGAGCACAACGCGGGCCGGGCGCTGCAGGTGCCTTCGCAGGCCGTGGCCCTCTTGTGCGTGCTGATGCTGCGCGGCCCGCAGACGGCGGCCGAGTTGCGCCTGAACTGCGAACGCCTGCACCGCTTTGCCGACATCTCCGCCGTGGAAGGCTTCCTGGACGAGCTGGCCGGCAAGACGCAGCCGATGGTGCTGAAGCTGGCCCGTGCATCGGGCGAGCGCGAGTCGCGCTGGGCCCACCTGCTGTGCGGCGAGGCCGCCGTGCCCGCGGCGCGCGCTGCCGCCCCGGGTGCCGCCGATGATGGGCGTTATGCCGACACCGCCACGCAGCGCGAGATCGCCGAATTGAAGGCCGGGCATTCGCGCCTGGCTGCCGAGGTGGCCGACCTGAAGGCCCTGGTCAACCGCCTGGCCGCCGAACTCGGCGTGGCCTGAACGGGCACCCGGCCATGCGCTTCGAACTGCCCGCCGAGAAGAAGCTGGTGCACGAGGTGGTCGTGCCCATCCGCTGGGGCGACATGGACGCCATGGCGCATGTCAACAACACGATCTACTTCCGCTACTGCGAGATCGCCCGGCTGGACTGGATGTTCAAGGTCGGCGCCGGCGTGGACCCCGCGGGCGAAGGCCCCATCGTCATCAACGCCTTCTGCAACTTCCTGCGCCAGCTCGAGTTCCCCGGCGACGTGCGGGTGACGGTGTACGTGGCCGAGCCCGGGCGCAGCAGCTTCGAGAGCTACCACACGCTGGAGCGCACGGACCAGCCGGGCGTGGTGTATGCCGAGGGCGGCGCCCGCGTGGTGTGGACGGACTACCGGGCCAAGAAGTCGGCGCCGATTCCGGAGTGGTTCAGGGCGCTGCTGGTGTGAGGGGTCAGCCGCCTGCGGCCGATGGCTCGCGGAGCAGCGTGCGGGCTTCGATCAGCGCGAGATGGGTCTCGTCGACGCTGTTGCCGAGTTGGCGGACGGACTCGGCCAGCGTGGCGTGCGACGCCTCGTGCTGGCCCATGGCCCGCTGGACCTTGGCCAGGGCCAGCAAGGCCTTGCCGGTGCGCACCGAGTCCGCCAGGTCGCCCTGCAGGTCGCGGCCCAGGGCTACGGCGGCCTGTGCATCGGCGAGTGCCTCCGGCAAGGTGCCTGCGGCCAATCCGATCAGCGCACGTGTGAGCCGAGCCTGCTGCCGCTGCGGCTTGTTGGTCGCAGGGTCTGCCAGGACGACATCCACGTGTTGGCGCGCCTGGGCGAGATGGCCCTCCTTGAAGTCGAGGGCCATCCGGGCCTGCTCCAGCGCAAGCTGGCCGAAGTGTCCGGGCGCCAGCATCGGGCTCTTGATGGCCGTCGCGGCGCTGTAGGCGCGCTCGGCAGCCTCGAGCTGGCCCAGCTGTGCCTGGATGCCGGACGTGACGACATGCGCGGCCAGCACCAGCCGGTCCTCGTGCACGCGCTCGGCCGCGGTCAGCAGCTCCCGGCATCCTTCCAGCGCCGTTTCATAACGTCCCAACTCAGACGCGGCCGCCGCACGCGTATAGATGAAGTTCGGCGGCGGCGGCTCGTGGGGCATGTCCTGGCGCAGCCAGGCCAAGCTGCGCTCGCTGAGTTCCAACGCCCGCCGCGGGCTGCCGGTGAGGAGCGAGCTCGTCGCCCAGTTGCCGCGCAGCACATAGCCCGAGTAGCTCCGCTCCATGCGCAGGTTCGCGAATTCACCATCCACCGCCTCGAAGAGGGCCTGTCCTTCCTTCACCTGGCCGGCCAACACGAGGTCGCTAGCCAGCAAACCCGAAATGACAGCGTGCTCCTTCGGATTGGACACCGTCGACCGGTCCAGCAGCGACAGTGCGCGCCGCTCCGTGGCGATGGCCGCCAGCCGGTCGCCCAGGACACCCTCGATCGAAGCCAATTGGTACAGACACGCGGCGCCCTCGTCCGGCGTGGTGGCCGGGTTGGCCACGATGTCCGCAATGGTCTTGCGAGCCTCGTCGACCTTGATGCGGCCGGTGTACAAGTCGGGTTGGAGGCGGCTGCACCGCAACCGCAGGACCTGGTTCCAGTCGGCATCGGCCGGCAGAAGAGCCTTCACGCGGTCGAACAGGGGCAGGGCGGCCGCCGGCCCCTGCAGCGAGGCCTTGAAGTTGCCGATCATCATCAGCAGGTCGGCCTGCAGCTCAGGGTCCTTGGCGTAGCCGGCGTCGGCGACGGCGATGCCACGATCCAGCAGGGCCTTGACGTGCGTGCCCTGTTCGCCACGCGCGGCGTCGCGCAGGAGGTCGGCGATGAAGTCGTTGACGCCATTGCTGCGTTCGACTGCCCGCAACGCGCGGTCGCGCTGCTCCTGCGCCATGCGCCCCTGCCAAAGCGCTGCGCCCAGTCCGACCGCCAGAGCCATCACCGTGGCCGTGATGCCGCCTGCCACCGCCTTGTTCCTTTTCAGCAGTTTGCCGGCCCGGTAGGCCCAGGAATCCGGCCGGGCCAGCACCGGTTCGCCATCGCGACAGCGCCGCAGGTCTTCCGCCAGCTCCGTCACCGTGGCATAGCGGTCTTCCGGTCGCTTCTTCAGCGCCTTCAGCACGATGGTGTCCAGCTCCCCGCGAAGCGCACGCCGCAGCTTGTCGGCCGTGGTGCCACGGGCTCGCGCGCCATCGGCATCAGCCCGGCTGCTGGGCGGTGCGGGCTCGGCGTCCAGGATGGCCTGCTCCAGTTGTGCGGCGCTTTCGTACCGCAACTGGTAGGGCCGTTGCCCGCACAGCAGCTCGTACAGCACGACACCCAACGAATAGACGTCGCTCGTCGTGCCCAGCGCCTCGCCGCGCACTTGCTCGGGGCTGGCGAAGTCGGGCGTGAAGGCGCGGCCGGCGAGTTGGGTCAGTTCGGTGCGTTCGGAGCCGTCCTCGGCCTGCAGCAGCTTGGCCACGCCGAAGTCCAGCAACCGCACCTCCCCGTCCTGCGTGACCAGGATGTTGGCTGGCTTGATGTCGCGGTGGATGACCAGCCGGGTGTGTGCGTATTGCACCGCGGCCATCACCTGCTCGGCCAGCGCCAGGCGCGCGGCCACGCCCAGGCGGCGCTCGTCGCAGTAGGCCGTGAGGCTGCTGCCCTGCACGTACTCCATCGCCAGATAGGGGCGCCCTCCGCCGGGGCCTTCGGGCGCCGACAAGCCGGCGTCGTACAGCCGGGCGATGTGAGGGTGTTCCAGCCGCGCCAGGATGTCGCGCTCACGCTGGAATCGCTCGGCCAGGCCGGGGCGCCAGGTGTACTGCTGGGGCAGCTTGAGCGCCACTTCGCGGTCCAGCGAGCCATCGCCGCGCTCGGCCAGCCACACCACCGCCATGCCGCCCTGGCCCAGTGGGCGCAGCAGGCGGTACGGCCCGATGGGCTGGCCCGGTTCCAGGGCCGTGGCCCTGTCGTCGGCCGGGGCCACTGAGAATTGCGGGCCGCGTTCGAGGAAGTCGCCGGTCTCACGCCGTGCGTTGGCCCACAGCAGGGCCTGCACGGCCGGTGCCAGCGCCGGCTGCTCGGTGGCCAGGCGGGCCAGCCAGGCCGCACGTTCGTCTTCGGGCAGGTCCAGCGCCTCGTCGAACAGTCGTGAGACGGCGGGCCAGTCCTGGGCCGGGATCAAGGTCAAGGACACAACTTCCTCCTGGTGCACGCTGCGGCCGGCCGCAGCGTGCGTGTTTGAAGCAGGATACGCAATCCATCGCCAGAACCGGACACAGATCCGCGCCGTCCGTGTCCACCGGGTCTGCCCATGCCCGCCCGCAGACTTTCCAAGGCCGGCGTGTCCTGTCAGTTTCGTGCAAGCCGTATGAGTGGGTGGGGGCGCCTGGCCCTCGCCAGCAAGGATCACCCCATGCAGCTTGCCATCGTGACCCTGGATGCGGCCGACGCGCCGCGCATCCAAGCCCATCTGCTGCGCCTGTCAGCCGCCGATCGTTCCTTGCGATTTTCGGCCGGCCTGGTCACCGACGATGCGGTCCTCTGCTACGCCAGCCGGATCCGCCATGGCCACGACATCGTCGTGGGCCTCATCGATCGGCACGGACTCCTGGTGGGCCTGGCCCACGGCTGCGTGTACGAGGCGCGCGGGCAACCCCACCTGGAGGCGGCGTTCAGCATCGACGAGACCCGGCGTGGCCAGGGCTATGGCGCGCGCCTGATGGAAGCCGTGCAGGCCCAGGCCCGCGTCCGGGGCATTGCCCGGGTCGTGGGCAGTTGTGCGGTGCGCAACCTGCCGATGCGCAGGGTTTTCGAGCGCGCCGGCATGACCCTCACGCGTGAGGAAGACGAGATGTGCGCGGAAGGCTGCGTGCCAGCCCTGCCGACGGGCGCGCAGGCCGCCGCCGCGGGGTCAGCCGGCGGGGTGTCGCCCGCGCTGTGGTGCATGTCGCGGTAGATGGCGCGCCTGGCCTTGCCGCCATGCACGTCGTAGCCATCGATCCTGTGCAAGTCGGGTTCGCCGGCCTTGAGCGGAGCGCCGCGCAGCCACGGCATGCTGCGCGCGGCCCCAACCGGGCTCCTGGGCTCTTCGGCTCTTGGGCGCTTTGACGCAAGCCACGCACTCGTGCAGGCCCCTACACGTTGAACGGCCCGCCCACCTCCAGCGCCTTGCGATAGGCCGGGCGTGCGTGGATGCGGGCCAGCCAGTCGGTCAGCGCGGGGTGGCCCTTTCCGGCCCCGGCGCGCGACACCGCGGCTTCCACGGGGAAGCTCATCTGGATGTCGGCACCGCTGAACTCGGGGCCTGCAAACCAGGGCCGGCTGGCCAGTTCGGACTGCATGAAGTCGATCTGCCGCGCCAGGTTGGGGGCGATGAAAGTCTGCGTGACCTTGTCGGCAATGCCGTTGACGACCGGCTTGATGAAGAAGGGTACCTTGGCTGCGCGCAGCTTGTCGAAGACCAGCTTGAGCAGCAGGAAGGGCATGGCACTGCCCTCGGCGAAGTGCAGCCAGTAGGTGTAGCGGCGGCCTTCGGGCGTGCCGGCAGGCGGACGCAATCGCCCGTGGCCGTAGGTGTCGACGAGGTATTCGACGATGGCGCCGGACTCGGCCACCGTGATGTCGCCGTCGGTGATGACCGGGCTCTTGCCCAACGGGTGCACCCGCGTCAGCTCGGGTGGCGCCAGCATGGTCTCCGGGTCTCGCTGGTAGTGCTTGATCTCGTAAGGCAGACCCAGCTCTTCGAGCAGCCACAGCACCCGCTGCGAGCGGGAATTTTCAAGATGATGAAGGGTGATCATGCGCGGGATGATGCCGCAGCGCGTTGCACCGCCCTGCGCCGGGCTCGAGCCCAGGCGACAGGCTCCGTGTTCAGCCCAGCACGAGCGATCGGCGCACCAGCCCTCGGAAGGTCTGCGAGGG
>CAIJPE010000199.1 GCA_903822435.1 uncultured beta proteobacterium | reverse complement strand
GCCGCAGGCAGCTGGCCCGCATCCAGCGCGAGCTCTGCACGTGCCAGGGCCACGGCCGATGCTCCCACGGCGTGCTCCTGCATCTCGAACAGCCTGGCGGCCTGGGCGAAAGAATCCGCAGCGGCCGGCTGGCCCAGCAGGGCCTGCGCCCGGCCGCGCTGCGCCAGGGCCCAGGCCTGCTCCAGCGGCAGCCCGAGCTGCTCGAACTGGCGCACCGCCGCGTCCTGCAGGGCCAGCGCCTCGGGCAGCAGGCGCAGTTCGAGATAGGCATCACCGAGCTGCTTCTCGGCAATGGCCAGGTACTGAGGGACGCCCAGCGATTCGTAGCGCCGACGCGCCGATTCGAAGCCGGCCAGCGCCGGCCGGTAGCGGCCGCGCGCCAGGTCCAGCAAGGCCACCGATTCGTCGACCTGGGCCAGCGGCAACGTCAGGCCCCGATGCTCGGCCCGCATGCGGGCCCGGGCATAGACGCGAAGGGCCTCGTCGAAGTCGCCCTGCGAGGCCATGGCAGCGGCCGCACCGATGTCGGCCAGCACCGAGTGCGCATGGTCCTGCATGCGGGCGAAGAGGACCGCGGCCTCCCGGAAATGACGCGCAGCGGCGGGATAGTCGTCGCGCAGCATCTGCAGATTGCCCAGGTTCTGGCTGACCCGCGCCGCCGCGCCCCGGTTGCCCAGCGAGAGCAGTTCGCGCTGCGCAGACAGGGCGCAGGCCGTGGCCTGCTCCAGCGCGCCGAGCATCGACAGCGCCATGATCTTCGAGACTTGTGTCTGCGCCGCGGCATCGGGCAGCCCGCAGGCCCGCAAGCCGTCCGCCGCCCGATCCAGCGCCTGCACCGCCTCCGCCATCTGGCCCCGCGTGAGGCAGGCGATGCCGGCGGTCCACTCGGACAGCGATTGCACCGTCCGCGCCTGCTGCGGCGGCACGCCGGCCTGAGACAGGGCCTCAAGCGCTTCCGCTGCACGCGCCGCACGCGGCGGGTTGCCGATCCAGGCCGCCAGGCACAGCTCTTTCAAGGCCCAGGCCACGACCCGGGGATCGTCCGGCGTGGCCACGGGCGCGGCCGCTTCGCTCAACAGGGCATGCGCCTGGGCCAGCGCCTGCCCCAAGGCCCGGTGCGCAGCCGGTTTCGCGGACCCTGGCGCGCCCGGCACGGCGGTCAAGGCGCGGGCTCGCCCACCTCGACCGACTGCAAAACGATCTCGTCGTCGCCCAGCAGCAGCGTCATGCGGTAAAGCCCGCCTTCCAGGCCCTCCAGGCGGAATTCGCCCAGGCTGTCCAGCGGGGTGGTGCGGATGCCCGCAGGCAGCCCCTGCGACCGGGCAGCCGTTGCGTCCACCCCCAGCTTCTCGATCAACACGCTGCCGGCATCGTCGGGGCCCAGGACCTGGCCGACCAGGGCAAAGGCCTGGGCGGCCGGCGAGATGCGCAGGTCGATGTCGCGCCCCTGTGCGCTGAACAGCAAATGCCGAGTGGGCGAGCGCAAGGAGCGCATGCCGTGCGCCACCGCCGGGGTGGCCCAGCTGTCGAAGGTCAGCGCCGCGGCAATCTGGCGCACCGTGGCGCGGGCCAGCGACTGCAGCACGGCCACCGGGCCAGGCGCCGGGGCCCACAGTCCGATGGCGGCACGCTGCCAGGCGGGCGGCGCGTCGGGCAGCTCGGCGATGGCACGCCGCACGAGTTGGCCGAACGCGTCATCCGAGGGGCTGTCGAGGGGTTTCATGGCTGGCGAATCCGGTGAGTGCCCCACAGAGCGCGTTGGGTTGAAGCAAATACATCCGGTGGCGCGAAAGTGCACCCCCCGGGCGCTGCACGGCCCACGGCGGCGGGCCGGCCCGGGCGGCGGATCTCATGCACGGCCGGTCCCTCCTTCGACCCGCCGCCGCAGTTTGCCCAGGCAGCGCGAGCGTGTCGGCCCCAGGCTGCCCACGGGCATGCCCAGGCGGCGCGCCACCTCGTCGTAGGCCAGGCGGTCGTCCTCGTCGCTGAACAGCATGAGCAGCAGGTCACGGCAGCGGGCGTCCAGGCCGTCCAGGCCCAGGCGCAACCGGTGCAATTGCTGCAGATCCGACAGGGCTTCTTCGGCCAGCGGCGCCTCGTCGGCCAGGGTGTCCTCGATGCCCGCACCTTGGTCGTCGTCGGCACGCGTCATCGAGACCGTGCGCTGGCCGACGTGTCGCGCGCGCAAGGCCTCGCGCTTGGCCGTGGTCACGATCCAGGCTTGCAGCCGATCGGGTTGCGCCAGCCGAGGCAGGTGCTCCACCAGGCGCGAGAACACGGTCTGGAAGACATCGGCTGCGCCGTGCTCGTCGAAGCCCGCCCGCGTGACGATGGCATACACCAGGCGCTGGTACCGCTTGACCAGCAACGCCCACGCCGCCGCATCGCCCTGGCGGCAGCGGGCCACCAGGGCAGCGTCGTCGGGCGGGGGAGGCTCGGTCATGGCGGGGCGGCCGGCGCGAAGTCCTCGGTGTCGATTTCCTTCTGGTTCCCGGCGTTGTAGCGAGCGCCGGCCACGGTGGCCGGATTGATCAAGGCATCCAGGCGGGCCAGCAGGCCCGGCTCCAACCGGACCTGCGCGGCCTGCAGGTTCTCTCGCAGGTGGTCCACGCTCGTCGTACCCGGGATCGGCACCACGTGCGGGCCGCGCGTCAGCAGCCAGGCCAGCGCCAGTTGCGAGGGCGTGCACCCGGCCTCGCGGGCCAGGGCCTCGTAGGGTGGCAGCAAGGCCAGGTTGGCGGACCACGGCCCGGGCTCGAAGCGCGGCATGGCGCGGCGGATGTCCTTCGCGTCCAGCGTGGCGACATCGCGCAGGCCGCCGCACAGGAACCCCCGGGCCACCGGGCTGAAGGCCACGAAGGCCGCGCCGATCTCGCGGCAGGCCTTCAGCACGGCAATCTCGGGGTTGCGCGTCCACAGCGAATACTCGCTCTGCACGGCCGCGATGGGGTGTACCGCGTGTGCCTTGCGCAGGGTGGCGGCCGACACCTCGCTCAAGCCCAGGGCCCGCACCTTGCCCGCGCGCACCAGGTCGGCCATGGCGCCCACGCTGTCCTCGATGGGCACGGCCTTGTGCCAGCGGTGCAGGTAGTACAGGTCGATCACGTCGGTCTGCAGCCGGCGCAGGCTGCCTTCGCAGTCGCGTCGGATGGCTTCGGGCCGGCCATCGATGACCCGCTTGATGCCGTCGTCGAAGGTCACGCCGGCCATGCCGCCCTTGCTGGCCAGCACGATGCGCCCACGGTGCGGCCTGAGCACGCGGCCGACCAGCGTCTCATTCGCGCCGAAGCCGTACAGCGCGGCCGTGTCGAAGAGCTTCACGCCCAGGTCCAGGGCCCGCAGCAGGAAGCGCTCGGCAGCCTCGGGCGGGGGCGGCAGACCATAGGCGTGGCTGAGGTTCATGCAGCCCAGACCGATCGGGCCCACATCGAACGCGGCGATATGACGGGTTGCTATCATGCCCTTCCAGGGTGGTTGATCGGGTGCTGCTGTGGGCGCGTCGGCGACCGTCCTGGAGCAACAGCATCGACACTATCACGGCACTCGACGTCCGCAGCCTGGTGACGTCGTTCGAGACCTCCCGGGGCCGGCTGCGCGCGGTCGACGGGCTCTCGCTGCAGGTCCAGGCCGGCCAGACGCTGTGCATCGCCGGCGAATCGGGCTGCGGCAAGAGCGTCACCGCCCTGTCCATCATGGGCCTGCTGCCCGAGAACGCCTATGTCGAGGCTGGCAGCATCCAGTTTCGAGGCACCGACCTGCTGGAACTGCGCCCCGACGCGAGGCGCGCCCTGCGCGGCAAGGCCATGGGCATGATCTTCCAGGAGCCGATGACGGCGCTCAACCCGGTGCTTGGCGTGGGCGCCCAGATCGCCGAGGTCTTCCTGATCCACGGCACCTGCCCCCCCGCCGAGGCCCGTGAACGCGCGCTGCAGATGCTGCGAAAGGTGAAGATCCCGGACGCCGAGCGCCGCTATGGCGAGTATCCCCACCAGATGAGCGGCGGCATGAAGCAGCGGGTGATGATCGCCATGGCGCTGGCCCACCGGCCGGCGCTGCTGATCGCCGACGAGCCCACCACCGCGCTGGACGTCACCATCCAGGCCCAGGTGCTGCGCCTGCTGCAGGACCTGCAGGATGAACTGGGCACAGCCATCGTCTTCGTCACGCACGACCTGGCCGTGGTGGCCGAGATCGCCGACACGGTGGTGGTGATGTACGCCGGGCGTGCCGTGGAGCAAGGCCGCGTTCTGGATGTCTTCGAGCGCCCGGCCCACCCCTACACCGTGGGGCTGCTCGCAGCCCGGCCGCGCGCCGGGCAGACGCGGCACACCCACCCGCAGCTGGCGGTGATCCCGGGTGCCGTGCCGGCGCTGGGCGACCGGCCACCGGGGTGCAGCTACCAGGGCCGGTGCGCGCGCGTGCAGGACCGCTGCCGGTCCGAGGTACCGGAGTTGCGGGCCGCCGAGCCCGAAGCCGGCGCCGCCGCCCACCAGGTGGCCTGCTTCAACCCCACGCACGGCGTGGCGCTGGCATGACCACCACGCCCTTGCTGCAGGCCCGGGGGGTCTCGCTGCACTTCCCCATTCGGCGTGGCGTGCTCCAGCGCGAGGTGGGCCAGGTGCGCGCCGTGACGGCTGTCGACCTCGAACTGCAACCCGGCGAAGTGCTGGGCGTGGTGGGCGAATCCGGCTGCGGCAAGACCACCCTGGCGCGCATGCTGGTGGGCCTGTATGCCCCCACGGACGGCGAGCTCCTGTACGGGGGGCAACCCGTGGAGGCGATGACCGAGTCGCAGCGCCGGCAGATGTCGCGCGATGTCCAGATGGTGTTCCAGGACCCCTATGCCTCGCTCAACCCGCGCCAGCGCGTGCGGCAGATTCTCTCCACGCCTTTCGATTGCCACGGCTTTCCCGGCGGGCCGGCCCGGGAAGCGCGCATCCTGGAACTGCTGCAGCTGGTGGGCCTGGGCCCCGAGCACCTGGAGCGCTATCCGCACGAGTTCTCGGGCGGGCAACGCCAGCGCATCGGCATCGCCCGCGCCCTGGCCCTGTCGCCCAAGGTGATGGTGCTCGACGAGCCGCTGTCGGCCCTGGACATGTCGATCCAGTCGCAGGTGCTGAACCTGCTGGTCTCCTTGCAGCAGCGCCTGCAGCTGAGCTATGTCTTCATCTCGCACGATCTCTCGGTGGTGCAGTACCTGTGCGACCGCGTGGCGGTGATGTACCTCGGGCGGGTGGTCGAGACGGCACCGGCCGCGCAGCTGTTCGCCGCGCCGCGCCACCCCTACACGCAATCGCTGTTGGCCAGCGCGCCCAGCCCCGATCCTCGCCACCCGCGCCCCGAGCACGTCCTGCAGGGCGACGTCCCCAGCCCGAGCCGCCCGCCCACCGGCTGCGCCTTCCATCCCCGCTGCCCGCGGGCCGTCGAACGATGCGCCCGCGAGCTCCCCATCCTGAAGGCCGTGGACCCGGGCGACTTGCGCCACGAGGCGGCCTGCCTGTTGCTTTGAAACCCCGGCCATGACGAAACCCACTCCGAGAAGCCCGATGTCCGGCGGCCTGTGCGCGTGGGCCCTTGCGCTGGCGCTGACGCTGGCGGCGGCCCCGACACTTGCACAGCCGCAGGAACTGAAGGTGCTGCACATTCCGCGCACCGCCCAATTCGAGTCGCTCGACCCTCCGCGCCAGTTCGACCAGGCCAGCCACGACATCGTCGACAGCCTGTACGACACCTTGCTCAGCTACAGCTACCTCGAGCGCCCCTACAAGCTCGAACCCCGGCTGCTGGCCCGCATGCCGGAACTCTCGGCCGACAAGCTCACCTTGACCTTCACGCTGCGCAAGGGCGTGCTGTTCCACGACAACGCCTGCTTTGCGGGCGGCAAGGGCCGCGAGCTCACGGCCGACGATGTGCTTTATTCGCTGCGCCGCTTTGCCGACGCCAACATCAACAACAAGAGCTGGTTCCTCATGGAAGGCGCGGTGGTGGGGCTGGACGCATTCCGCGACGCCGCCCGCAAGGCCGGCCCCGGCGCCGACACGGCCACCTTGCCCATCGCGGGCCTGAAGAAGATCGATAGCCACAGCTTCAGCCTGCGGCTCACGCACCCGAACCCGCTGCTGCTCTACGCCTTTGCTTCCGCGGCCAGCGGCATCGTGCCCATCGAGGCGGTGCAG
>CAIJPE010000198.1 GCA_903822435.1 uncultured beta proteobacterium | reverse complement strand
CTTCGGAGTACTCGCGGTATTCGGCTATTCGCTCAATACCCTGACGATGCTGGCGATGGTGCTGGCGATCGGTCTGCTGGTCGATGACGCGATCGTCGTGGTGGAGAACGTCGAACGTGTGATGAGCGAAGATGGCCTCTCGCCATTGGAGGCCACGCGAAAATCCATGGGGCAGATCACCGGCGCGCTGGTTGGCGTAGCGCTCGTGCTGGCGGCAGTGTTCGTGCCGATGGCCTTCTTCGGTGGCTCAACCGGCGTGATCTATCGCCAGTTCACGGTCACCATCGTCGCGGCGATGAGCTTGTCGGTTCTGACCGCCATCGTTCTAACCCCAGCCTTGTGCGCCACCTTGTTGAAACCGGTGGCACAGGGCCATGCGCTGACCCAGACAGGCTTGTTCGGAGCGTTCAACCGCGGCTTCGACCGCACCAACCGTGGTTATCAGGGCGTGGTCAGGCACATGCTCGGCAAGGGCTGGCGCTATATGGCCGTGTACGTCCTGATTCTTGCGGCAGTGGTACTGGGGCTATCCAAGATCCCGGCCGGCTTCCTGCCGGATGAAGACCAGGGCACCCTGTTTGCGCTGGTTCAGTTGCCGCCAGGTGCGACGCAATCCCGCACAGAGAAGGTGATCGAGCAGGTCGAGCACCATTTCCTGGTCGATCAGAAAGAGGCGGTCGATGCGATCTTCACCGTCGCCGGTTTCAGCTTTGCTGGCAGCGGGCAGAACACCGGCTTTGCCTTCATCAAGCTGAAGACATGGGATCAGCGCACGCGCGACGACCTCAAGGTCAGCGCAGTGGCGGGCAAGGCAATGGCCTACTTCGCCTATATCCGTGACGCCTCGGTGTTTGCTTTCGCCCCACCTGCTGTATCCGAGCTGGGCAACGCGAGCGGGTTCGATCTGATGCTGCAAGACCGCGCCAATCTTGGCCACGAGGCACTGATGCAGGCCCGCAACCAGTTGCTCGGTGCCTTGGCCAGGGAGAAAGGTCTGGTCGGCGTGCGCCCGAACGGCATGGAAGATGCGCCGGAGTTCCGGCTTTCCATCGATGCCCACAAGGCTGGCACCTTGGGCCTGTCCATGGCCGACGTCAACGACACGCTGGCCGCCGCCTGGGGCAGCAGTTATGTCAACGACTTCCTGGACAAGGGTCGCGTCAAGAAAGTGTTCATGCAGGCTGACGCGGGCTACCGCATGCTGCCGGGTGACATTGACCGCTGGTTTGTCCGCAACAGCAATGGTGCGATGGTCCCGTTCAGTGCGTTCGCCGACGCCGGATGGACCTCGGGCTCGCCCCGGCTGGAACGCTATAACGGCGTGCCATCGGCCGAAATCCTGGGCATGGCGCTGCCCGGCACGACTTCCAGCGGCGAGGCGCTGCAGATCGTCGAGCGCCATGCGGCCGAACTGCCTCCGGGCATTGGCTACGAGTGGACCGGCATCTCGCGCCAGGAAAAGGCGTCCAGCGGCCAAGCTGGCCTACTCGCCGCAGCATCCATCCTGTTCGTCTTCCTGTGCCTGGCGGCATTGTATGAAAGCTGGGGGATTCCGCTCTCAGTGATCATGGTGGTGCCACTGGGCGTGCTGGGCACGCTGGTCGGCGCGATCCTGACCTGGAAGATGAACGACGTGTACTTCCAGGTAGGCCTCCTCACGACGGTGGGTCTGGCATCCAAGAATGCCATTCTGATCGTCGAATTCGCAAAGGACCTGGTCGCGCAGGGCGGCGGGCTCGTCGATTCGGCCATCGTAGCTGCCCGCATTCGGCTGCGGCCGATCCTGATGACCTCGATGGCCTTCATTCTGGGCGTGCTGCCACTGATGCTTGGCAAAGGCGCCGGCTCCGGCGCACAGAACGCGCTGGGCACAGCAGTGGTCGGCGGCATGGTCTCCGGCACTGTACTCGCGATCTTTTTCGTACCGCTGTTCTTTGTCGTGGTGATGCGCCTGTTCGCACGCAAGTCAATCTCCGTATCGGCGCACGCCGCCCCCACAGGGCCGACCGTGCCCGCACTCGATGGCCGCTGAGCACCCACCGAGACTCTCATTGAGAAAAGCACCATGAAACACTTGAGGACACTTATCCTGAGCCTGGCCCTGACCGCGGGCCTCGGCGGCTGCAGCCTGATACCCGCCTACGAGCGCCCCGCCTCACCCGTGCCGGCTGCCTTTCCACTCGCCCGCGCGAGTGACACGGAAGCCGATTCCGCCACCTCGGCGAACACCGCAGCGGACATCGGCTGGCGCGACTTATTTGCGAACCCGCACCTGCAACAACTCGTCGGCCTGGCGCTAGACAACAACCGAGATTTGCGGGTCGCGATCCTCAATATCGAGCAGTCCCGCGCGCAATTCCGCATCCAGGACGCCGCCCGCCTGCCGACTCTCGACGCGAGCGGCATCGGCAGCGTGAGCCGGTCGCCGGCTGACGTTTCGACCACCGGCCAGGCCGGCATCTTGCGCCAGTACAGCTCGACGCTGGGCTTTTCGGCCTATGAGCTGGACCTGTTTGGCCGCGTGCGCAGCCTGAATGCCCAGGCGCTGCAGCAGTTCCTCGCTTCCGAGGAGGCGCGCCGCAGCACCCACATCAGCCTGGTGGCCGAGGTGGCCAACGACTACCTGACGCTGGCGGCCGACCAGGAGCGGCTAAAGTTGGCGCAACGCACGCTGCAAAGCCAGCGCGACAGCTATGGACTCACTAAGCGCAAGGCGGACCTGGGCATCGCCTCCGACCTCGATCTGCGGCAGGCGCAGACCACAGTAGAAAGCGCCCGGGTCGATGTAGCCCGCTACACCAGCCAGATCGCGCAGGACCGCAATGCGCTTGCGCTGGTGGTCGGCGCGACGATTCCCGACGCCCTGCTGCCCTCCGGCCTGGAGGACGCTTTGGCGGCCCTCGGCAACCGCGGCGACGTGCCGGCCAGCCTGCCCTCGACATTGATGCAGAGGCGGCCCGACGTGCTCCAGGCGGAGCATCAGCTCGAAGCAGCCAACGCCAACATCGGCGCGGCGCGGGCCGCCTTTTACCCGCGCATCAGTCTGACTGCCAACGCCGGCACGACCAGCAGTGCGCTGTCCGGTCTGTTCAAGGGAGGCTCCGGCAGTTGGACCTTCGAGCCTCAGATCAACCTGCCGATCTTCGATGGTGGCAGCAACCGCGCGAACCTCGACCTTGCCAGGATCGACCGGGATATCTACGTGGCGCAATACGAAAAAACCATTCAGACCGCGTTCCGCGAAGTGGCTGACGGCTTGGCAGTGCGCGACACCATCCAGGGCCAACTCGAGGCGCAGACCGCGCTGGTGGAAGCCTCGGCGGAGAGTTACCAGCTGTCCGAGGCGCGTTTCCAGCGCGGGGTCGACAGTTACCTGCAGCTGCTCGATGCACAGCGCTCACTGTACGCGGCGCAGCAGAACCTGATCGGGACGCAACTGACACGGGTCAGCAACCTGGTGACCCTCTACAAGGCCTTGGGCGGCGGCTGGTCTGATGTTTCGAAAATGGCCGCCGCCGCGCAGCCAGCCGTGACCCAACCGTAAATCCAGACCGTCAATCGGATCCCCCAAACCTGCGGCACAGGCCTCAGGCCCACCCTGCGTGCGCCGCGCAAACCCTGGCTTTGTTTTCACTCATCGACCGTGTGTGCGGCGCGCAAACCCTGGCATTGCCTTCACTGATCAACCGTTCTGCCCCAGCTCCCTCAATTGACCGCCTTACTTCAACGGCTCCCCTTGCCTCAATCGACGCAGTTCCCTCAATCCACGCCCTCGCCGAAACCAAAGGACCTCACATGACCAAACAGATCGAAAATGACCGCAAACGAAAGACCCGGTTTATCCCCGCGAGCGCTGGCGCGGCGCTCCTGCTGACGTGTCTGAGCGCCCTGGCCCAGAGCCGACCGGCCGACGAGGATGATGGCGACAAGCTGCATCTGACGCTTGGCGCCGGGGTGATCAGCATCCCGAAGTACCCCGGTGCCTCTGAGCGCGAAACAAAGGTTTTGCCCTTGATCAACGCCCGCTATGGCCGCTATTTCGTCGGCGGCGTACCGGGCGCCGGCGTCCCCCTGGGCGTGGGCGTCAATCTAGTGGAGGACTCGGGATGGCGACTGGGCGCCGTGCTCGGCCCGGATCTCATCACTCCTCGCAAGGCGTCAGATGCCCCCCGGCTGACGGGGCTGGGCGACATCCCGTCCACGACCCATGTGGGCCTCTTCGGCAGCTACTCTCAGGACTGGTGGAGTATGCGCAGCAGCATCGTCACCGACGCCGGCGGGAAGCACGAAGGCACGACGGCCAACATTGAACTGGAGGGCAAGTATGTGTTGAGCGAACGTATCACTCTGTCGGCAGGGCCCGGACTCACTTGGGCAGACAAGCGCTACACGCAGACATTCTTCGGAGTCAACGCCACCCAGGCGGCCAATTCGGGGCTCTCGCCCTATAACGCGAACGGGGGCTTGAACGCGTTGAAGTTCTCGCTTGGGGTGGACTATCGGATTGATCCGCACTGGTTCATCAGCGCGCGCGCCTCGATCGAGAGCCTGCGCGGCGACGCCAGGGGGAGTCCCATCACGTCGCAGACCTCGCCACATATCATCGCCGTGTTCAGCGGCTATCACTTCTGAACTGCTGGAGGATCTTGCACGCCCTTACCCTCTCCGGCGCGGCAATCGACAGGGGTAACCCGACGTGGGTCATGGTCAACAAGGCACATCGGCCCTCCCGGCGCCATTGCGCCGAATGGATCGGTGGCGCCCACGCGCTTTGGTCGCGGCGACCTCTGTCTGGTCAGGTCCGCGCGCTCGGGTCGGCGCGGCGTCTGCCTGCTCAGGCCGGCGCGCCGACCTTCTTCTTGCGCCACGACCTCACGTCCTTCAGGATCTCCCGCGCCGCGTTGCGGCCGGGGATGCCGGTGACGCCACCGCCCGGGTGTGTGCCCGAGCCGCAGATGTACAGCCCGGGGACCGGCGTGCGGTAATCGGCG
>CAIJPE010000197.1 GCA_903822435.1 uncultured beta proteobacterium | reverse complement strand
CTGCCTGAGCGCTGCGATCGTCTGGCGGTCACGCTCGCTCAACTCGAAGTCGAACCCGTTGTTGGCACCGGACTGCGCCGTCAGGGACTCGAGTTGCTCCGGTCGGGGCACCGGCAGGGTCAGCAGGGCCGAGCCCGTCAGGTTCTCGATGTACTGATTGGGAGCGAAGGTGACGGGCGAGTTCGCCACAGGGCAGGGCACGGTCTCGTAGCCGAGGCAATTGCCCGGATTGGGCCCCGGCAGGGTCTTGGCGTTGCTGACGTAGAGAACCCGCCCGTCGAGGGAGACACGCACATCGGACGGGTACCAACCGGTCGGGATCAGGCCCGTGACGCTGGGGCTTCCCTCGGTCAGCGACAGAACGGCCAGGGTGTTGGTGCCGCGGTTCGTCACGTACAGCTTTTTTTCGTCCGGCGACAAGGCCAGGCCGTCGGGCGAGGCGCCCTTGTACTGGGTCTGGTTGTGCTTGATCAGCCCCGGGGGCGCCACGGTGGCCACTGTGGACTTGACCGTGTTGCTGGCCGTGTCGATCACCGAGACCGCGTCCGCGTTGTCCGAAGCCACGTAAAGCAGGGTCTGGGCGCGGTTCAACACCATCTTGTTGGGGTTGCCCTGCACCGCGATGCGTGTGCGAACGGAGGGCACCGAGCCCGAGATGTCCACCACGACGATTTCACGGTCGCGCTCGCTGCTGACATAGGCCGTGCGGTTGCCGACGATGGCCACCGAGTTCGGGTACTCACCCCCAGGCGTGCCGGTGGCGCCCCCGCTCTTGCCCGGGCGCAGATCCTGATCGGCCAGCACGCGCCGGCCGATCAGATCGACGATGCTCACCGAGTCGTTGTAGCGGTTGGCCACCACGGCGCGGGTGCCATCGGCCGTGACCGCCACGCCCATGGCCGTGGGGACCTGCGCCAGGCCGTTGCCCGCCGCATGACCGAGCGCGATCGGCGTGCCTGATTCAGCCCACACGCCACCGGTGAGCGCGAAGACATGGAGGTTGTCCTCGCCCGCACCCGGCACGTAGAACTTCTTGCCATCGGGCGAGAAGGCGATGCCGATGTAGCTGTTGCTGACTTTCAGGACCTGCCGCTGCACCGGCTGGCCACGGCTGACGTCGTACACGAAGACGAATTGCGTGGAGTCCGCGGGCAGGAAGTGCCCGGCGGCATCGACCAGGTAGTTGTAGCCCGAGGTCAGGACAAGCAGCGTCTTGCCGTCCGGGCTCAGTGCTTCCGATTGCGCGAACCCCGCGGGCAGCGTCGGGTTGCTCGCCAGGCCGGGCATCAGCTTGGTGTAGATCGCACCAGGGGCGGCCGTGGGCGTGATCCGCTGGCCGGTCGGCAGCAGGGTGGACACCGGGCGGCCTCCGTCCTGGTTCTCGCCGCCGTCGGCGCGTGCGCCGGTGGCGCCGAGCGTCAGGGCCAGCGTGGCGGCCAGGGCGAGCGTGGTCTTTTCGAGATTGCACAGCATGAATCGGGTCCTGAAGTGGATTCGCCTGAACGGCGATACCGGACCATAGGCGTGCCGCATGAAGGATTCGTGACGGTTCGCCTTGGGCTGTGAATGGCCTCAAGTCCTCGAACAGGCCTTTCAATATCGGCCCGTCGTGTCGCGTCGCGCTCTCGAGCTGGGTCTCCAAGCCGCAGGCGTCCCTGCCTTGGAAGTTGACGGCGTCGAACCAGGTGTGGGCACCCACGACCGCCCCGGGGCCTGCGCCATCTGGACGCCTGCCAGTGGAGGGGCCCAGATGGCGGTCAGCGGCGCGCTGCGCTGCTCGAGCCAGGACTTCGAAGGGCTCAGGCCGTGACGCTCACGCGCCGACCTTCTCGGGTGGGTGCCCCACCGCGGACGCTGATGAGCGTGGCGACGTGGCTGAGCAGGATGTCGTCGGCCCACGGCTTGCGGTGAACACCGCAGACATCACGGCACTCGTTGAACTTGGCGCGCAGGTTTTCGTGGGCGCTGACGGCGATGATGGGCATCCGTGAAGTGGGCGGCCGCTTGAGGCACTCATGGATCAGTGAGATCCCGTCCATGTTCGGCATTTCCAGGTCGGTGATCATCAACGAGTAACGCCCCTTCTGCAGGAGGTCCAGTGCTTCCACACCGTCCTTGGCCAGATGCACCCCGTAGCCGTTGTCAACGAAGAGCCGGCGAAGCTTCGCGCGGGCCACCGCTGAATCGTCGACTACCAGAAGATCGGCCGCGTGGGGAAGCGCGGGCGGGGCGGGCAGGCGTCGCTGCGATGGCGTGGCAACCCCGGGTGCGACCTGGGGTCCAGGCATTTCTCGAAACTTGTGCGCGCGGAGCCACTGCGCCCAACCCGTGACCGAGCGATCCTGTTCCTTGTCGTCTGAACCGATGGCAGCGGCGATGTCGCCTGCGATCACATAGAAAATGCCACTCAGGAGCAGCGTCAAGAGCAGCGCATCCAGGATCGACAGCGGCATGATGGGTCCGTTCGTGGGTTTCGTGCGGGCGTCTTGATCTCGCAAGCATCAAGCTGCCTTCGCACGTATTTCGGCCCCACGCCGGTGGCGTGTAGCGCGAACATGCAACGGAATCGCTCGAGGGTTGCCGGAGGTGACCGGCACCGTGGGCCTCAGCGGCCTCGGCGGCGTCGGCGCACGAGCGTTCCCGCCGCCGCGATGCCGGCGGCCCGCATCGCCCACTTCGAGGGCTCCGGCACCGCGCAGACGTTGTTCAGCGCCGAAACGGATGCGGCATGGGCCGCGGGTTCACACGCAACCCACCGCGCAGCGGTTGTCAGGGCTTGCCCAGTGGCTTGAGGTTGCCGCAATCGGCCGACACCCACTTGCCGGTCTGCTGCATTTCCATCGTCGTCGGCTTGCCGCTGACCTGCGAGTTCATGGTCATCTTTCCGCTGTAAGCCTTGTCGCTGGTCATGGTGAACTCACCCTCGCCGGTGGACGGCGGGTTGCTGCACGACACCTTGAACTTGATCGTCGCACCGTTGCGCGTGAGGCTTTCGCGCTTGCACTGGCGCTTGTCGTCTTCGGGGGGTTCACCGCGTTCGGCCTGCTCCTTGCTCAGGCAGGTGCGCACGCTCAAGCCCGGAGAGCCCGAACCGCCGACGGCCCCCATGCTCACGCCGCGCTGGGCCATCATCGACTCCATCATCTGGCGCTTTTCAGGGGACATGTTGGCCAGCTGGGACTGCATCTTGGCCATCTGCCCGTCCAGTTCGGCGTTCTGCGCCTTCATGACCATGGTGTTTTCCCAGAGCCCTGGGCTCAGCTTCTGCGCCTGGACAAGCGGAGCTGCACCCAGCAGGGCGAGCCAGAGTGGGAAAACGAGCAGCTTCTTCATGTTGACGCCCTTCAGGTTGGGGTTGAAGACGGTTTCAGCAAACGGGTCGTGACGCGCACGACATCGGCGCCCAGACCACTGGCGAGTTTCTGCCGGCCGGCCGGCCTACAGGCCCACACCATTTTGCACGGCCTGGTCCGGCGCAGCGCCAGTGATTGGGCCGCGCGCCCGGAGGATGGCCGCGAAATAAGACGCCAGTTCATCGCGCGCCTGCAAAGGCAGGATGTGCCCTACGTACTGGTCGGGGCGCACGACGACCATGCAGCCGGCACGGCGGTCGATGCCGCGCAATTCGAAGATGTCCTCGCCCCGTTTCATGTCCGTGCAGAAGGCCTTCTCGTAGTCGCACAGGCCGTAGCGGCCGACACGCGGACGCAGCAACGCGGGCATCGCGGCGTGATCGAGCGTGCGGAAGCCTTGCTGGAAGACGGCCCGGACGTCGATGACGGCATCCCGGTCCTCGTCCGGCCCGGTATGGCGGCGCACGGGCGAAGCGGGATCTTGCTCGAGCCATTGGCACAGCGCCGCCACCGCGCCGCCCTGCCTGCCGTCGTCCCCCGACGACGCGAAGATGAACAGCCGGAAACGCGCGTCGGCCTCGATGCAGTGGCCCAGCTGCATCGGCTTGGCGTCCGCCAGCCGGATGACCGGGGCGGAATGGAAGCGCTTGCCGATGTCGAAGCCGATCGCCAGTTGCTGATGCGTGGCAGCGCCGGTCAGCGCACCGGGCTCGTACTGGATGGTCAGGCCGCAGGTAAAGGGCAGGTTGTTGACGAACTCGCGTGCGACGCGTGGCAGCCCCTCGGAGGCGTCGTCCTCGTTGCGGGCACCGACCACCCGAGCCCACTTGTGGTCGAACTCCACCAGGCCCTGGGCTGCAGCGCGCCGTTCGCCGGAATAGCTGTGCAGCAGGGCCGGGTCGGCGCGGCCGGTCAGCACCGAGATCAGCTTCCAGCCCAGGTTGAAGGTGTCGCCCATCGACACATTCATGCCCTGGCCGGCCTTGGGGCTGTGCGTGTGGCAGGCATCGCCGGCCAGCATCACGCGTGGCGCGCGGGTGGCGATCCGGTCCGCGGGCACGTCGTCGAACTTGTCCGTCAGGCGGTGGCCGATCTCGTAGATCGACCACCAGACCACTTCCTTCACCTCGATTTCGAACGGCCGGAAGATGCGCTGCGCCTTGGCGATGATGTCCGCCGCGCCCATGCCGCGATCGGCGGCGCGCTCGTGCTCGCCCAGCCGATCCAACTCGACGTACAGGCGCACCAGGTGCCCGCCTTCGCGCGGGAGCACCATCAGGATGCCGTCGTCCTTCGAGCGCACGAAGGACTTCATGCGCCAGTCGGGGAAGTCGGTGACGGCGAGCACGTCGATCACGCCCCAGGCGTGGTGCGCCGCGTCGCCGTGCAAGGCGCCGCCGATGGCGGTGCGCACGTTCGATCGGGCGCCGTCGCAGCCGACCACGTAGTTGGCGCGCACCTGGGTGGTTTGGCCCTCGCGGCCCGGTGCGGTGTGTTCCAGGGTGACGGTGACGGGGTACTCGGTCGCGTCGGTGTCGATGGACAGGCCCGCCACTTTCAGGCCGTAATCGGGCTCCAGGCGGCTGGGCGAGCGGCGCATGATGTCGAGGAACATGTCGTGCACGCGGGCCTGGTTGATCAGCACGTGGGGCATTTCGGAAATGCCGTCGGGCACATCCTGCACACGGGCCACCCGCGTGAGCGGCGCTACGTCGCCGGGTGACCAGAAGGTCGTCTCGTTGATCCAGACCGACTCCCGCATGACCTTCTCTGCAAAGCCGAAGGCCTGGAACATCTCCATGGAACGGACACTGATGCCATCGGCCT
>CAIJPE010000196.1 GCA_903822435.1 uncultured beta proteobacterium | reverse complement strand
GCGATGCTCGGCGCCTGCCCGGGCGTGCCGTTGCCGGTGTGGTTGGAAAGGCGAAGGCGGTTCAGGTAGCGCTCGGCCTTGGGGTCGACGACCACGGTGATCGTGCCGGCCGCGCCCTCCAGGCCATCCAGGCCGCGACGGCCATCCAGTCCCCGCACGCCGGCTGCGCCCGGCGGGCTTCCCGCGCCGCCTGCACCGCCGGGCCCGCCTTTGCCGCCCGGTCCCCCGCGGCCGCCGCGGCCGCCGTTGGCGCTGATGGCCAGGGTGCCGCCCTCCGGATCGACCAGGAAGTCCTGCAGATGCTGGGCATCCGCCACGCGCACCATCAGCAGGGGCCTCGGGCCCTGCCGCAGCGTCATCCACACCGTGATGGCAGGGCCGGCACGCCCCGGCTGGCCATTGCCGCCGTCACGCCCGTTGGTGCCGTTGCCTCCGTTTCCGCCAGGGCCGGGGCCCGGGCGGTTGGGGGCCGTGGTGCCATCGGTGCCGTTGTTGCCGGGCTTGCCGTCGGCACCCGTGTGGCCCTCTGCGCCTGCAGGCGAAGAGACGTCGCAGATGAAGTTGACGTCGTAGCGCACCGGAACGGCCAACTCGGTGGCGACCTCGGGGTGCCCCACCACGCGGGCCCGCAGCAGGCCGGTCCGGCCCTCGCTCAGCCGCGGATCAGCCGGCAGCGACACCACGCCTTCGGGGCTGACGGCCACCCCCTGGGCTTCCAGCGTGTAGCTGTCCCACAGCACGGTGCCGTTGCCTGCGCCCTCGGTGACCCACGCCTTGCCGTCCGGTCCAGTGGCCGTCAGCACGAGATTGGCCGATTGTCCCGGCGCCAGGCCGGGGCCCGAGGCCAGCATGGCCGTCACGCCCGTGATCGGCAGCTTGTCCAGCCGGTTGCGCGCACCCGTGGCCAATTGAATCGCCGTGCACGCGCCCAGCAGGCACAGGGCCAGCAGGCTCACGCCCTGAGCCCATCGGCCAGTACGCTGGGTGACATGCATCATGTGCCCGTGATCCCGGCGCCGCCTGCGCCCTCAAGGCCGTGCTGGCACTGCCGCCACTACCAGCAGATGATCCATGGTGGCAGTGCCGCTTGGTGCCTGCTGCCCAACGGCCCGCGGGTGCAGGCCGGCCCTTCCGGGGGCTGCAGCGCCTTCGACCGCGAGCCCGGCAGCGATGACGAACCCGGCCCGCCCATCACGCCTGCGCGCCAAATTCGGTTGCATGCGGTGGCTGCGCAGGCGGTGCAGGTGGATTGGGCGCCGTGAATCAGGCCGCGCCGCGAATCGGGGCCGTGGCCGCGGCCATGCGGCGCGCAAAAGCCGGGTCGTGCGGCTCGATGAGCGTCTTGTCAGCCGCGCCATTGGCCGCAGCCTGGCCGCTGCGGGCCGGGGTGATGCTGTCGTCTGACGCCGCCGCCAGTTTCTTCGCCAGTTCGTAGGCGCTGGCGATCAGCCAGGAGCCGGTTTCGCGGTCTTCGCGGTTGTCCTGCTCGAGGTAATGGTCGGCCGCGCGGGCGGCGGCGTGCAGCTGATGCGCACCCACCCGCAGGCTGGCGACCGTCTGCCGCAGGCCGGCGTCCGCCGGCCGTTCTTTCAGCGCACGGGCCAGTCCGTCCAGTTCCGAAGCCAGCTCTGCCGAGGCCCCGACGGCACTGGACACCAGCCAGACGGCTGTGTTGCGGTCAGCGGTCGTGTCGTTGGCGTTGAAGCGGTCTGCGGCCCGCGTGATCGCACGCAGTTGGTGGGCGTGAGAGCCGATGTGGCGAAGGGCTTGCTGCGGATCGTCGACATCGGCGTACGCGCCACCGGCACGTGCCGCGGGGGAATGGTCGGACATGGCGAACTTTCAGGATGGCGGGTATGGGGGCTGCGCCTGCGCAGGGCGCTCACCCCGGATTTTGCCCAGGTTCTGCTGGTTCCGGGTGGGCTTGGGACCCCGCAACCGCGGGCCAACGGCCGCGAAGGGCACTGGCCAGGTCCAGGCGGGGCCCGCCATCGCCAGCGGCCGGTTCGGCGGTTGCGGACGGCAAGGCGCCGGGGGCCGCCTGCATCTCGAAATGCGGCGTCAGCTCCTCGGGGATGAATCGGGAACGCAGGGCGTACAAGTGGCGGTCGCCGAACGTGCGCTGCTGCGTGACGTGGAAACGCTGCGGCACCCACAGGCTCAACGCGTCCCGGGCGCGGGTCATGGCCACGTACAGCAGGCGCCGCTCTTCCTCGATCTCGGCGGCGGTGCCGGTGGCCATGTCGGCCGGCATGCAGCCGTCCACCACGTTGAGCACGTGCACGGCCTGCCACTCCTGGCCCTTGGCCGAGTGGATGGTCGACAGGATCAGGTAGTCCTCGTCGCGCAGCGGCGGGCCCGATTCATCGCTGCTGGCTTGCGGCGGGTCGAGGGTGAGTTCGGTGACGAAGCGTTCGCGGCTGCCGTGGCCAGCGGCCAGTTGCGTCAGTTGCCCCAGATCGGCGGCGCGCACGCGGGCATCGGCATGCAGCCGCTCCAGGTGCGGCTGATACCACGCCACCACCCGCACCAGGTCATCGGGCCAACGGGCCTGGTCGCTGCGCAGGTGGGCCATCAGCACACGCAACGCCTGGAAGGGCACGGCCGCCGCTGCGGGCGGCTTGAAGCTTTCCAGCGGGCCGGGGTGGTCGAGCAGCCGCTGCACGCTGGCCGGGCCCAGGCCGGGCACCAGGCGGGCGGTGCGCAGGGCGGCCAGGCGCGACGCGGGGTTGTCGGCCCAGCGCAGCACCGCCATGACGTCCTTGATGTGGGCGGCTTCCAGGAATCGCAGGCCCCCGAACTTGACGAAGGGGATGCCGCGCCGCACCAGTTCGAGCTCCAGCGCGGCGCTGTGGTGGCCCGTGCGGAACAGCACGGCCTGACGCTTCAAGGCCAGGCCGCTTTCCCGGGTGGCCAGCACCGCATCGGCTACGCCGCGGGCCTGCGCCGCCTCGTCGGCCACGGTGATGAGCCGGGGGCGGCAGCCCTCGGCCCGCTCCGTCCAAAGGTTCTTGGCAAAGCGCTCGGCGGCCAGCCCGATCACGGCGTTGGATGCCGCCAGGATCTCGGGCGTGCTGCGGTAGTTCTGGTCCAGCGTCAGGACCCGGGCAGGAGGGTCGAAGCGCCGCGGCAGGTCGAGCATGCTGCGGATATCGGCGCCGCGGAAGGCGTAGATCGACTGCGCGTCGTCGCCCACCGCCGTCAGGCCTGCGCCGTGGCTGGCCAGGGCATGCATGATGTCGGCCTGCAGGCGGTTGATGTCCTGCACCTCGTCGACCAGGACATGGTCGAAGCGGCGCGCGATGTGGGCGGCAAAGTCCGGCGTGCCCATGAGGTGCCACCAGCCCAGCAGCAGGTCGTCGAAGTCCAGCGACTGCTGCTGCAGCTTGGCGTGGGCGTAGGCGGCAAAGAGCGTCTGCAGCGAAGCAGCGTGGTCGCGGCACCAGGGATAGCTGTCCTGCAGCACCGCCTCCAGCGGCTGGCCGGTGTTCACGCCGCGCGACAGGATGGCCGCGCACGTGGGCGCCATCGGGAACCGGCGTTCGCTCTGCGCCAGCCCCTGGGCCTGCCTGCACATGGCCAGCAGATCCTGGGCGTCGGCACGGTCCAGTACGCTGAAGGCGGGCGCCAGGCCGATGCGCGGTGCTTCTTCGCGCAGCAGCCGGGCCGCCACGGCGTGGAAAGTACCGCACCAGGGCAATGCCGGGGGTGCGGTGTGCGCGGGAAGCCCCAGCGCCGCCTGCAGCATCAGGCCGGCGCGGTGCGCCATCTCGTGCGCCGCCCGCCGGCTGAAGGTCAGCAGCAGCAGACGCTGCGGGTCGGCGCCCTGGCGTACCAGCCAGGCCAGTCGGGCGGCCAGGGTGGACGTCTTGCCGCTGCCCGCCCCGGCCACGACCAGCAGGGGCCCGGCCGCGGGCGGGTGCTCGGCGGCCCGGCGTTGCGCCGCATTGAGTTCGTCGGTCCGATCGGCCAAAGCCGCCACGTGTCGTCCTCGGGGAGTGGAAAGCCGGACTGTATGCCCATCCAGGCCGGGAGGGCTGACGGTGTGGCCGGGTGCCGGGGCAAGCCGCACACAGTTTCCCCACATTCGAATTCCAGACTCGCGCCACGCCAGGTGCCGACATTCCGGTACCACGCAACCCAAGGGCCTTCGTCGTGATCCAAGCCTCCACCGTCCGTCTTCCCGCGTGTGCCGCATCGGCCGCGCTGTCCGTGCTCTTCGGCCTCGCGGCTTGCGGCGGTGGGGACGGCCGCGACACCACCACGGCCAGTGCCACCGGCACGACCGACACGACGGGCACCACCGCGACGGCCGGTACCTCGGGCTCCACTGCGGGCGTGCAGTGCGGCTACAGCTGGAACGCCTTCAACGCCTCGGCCTCGGTCAACGCCACCAGCATGGCCTCGTGGTCGTGCAACGCCACGGCCCGCGTGCTGCTGGCCAACGGCATCCCTGACCACGCGGTGGGCACGTTCCCGAATGCCAACAACCCCAATGCCATCTCGGCCCAGTCGGTGGCCGCCAGCTACACGCTTTCGCCCACGCTCACCACCACCGCCACCACGCTCGGGGGCCCGGCAGGGGCGGGGGGCTATCTGCTCAATGGCGTGAAGATCGATCCTGGCACGGCCGGTTCTTGCGACAACAGCGGCAGCAGCTGCACCCTGATCGGCAACAGCGGCAGCTGGAGCCTGGAAGCGCTGACCCAGAGCTACTTCAACTTCGGCACCGACAGCAACAACGCCCACGTGCAGCCGGGCGGGGCCTATCACTACCACGGCATGCCCGAAGGTTTCATCACCAAGCTGGGCAAGGGCACGTCCACCATGAGCCTGATCGGCTGGGCGGCGGATGGATTTCCCATCTACGCCCGCTATGGCTACAGCACGGCCGGCGACGCCACGTCGGCCCTGAAGGTGATCCGGGGGAGTTACCGCACCAAGGCGGCGCCCGATGCCAACCGGCCCTCGACCAGCCTGTATGCCATGGGCACGTTCAAGCAGGACTGGGAATACGTGGCCGGCCTGGGCGACCTCGACGAGTGCAATGGCCGCACCGGCGTGACGCCTGAATTCCCGGGTGGCACCTACCACTACTACGCCACCGACAACTACCCCTACCTGCCGCGCTGCGTGAAGGGCAGGCTGTGAAGGGCCGCCGTGCCACGGCTGCGTGGTGGCGCGCCGTGCTGACGGCCGCGTGGCCCTGCGTGCTGGGCGGGCTCCTGGGCGCGCTGTGGTCGGCGCCCGCACACGCCCACCTCATGGTCGCCCAGAAGGGCACGCTCAACATCGTGGGGGACGGGGCCTACCTCGTGGCCTCGCTGCCGGTGTCGGCGCTGGTGGGTGTGGACGACGACAAAGACGGGCTGCTCTCGCTGGCCGAGATGCGTGCGCACGGCGCCGACATCGAGCGGCAGGTGCGTGCGGGCATTCGCCTGTCGGACCCTGGCGGTGCCAGGCCGCTGGAAGGGCTGATGCTGAACCTCGCCCAGCGCGACGATGCCCCCACCGCGCCCGTCAGCCACCTGATCGTCCTCGGCCGCTATGCACTGGCCGACCCGGCCTTGCCGTTGCGGTTCCGGCATGCGTTGTTCGGCCGGGCAGACGCCGAACGGCGGATGGAGTTCACCGTCATACGCGGGCCGGAGCGGCAGCGCCTGACGCTGGCGCCGGACCGCGATGAACTGGCGCTGCTCAGCCCGCTGTGGTCGATCTTCCTCGACCATAGTCGCCTGGGCGCCGAGCACGTCCTGGGCGGCATCGACCACCTGCTGTTCCTGCTGGTGGTGCTGTCCACGGGCAGCGGCTTGCGGCGCACGGTGCTGGCCTTGAGCTGTTTCACGGCCGGCCACGCCACGACGCTGATGGCCAGCGTGCTGGGCGGCTTCAGCCTGCCGGCCACCATCGTCGAGCCTGCCATCGCCGTCACCATCGTCGGCATGGCGGGCTTCGACCGGTGGTCGGCGGGCCGCGTTCTGCCGGTGGCCTGGCGCCTGGGCCTGGTCTACCTCTGCGCCCTGATCCACGGCCTCGGCCTGGCCGAGGCCCTGCGGGATCTGGACCCCGGGCACCGGATGCTCAGCCTGGCCGGCTTCAACCTCGGCGTGGAAGGCGCCCAGGTCGCCGTGGCGGTGGTGCTCGCGGTGGCCGTGGCAGCGGTTCGTCGGCTGCGGTGGGTTTCCGCCAGCGCGCCAGTCGGGCGCGCTGGGACTTGATCAGGCTGCGCGCTTGCGGCGGGCCACCCAGCCCACGAATCCCAGGCCCGCCATCAGCATGGCTGTGGCGCCGGGTTCAGGCACTGCCGAGGTGGTGGTGATGGCCGAGATCTGCGTGCCCCAGGTGGTGCTGTCCGTCGCGACTTCCTGGATGGTCCAGAAGGTGTTGGGGTCGGTCGGATCGACCATCGTGGCGCTGAAATCGCCCCAGCGGCTGGGTGGGCTGTTGAAGCCGTCCGTGTAGTTGTTGACCCCGCTGGTCTTCAGCAGCACCTGCTGCGAGAAGGACAGCACGCCGCCCACCGTCTTGCCCACGGCCGCGAAGGAACTGATGTTCAGGTCGGTACCGGCCTTGTTGTAGCCGATGACCACATCGCCGTTGGCGTTGGCGGCGATGGTGGGTTGCCACAGGTCACGCGCGCCGTCGGTGATCAGGCCTTCCTGGATCACGGCGTTGGTCGTGGCGTCCAGCACCATCCAGTGAATGGAGTCGCTGCCGGCCGCGGTGGTGCCTCCAGTGTTCCCGTTATTGATGGCATTGACCGCATAGATCTTGTTGCCCACCTGGTAGATGGTGCCACTGAAGCGGTTGTCCAGGCCGTCGACGCTGCGGCTGCCGTCGGGCTGGCGGACCACCGTGGTGTTACCGTCATACGCGATGTTCACCGTGGTCGCAGAACCCAGCGTGGCACCGGCCGCGCCGGTGTTGTTGATCGGCGTGACCTGAACCTGGTTGAAAGCGGTGGCGCTGATCGCGACGATCTTCGCCCCCGTATAGCCCGTCCCGTAGTTGGTGGCCACCTGGGGCGTGAAGCCCATGCTCGGCGAGCCGGTGTTCTGGGTGAAGGTCGAGATGCCGGTGGTGGTGGGCGCGGTGGTCAGCAGGCTCGACTTGGGGATGGTCGAGATCGTGGAGCCAATGAAGGCCGTGCCCGTGGTGTTGAAGTCGTTGGAACCGACGTAGATGGCGTTGGCATCCACGCTCAGCGTGGGGTAGTCGTTGAAGCGGGTGTTGCCGGCCACATTGAAGGACGTGGAGGTCCAGCCATCCAGGGGGTTGGAAGTCCTGGAAACGCCGACCAGCACGCTGTTGTTCTGGATGTTGTTGCCCGTCCCGGTGCCGATGGTGATCTCGGTGGCGAACCAGCGCTGCGACAAGGGATCGAACTTGATGCGGGTGTCGGTCAAGCCCTGGTTGATGAGGGTGGAGGACACGCCCGCATTGGCCCAGAAGGTGGCGTCGGACACCACCGGCGCCAGCAGCGTGCCGGTACGGCTGAACACGGCGTAGCCGCCGTTGATGAACTCGACGAACTCGTTGTTGCCGATGGCGCCATCGGTGTCGGGCGGGGCGTAGTTGCCGCCGACCAAGCCGCGGGTGTCGGCCAGGCTCAGGCCTGCAAAGTTGGCCGTGATGGATTGCGCCTGCGCGCCGGCCCCCAGGAAGGCCAGTGCCGCGGCGGCGGCGCAGGCGGTGCGGTTCAGGCGCCGGGCGATCAGGATTGAGCGTTGCATGGTCTTCCCTATGTTCTGGGCCCAATCAGCGGGCCTGCTGAAACTTCCGCGTGGGAGTTGGCAGCTGGTTTGGCTCCACTTACGACCATAGCGAAATCAGGGAAACCTGAAACCCCGCGAATGTGGGGTCGGTCGTCTCGGGCCCGTGCTGCGGCTCAGTGCTCGCCGGGCCGCAGCACCAGCAGTGTGAAGCTGCCTGGCTGCAGGGTGCGACGTGGCCGGGTCGAACCTGCGGCGGGTGGCTCTTCGGTGAATGCTGCAGATACCAGGTAGACCTCGTGATTGACGGGGTTCAGCGCCATGGTGCGTGCACCGGGCCGGGTGGCGACGGTCTGCTCCACGGCGTAGCGATCACCCGCTTGCGCCTTGATCACGGTCAGCGTGCCGTCGCCCTGCGAACTGAAGATCCTCTGCGTGGAGGGGTCCCAGGCATTGGCGTCCACGCCATCCCCGATGGGCAGTTGGGCCACGGGCCGTCCATCGGCGGCATCCAGCACCAGCAAGACCCGGTTGTGGCAGCCCACGAACAGGCGGCGGGCGGCCGTGTCCATGGCCAGGCCGGCGGGCTCCACGCAGCCCTGCAGCGGCCAGGTGGAGGCGACTTTGGTGCGCATGGTGTCGATGGCCGTGAGTTCGGCCGTGTCCTCGATGTCGACAAACACCGTGCCCCTCCCGTCGGCCACCGCGGCCTCGGGCTTGCCGCTCAGGGGGATGGTGGCCACCAGCGTGTCGGTCGCAGCGTCGATGACGCTGGCGTCGTGGCTGCGGCCGTTGAAGGCGAAAACCCGGCGCGAAACCGGGTCGTACACGATGAAGTCCGGATTCTGGCCGGCCGGCGTGGCGATGCGGGCCAGGGGCTTCAAGGTCTTCAGGTCGAACACGCCGATGCTGTTGTCCCTGCCGTTGCTGGAATAGCCCTTGGCCAGCTCGGGGGCCAGGGCAAAGCCATGCACGCCGGGCGTGTCGGGGATGTCGGCCAGCACGGTGCCCGATTCGGGGGCGACCACCTGGATGTGCGTGCCCCGCGTGACGAACAGGCGCTGGGTGCCCGGCTCGTAGCTCAGGTAATCCCATCCGCCTTCGCCACCCAGGGTGTGGGTAGCCGCCAGCGTGTAGGGCTGCGCGCTGGCCGCACTCGCGAAAATGCCCGCCGAAGCGAGCCAAAGGGTCAGGGCCCAGGTTCTATGCATCCGTGAAATCTACCGTGGAAGGGGCCGGTGTCAATGCTGCCGGCGGCAGCAACCACCGGCTCATGAAGGACTCGGTGGCGCGGTCGGCCTCGGGCATGGGGCTGCAACCGGACGTGGGCGGGTGGTTCAGCAACTCGCTTGCAAAGCCGTCCGGGCCTGCCGCACGACCGCAGCGGCGCGCGACAATCCCGTGCATGCCGAATCATCCCCACCGCGCCTGGCCGCTGCAAGGCGCCACCAACTTTCGCGATCTCGGGGGTTACCCGGGCCATGGCGGGCGCCGAGTGCGCTGGCGCCGCCTGTTCCGCTCGGAACACCTGGGCGGCCTGACCGCCGCCGACCACGCCACCCTGGCCGCACTGGGCTTGGCCCGCGTCTTCGATTTCCGCGGGATCGACGAGCGGGCCTCCACGCCCAACAACCTGCCGGGCGTGCAAGAACATTCGCTGGCCATCGAGCCCACCGTGGCGCAGCGGATGGAGGCGATGCAGGCCGCCGGCCAGGCCATCACCGTGCCCGTGATGGTCGCCTTGATGCAGGAGCTGTACCGGGGCCTTGTGGGGCCGCAGTCCCATCGCTACCGCGAGCTCTTCGATCACTTGCTGGCTTCGGACGCGCCGCTGGTCATCCACTGCACGGCGGGCAAGGACCGCACGGGCGTGGCGGCCGCGCTGATTCTGCTGGCGCTGGGCGTGCCGGTGGAAGTGGTGCGGCAGGACTACCTCCTGACCAACGTGCACTACCGGCCGCCCGCACACGCGGCCACCGGGGTGCCGGCCGATGTGATGGCCGTGATGTGGCGGGTGCAGCAGGGGTTCCTCGATGCCGCGCTGCAGGTGGTGGAGCACGAGCACGGCGGCATCGACCACTACCTGCGCGACCACCTGGGTCTGGGCGAGGCCGCGCTGGCTTCGCTGCGCGACCGCTACCTGGAGCCGGCATCGGTTTCGCAACCCGTGCCCGAGCCCCTGGTGGGCCTTGCACCCGAGACGCGTTGAAGCCGCCGTCCAGCTTCACGCGGCAGGCCGGGCGATGACCGACACGCGCCAATGGCCGGCGGTGGCGCTGCTGGGCACCACGCAGACGCTGGCCTGGGCTTCGGCCTACTACCTGCCGGCGCTGCTGGCTGCGCCGATCGCCCGCGACATCGGGGTGTCGGTGCCCACCGTCTTTGCGGCTTTCTCGGTGTCCCTGGTGGTCTCGGCGGCCCTCGGGCCCTACGCCGGCCGCCGCATCGACCGTTTCGGCGGGCGGCCGGTATTGGCTGCCACCAACCTGGTGTTTGCCGCCGGACTGGCGCTGCTGGCGCTGGTGCAGGGCCCTTGGGGCCTGTTCGGGGCGTGGCTGTTGCTCGGCGTGGGCATGGGCAGCGGCTTGTACGAAGCCGCCTTTGCAGCCCTGGTGCGCCTGTACGGGTCCCGGGCGCGCAACGCCATCACCGGCATCACCTTGATCGGCGGATTTGCCAGCACCGTCGGCTGGCCGCTGACCATCTGGCTCGAGCACGCCTGGGGCTGGCGGGGCGCCTGCCTGGGCTGGGCGGCGCTGCACATCGTGCTGGGCCTGCCGCTGAACCTGCTGCTGCCAGTGGCGCCGGCGTCCCTGGGCGCGCCTGCGCCTGTGGCGGTGCCCACGGCCGCGGGCGCGGGCGCCAGCACCGCGGCTTCAGAGCCTGCGGTTGCCCCGCCACCGCGCAGCACGGCCGTGCTGCTGGCCTTCGCCTTCGCTGTCACCGGCTTCATCAGCACGGCCATGGCGGCCCACCTGCCGCGCTTGCTGCAATCCAGCGGCACCACCCTGGCGACGGCCGTGGCCGTGGGCGCCCTGGTCGGGCCGGCGCAAGTGGCGGCGCGGCTGCTCGAGTTCGGCGTGCTGCGACGCTTGCACCCCTTGCTGTCGGCCCGCCTGGCCACGGCCCTGCATCCCGTGGGGGCCGTGGCGCTGGCGCTCTTCGGCGGCCCGGCTGCCGCTGTCTTCGCGGTGCTCCACGGGGCGGGCAATGGCATGCTCACCATCGCCAAGGGCACCTTGCCGCTGGCCCTCTTCGGGCCGCAGGGCTACGGGCAGCGGCAGGGCATGCTGCTGGTGCCGGCGCGCGTGGCCGCGGCGGCCGCGCCCTGGCTGTTCGGGCTGTGCCTGGACCGCTTGGGCGCGGGCGCCGTGGCGGTCTCGGGTGCGCTGGGCGCGCTGGCCTTCATCTCGTTGCTGGCCCTGCACGCACCCGGCGCGGCGCCGCTCAGGGCTCGCCCGGCTTGAAGGGCAGTTCCTTGCCGGCGGGCACGCCTTCCTGGCCCATGGCCAGGATCATGGCCACCGTGACGTAGGTGCCCGAGATGGTCGTCAGGTCGACGATCTGCTGTTCGCTGAACACCTGTCGGGCCCGTGCGAAGGTGGCGTCCGACACCGCGTGCTGCTGCGTCAGTTCGGTCACGAAGTCATACACCAGCGCTTCGTCGGCCTGCATGGTCGCCGGGCGCTTCTGGGCCTTCAGGTCGGCCACCACGTCAGGCGAAAGGCCGGCCTTGATGGCCAGCGGCGCGTGGGCGTACCACTCCACCTGCGAGCGCCACTGGCGCCCGATGATCAGGATGGCGAACTCGTTCAGGCGCAGCGGTACCGACGAATTCCAGCGCAGGTAGTACAGCAGGTCGAACATGCGTTGCCCCATGATCGGGCTGCGCAGGATCGGGTTGTAGGGCCCCGCCAGGCCCACGCTGGAGACCTTCATGATCTGCTCGCCCAACGGCTTCTGGTAGATGTTGAGCTGGTCCATCGTCAGCGGCGCGAAGCGCGGCGCCGGCGCGGCCGCCGGGGGGTCGGCGGCCAGGGCGTTGGCGGTCATGCAGGCCAGCAGGGCGCCTGGCGCCAGGATGCCGAGGAAGGATCTCATGGTGTCTCCGGTTGGGGGGCGCAGGGGTGCTGCATCCGTCGGGCGATGGCCCGTGTTCTGAGGGAGCGGCGACCGTAACACCGGCCGCCGCGCATGCCACTTAGCGATTTCCTGGGCCAGCCGCGATTCGGCGCTTGAGGGCCTGGACGGCCGCGGCGGGTGCGGCCAACACCGGGCCCGCGTACACGGCCCGCACCGCATCCATCGCCGTGGAGGTGGAAAAGTGCGCCAGCATGACCACGTCGCAGCCAGCCAGCCGCGGCATGTCGGCAGCCAGCAGCTGGTCGTGTGCCTGGATGTCGCCACGGCGATGCGCCTGCATGGCCGCGGGCACGCAGTGGGCCACCAGGTCAGGCGCCAGGCCCCGGGCCAGCGCCAGGGCATGGAACTCGTCGGCCATCGAAGCCAGCGCGGGCGCGAAGGTGCCCAGCAGGCCGATGCGGCGGCCCGCGCCCAGGGCCACGTCGAACATGGCTTCGTTGGGCTTGAGCACGGGAACCGGGGCCGCGGCCCCGGCCGCCTCGATGGCCGGGCCGAAGGCCGAACAGGTGAACAGCACGCCGTCCGCGCCGGCCAGCACCGCATGTTGGGCCAGCCGGCCGATGCGCGCATGGATGGCGGGCGTGAGGCTGCCCGCGGCCTCCAGGTCGGCCGGCAGGGCGTCGTCGACGAGGTTGACGCAGCGCGCCTCGGGCCACAGCGCCGCAAAGGCTGCCGAGGCCGGTGCCATGGCGGCATAGACCGCGTGGATCAGGGCGATTCGGGGTGCGGGCGCGGCCATCATTCCGCCTTGATGCCGGCCTTCTTGATCAGGGCGGCATAGCGGGCCAGCTGGGCCCGGGTGGCCGTGGCGAGCTCTTCGGCGCTGCTGCCTCGCGGGGTCAGGCCATGGCCGTTGAGCTGCTCGCGCACGGCGGGGTCGGCCAGCGCCTTCAGCACCTCGGCGTTGAGCCGGGCCACGATGTCGGCAGGCGTGCCGGCTGGGGCCATGAGCGTGAACCAGGAATTGAACTCGAAGCCCTGCAGGCCCGACTCCGACACCGTGGGCACGTCGGGGTAGGCCGGCATGCGCCGGGGTGTGCCTACGGCCAGCAGCTTGAGCCGCCTGGCCTTGACCAGCGGCAGCACCGACGCCAGGCCCTGGAAGGCGATGGGCACCTGGTTGCCCGCCAGGCCCGTGGCCAGGTCGGAGGCGCCCTTGTAGGGCACGTGGTTGAGTTCGATGCCCGCTTGCGCGGCAAACAGCGCCATGGCGATGTGCTGCGGGCTGCCGATGCCGCCCGAGCCGTAGTCGAGCTTGCCGGGCGCGGCCTGGGCCGCCTTGATGAAGGACGCGGCGCTGTCGAAGGGGGCGCTCGGGTGGGCCACCAGGCACCACTCCACCGTGGCCACCAGCGAGATGGGCGTGAAATCGCGCAGCATGTCCCAGGGCAGCTTGGGCTGCAGGGCCGGCACCATGGTCATGATGCTGTCGTTGAAGCCGCCCAGCGTGTAGCCATCGGGCGCGGCCTTGGCCACCTTGTCGGTCCCCAGGATGCCCGAGGCGCCCACCAGGTTCTCGACCACGATCGGCTGGCCCAGGTTCTGGCTCATCTTCTGCACCACGAGCCGCGCGGCCACGTCCACGGCGCTGCCCGCGCCCAGCGGCACGATCAGCCGGATCGGTCGGGTGGGATAGCCGGCATCGGCGCGGGCACCCTGCCACCGCACGGCAACGGGTGAGGCCAGCAGAAGTCGGAGGGCGTGGCGGCGGGATCGGTTCATGCGGGATTCGGCTCGGGGCCGCGGGTACAAGGTAATGGGGTGATCCCCAGGTCGGCCGCCACGCCGTCCAATGTGGCGCGCAGCGAAGGGGCCAGGGCGATGCCGTCCCGCAGGTGGGCCGTGCGCTTGGCGTGGCTCTGCTCGCCCGGCAGCCAGATGCGCTCCACGCCGGGCATGCGGTCGCTGCCGCGCAGGTCCTGCACCAGGGTGCTCACGCGCCGCTTGAAGCCGGCTACGTCGCCGAAGGCCGCCACGTCGATCATGGCGATGGCCTGCCCGGTGTTGGTCGTGGAGGTGTGGTCCTTGTTGAAGTCGATCACCTCGCGCCCCATGGCGGCGCCATTCAAGGTGCCCGCCAGCAGCCCCACGATCAGCGACAGGCCGTAGCCTTTGTAGCCACCGATGGGCAGCAGGAAGCCTTCATCGGCACGCTTCGGGTCGCGCAGCGGCTGGCCCTGGCGGTCGATCATCCAGCCCTCGGGCATCAGCTCGCCGCGCTGGGCCTTGGCCTTGACCTTGCCGTAGGCGGCCACGGTGGTGGCCATGTCCAGCACCACCGGCACCTCGTCCGCGCTGGGCACGGCCACGGCAATCGGGTTGGTGGACAGCAGCATCTCCAGCCCGCCCCAGGGCGGCAGGTGGTTGGCGTTGCCTACTGCGAAGTACAACCCGATCATGTCGTGGGGCAGCGCCATGCGGGCATACAGCGACGCCGGCCCGGCGTGGTTGGACAGCCGGGCGCCCACCCAGGCGATGCCGCACAGCCGGGCCTTCTGCGCGGCGATGTCGGCGGCGCGCGACATCACCAGATGCCCCATGCCGTTGTCGCCGTCCAGCAGCGCGGTGGCCGCGCGCTCGTGCAGCACGCGGATGTTCGGCCGCAGGTTCATGCCGCCGGCCTTGATGCGCTTGAGATAGGGCGCCAGGCGGATCACGCCGTGGCCGTCCGAGCCTTGCAGGTCGGCCTCGGTCATCAGCGTGGCCACGCGCCGCGCATCGGCGTCGGGCAGGCCCGCCGCGACGAAGGCGCGGGCGATGAAATCGAGCAGCGCGTCGGGCTGGACGCGCCCGGGTCCGGGTGGCGGGGTCTCGTGGGCCATGGGTGCCGAGTGTGCGGTGTTTCGAACCCGCGCCGCCCCGAGGTTTACACCGAATGGCCGGGCTTCAGGCCGCCACGGCCAGGATCACGCTGGAGGCCTTGAACAACGCCGTGGCCCGGCTGCCGGGCACGAAGCCGAGCTCATCCAGGCTGGACTGGGTGACCGTGGCGGCAATGTGCCCACCACCGTCCAACGCGATGTCTACCTCGGCATTCACGGCCCCGGGGGTGACCGAGGCCACCGCTCCGTGCAGCTGGTTGCGTGCCGAAATCTTGACGCTGCGGATGTCGGCCGCCACGATGACGCTGGACGACTTCAAGAGCGCGAACGCCGTGATGCCGATGCGCAGGCCGAGCGCCTGCGTGCTGTCGCGGGTGACGATGGCCACGATGCGCGCGCCTCCCGGCAGCGTCAGCTCCACCTCGTCGTTGACGGCCCCGGTGTGCAGTCCCGTCACCGTGCCCGTGAACTGGTTGCGCGCGCTGGTCTTGAGGTTGACGGTCTTGAGCAGCGAGAACTCGTGGGACAGGTCGATGGACTCGTCGTCCAGCAGCTTCAGGAAGCGCTCGTGCGCCGCGTCGATCTGCCCGAAGCGTTCGACCAGGCGCAGCCCGTGGGCGGTGAGGTGGGTCGAGCCACCGCCCTTGCCGCCGGCGCTGCGTGCCACCAGCGGCTCGCCGGCCAGCGTGTTCATGCGGTCGATGGCATCCCAGGCCGACTTGTAGCTGATGCCCACCGCCTTGGCCGCATGGGTGATGGAGCCTTCGCGCACCAGGGCCCGCAGCAGCTCGATGCGGGCCTTGCCGCCGAAGCTCTCGCCGCCGACGCTCAGCCAGATGGCGCCGCCCACCGAGAACCGTTCGTCCTTCTGCTTCTTTCGGGGGGCCATGCCTGCTCCTGCGGATGCGGCGAAGGATACCGGCGGCTCAGGCGGCTCCGCCGGCTGCCACCACGCGGCCGCCTTGCAGGTGCACCACTTCGTCGGCCAGCGCCTGCACGTCGTCTTCGTCGTGCGTGATCATCAGCAGCGGGATCTGCAGCGTGTGCAGCAGCCCGGCCAGTTCGGCCCGAAGGTGTCGGCGCAGGCCCTTGTCCAGCGCTGCGAAGGGCTCGTCCAGCAGGAGCGCCGTCGGATCGTTCATCAGCGACCGGGCCAGGGCCGTGCGTTGCCGCTGGCCGCCCGAGACCTGGTGCGGGTAGTGGCCGGCCACCGACTGCAGGCCGAAGGTCTCGATCCAGCGTTCCACGCCGGCGTGTTGCTGCCGCCGCGGCGGGTTGAACCAGCCCCGGCTGCGGGCAAAGGCGATGTTCTGGCGCACGGTCAGGTGCGGGAACAGGGCGTAGTCCTGGAACACATAGGCCAGCCGCCGTTGCTGGGGTGTCTGGTGGATGCCTTGAGCGCTGGCGTAGAGCGTGGCGCCGGACACGCGCACGTGGCCCCGGTCGGGCCGCACGAGGCCGGCCAGGGCCTTCAGCGTCTGCGTCTTGCCGGCCCCTGAGGGCCCGAACAGCACCAGGCGCCGGGCATCGCTGCGAAAGGCCACGGCCAGGTCGAAGCGGGAGGCCCCGTGCTGCAGTCGCTTGGCGATATCGATGTCCCAGATCATCGCCTGCCTTCAAGCCCGCGGCGCCACACGGCCAGGCACCAGGCGGCCCGCGCCCAGCAGCACCGACAGGCACACCAGCGAGGTGATGGCCACCAGGAAGTTGGCCGTGTCGTCCTGACCCGCCTGTACCGCTTCGTACACGGCGATGCTGAGGGTCTGCGTCTGGCCGGGAATGCTGCCGGCCACCATCAGCGTGGCGCCGAATTCTCCCAGCGCCCGGGCGAATGACAGCAGCAAACCGGCCAGCACCCCGCGCCAGGCCAGCGGCAGCGAAACCCGGAAAAACAGCGCCACCTCGCCGATGCCCAGCAACCGGGCGGCGTCTTCCAACTGCGGATCGACCGTCTCGAAGGCGGCGCGCGCCGACTTGAACACCAAGGGAAAGGACACGATGGTGGCCGCGATCACGGCGGCCTGCCAGGTGAAGATGAGCCGGATGCCCCAGTGTTGCAGCAGCCACGCGCCCACCGGCCCGTGGGTTCCGATCAGCACGAGCAGGTAGTAGCCCAGCACGGTGGGCGGCATCACCATCGGCAGCGTCAGCACCGCGTCGAGCAGATCGCGCCCCGGAAATCGCCAGCGCGCCAGGGCCTGCCCCACGGCCACGCCCAGGAGCAGGTTCAAGGCCGTGGCCCAGCCCGCCACCTTCAGTGTCAGCGCCAGGGCAACCCAGGCCGCATCCATCGGGCAGGGTCCGCTTCAGGGCTTGCCGAATCCGTACCTGGCCAGCACCGCCTGGGCCGTTGGCGAAAGCAGGAACTCGACGAAGGCCTGCGCGAGAGCGGCCTGCGGGCTGGCCGCCACGGGGGCGGCCGGATACCGCACCGGCTTGTCGGTGGCGACGGCCAACGCCACTTTCACCTTGCCGGGCATCAGGGCGGCATCGGTGGCGTAGACGAAGCCCGCGTCGACTTCACCGCGGGCCACGTAGTCCAGGGCCTGGCGCACGCTCTGCGCCCCGATCATCTTCGGCACCACGGCCGGCCACAGGCCCTCGGCTTGCAGCGCGGCCTGCGCGTAACGCCCCGCGGGCACGCTGGCCGGCAGGCCGATGGCCACGCGGGCGTAGCCGGGCTGCGCGAGGTCGTTCAGGCTGGCGGGCACCTGGGCCGCTCCGGCCGGCACAACCAGCACCAGGGCGTTCGACGCGAAGTCGTGCCGCTGCGCGCCCCGCACCAGACCCTGGGCCTGCGCCTGATCCATGGTCTCTTGATCGGCGCAGGCGAAGACATCCACCGGCGCGCCGCGGGCGATCTGCTGCAGCAAGGGCCCCGAGGCCGCGAAATTGGTCTGCACGCGGGTGCCGGGATGGGCCGCCTCGAACATCGGGGCCAGGTCCTTGAAGGCATTGCCCAGGCTGGCGGCGGCCGATACGGTCAGGTCGGCGGCGTGGGCCATCGCTCCCAGGCTGACGCCCAGTGCCAGTGCGACCAGGCGGGTCAGGGGGAGGGTCGGCAGAAGGGATGCCCAATTCGGCATGGTTGCAGCCCGAGGATGTCGCTATAGCGTTCAATATACAACGCTTTGGAAAAATCCTGCAGCGAGGGCAGGCAACGCTATGTTGCCGGGTATACGGCCCTCAGCCCGGGTGTGCGGCCGGTCTGCCGCGGTAGGCCCAGAAGCGGGGCAGCGCAAAGCCCGTGGCAATGACGCCTGCCAGGCACACCAGCCCGCCACTCCAGATGGCCGCAGGTACGCCGACAGCATCGGCCATGAATCCGGCCCGCGCATTGCCGATGAGCGGCCCGGTCAGGTAGCTGATCATTTCGATGCCGGCCAGCCGGCCGCGGAGGGTGTTCGGGATGGTCTCGTTCCAGATGGTGCCGCGGAACACGCCGCTGACCATGTCGGCCGCACCGGCCACGGCCAGGCAGGCCAGGGCCAGCAGCAGGCCCGGCGCAAAGCCCAGTGCCACGATGCCCAGCGCCCAGACGGCCGCCGCGACCACGACCGCCCGGCCACGGCGGCTGACCTTGACCGTCCAGCCGCTGAAGAGCCCGATCACCAGCGCGCCCACCGACATCGCCGAGAGCAGCCAGCCCACCGTCTCGGTGCGCCCGTCGGCCGCCGCCATGGCCGGAAACAGCGCGATGGGAAAGGCGAAGGCCATCGCCACGATGTCGACGATGTAGGTGCCCATCAGTTCAGGCCGCGCCCACGCGAATCGCAGTCCTTCGGCCAGGTCGGCCAGCAGGTGGGGCCGCTCGGCCAGGGCGTCCACCGGGGCGATGCGCTCGCGCGGGATGCGGGCGATGAAGAACAGGGCCGCGATGAAGGTGGCGAAGTCGAAGACATACGCGCCCACCGCGCCCCATCGGGCCAGCAACAGGCCCGCCAGTGCAGGCCCGCCCACCATGCCCACCGTGCCGCGCACCGAGGACAGCGCGGACACGGCGGCAAACTCATGCGGCTGGGCCAGCTTCTGCGTCAAGGCCTCCAGCGCCGGGCGGTGGAAGCCGCTGGCGCCCTGCAGCACGGCCACCAGCCCGTAGAGGGCCCACACGCTGGGTGTGGCCTGCAGCGCGTTGGCCAGCAGGCCCGCCAGGCACAGCGCCATCAGTGCCTCCGAGCCCATCAGCAGCCGCTTGCGGTCCACCCGGTCGGCCACGGCGCCTCCCAGCAGCCCGCACACCACGACCGGCACGAGTTGCACCAACCCCAGCAACCCCACCTGCGCGTTGGAGCGTGTCAGCTCGTAAAGCTGCCAGGGCACGGCCACGTAGCTGACCATGGTGCCCAGGCCCGAGATGAACTGGCTGGCGAAGAGCCTGCGGAACGCCGTGTTGTGCCGCAGCGGGCCGATGTCAAGGAGCATGCGGTGCCGCTTCGAAGCGGGCGAAGCGCGTCTCCAGATCCCATTGCAGCCGGGCCTTGGGGCTGGCCGCCAGCAGCGCGCGGCAACCCGCGCGGGCGGGTTCGCGGCCTGCTCGTTCGCCTGCGCAGGCCGGCACGAAGCGGCCGCTGGCGGTGTCGGCCAGCAGCGGCTCACCCTCCAGGAAGCCGTAGGCCAGGCCGTTGCGCGAGAGCTGCTTGAAGTCGCCATACGCCAGGCCCGGGTAGGTGCTGGCGGCGCGCACGTATTCGTTCGTCAGGTCGATGCGGAACACGCCCTCGTCGTCGGCCGACAGCGCCGTGGGCACGCCGAACTTGCGGTACAGCAGGAAGGGATGCCGCTCGCCCTGCAGATCATGGATGATGGCATTGCTGGTCAGGTTGATCTCCACCAGCACGCCCCGGGTGGCCATGTCGCGAAGGGTCTGCCGGGCGTTGGTTTCGATCCCGATGCTTTCGCCGTGGCCGATGCGACGGGCGCCCGCCACGTCCAGCGCGATGCGGATGTGGTCGCGCAGGTCTTCGGGCGGCACCAGCCCCATCGCGAACTCGCCGGCATGCAGGCTGACCTGCACCTTGGGGAACACCGTGGCCATCCTGCCGATCATGCCCAGCTGTTCGCGGTAGTTGCGCAGGGTGTTCGGGTCGTCTTCGGGCGCCACCAGGTTCAGGCCCACCCAGCGGGCGTCGGCATTGACCAGCAGGAAGGCCAGCGCGATCTGCGCATGCACCTGCTCGGGCGGGAAGGTTCGTATCACCTGTGCCAGGTACCGCACCGCCACCCCGCAGCCGGGCTCGGCATCGGGCTGGCCGCAGCGTGACAGCCCGCGCCAGCGGGCCTCGATCCGATCGAGCTCGGCGCGCGTCTCGGCGACGATCCGTTGAAGCCCGGGGTGCCGGGCCAGTTCGGCGGGCGAGGCCTGCAGGGTGAACACACCGGGCTCGGCGGCCGCCAGCGCGCGGGCCTTGTCCATGCCCCAGGATTGCAGCAGCTCCAGGTAGACGGTGTTCTCGGCGCCGCGGCGGTTGCTGGCCTCGCGCAGCATCTCTGGTTGGCGGCCGAGGGTGCCGGGGATGAACAGGCCGAAGGCGTCGAAGACGTGGTCGTGGCCGGATGCCGGCCCGCGCTCGTAGTTGCGCACCGAGTAGGCGTCCACCATGCGGCGGTAGTTGACGCTGTCGGCAGCATGGTCGCGCATCGACACGCGCGGCGGGGTGCACGGCGGCGCGCTGATCTGGGCGCTGGCGGGCTCCACGCACAGGCCGTCGGCGGCGGCCCAGGCGATGATGTTCTCGGCGTAGATGCTGCCGTCCAGGTGGTTGTGCAGGTCGCCCCCCTTGGGGAACTCGGCCATGAACTGGCGCAGCAGCCAAGGGTCGCTGCGCAGGCGCTGGAAGGCGGCCGTGGTGCCGGCCTCGCCAGCCCACGCGGGGGTGATCAGCAGGGCGATGGGGGCGAGCAGGGCACAGAGCCAACGGGTCATGGACAGGCCTTCCAAGGGGGTGGCACAGCATACCAACGCCCATGGGCGATTGCCGTCGAGACGCCGCGGTTGCGGTCTCGGGCATCGAGCTTCACCCGCGCCGCGCGCTGTGCACCGCACGCTGCCGCAAGGCGGTCGCGGCTACGCTTCGATCGGATCCGCCAGAGCAAGGCAGGCGCGCGAGAGGTGCTCGCGCGCGATGTCGTGTTCGCGTCCGACCATGGATGCGCCGGGGTTGGCGATGCCCAGGATCGAGACCTCGCGACGGGCGCTGTCGCTGCTCAGCCAGCCGTTGATGTGCATGGACTCCAGGCCGTGCACGTTGCGCATCAGGCGGCAGGAAACGTCGCAGACGAAGTGCTCGGCGCCGCCTGGGCGGAGGGTTTCCCGGAGGGTGTGCGTTGCAATCAGCATGCGCACATTGTCCGGGAGCCTGGCCAGAACGCGCCCAACCATCGGCCGGGCGGTGGCCCCCTCATTCACGGGGTCAGGCCTGCGCTTTCAGTCCTCCAGGGCGCGGTGGCGGCTCTCGGGCATGGCCAGCATCGCCAAGGCAGTGACGACGCTGGCGCCGGCCACGTACCAGGCCGGTGCCGCAGGGTTGCCGGTCACGCCGATGAGCCAGGTGATGACGAGCTGCGTGGTGCCACCGAACAGCGACACACCCACCGCATAGGCGATGGACATGCCCGTGGCACGGATGCCGCGCGGCAAGAGCTCGGGGATGGCCACAAGGGACGCGGCACCGCTGATGGCCGTGAGCGCGGCCAGGAAGCCCGACACCGCGAACAGCGTCGTGGCCGAGGGCTGCGCGACGAGCAGCATGAAGGCCGGCACCGTCAGCACCGCGGCCGCCACGCGCGGCCAGAACATCGTCGGCTTGCGGCCGAAGCGGTCGCACATCCAGCCGCCGATCAGCGAGAACACCAGCGTGCTCAAGCCGCCGACCACGGTGGCGCCCATGGCCAGCACAGGCGACATCTTCAAGGTCGTGATGGCGTAGGTGGTCATGAAGTTGCCCACGTACGTGGACACCGTGCCACCGATGACCACGAGCACGGCCAGGCCGATCAGTCCGCGCTGGCGCTTCAGGCCCGCCATGCCGGACCGGGCGGCCTGGGCAGGGGCGGCATGCAGGGTTTCGGGCATGTTGTGGCGCAGGTACAGAGCCAGCGGCAGCAGCAGCAGGCCGACCAGGAAGGGCACGCGCCAGCCCCAGGCCAGCATCTCGGCCGGGGCCAGGGCGTGGGTCAGCAGCAGGCCCATCGCGCCGGCCACGAGGCCGGCCGCGCCCTGGCTGGCCAACTGCCAGCTGGCGTACAGGCCCCGCTTCGCGGGCGGTGCGGACTCGATCAGGAACGCGCTGGAGGGGCCGACCTCACCCCCCAGCGCCAGCCCCTGGATCAGGCGGCACAGCACCACGATGATCGGTGCGGCCAGGCCGATGCTGTCGTACGACGGCGTGAGGGCCAGGCCCAGCGTGCCCACGGTGATGAGGGCGATGGTCAACAGCAGGGCAGGGCGCCGGCCGGCGCGGTCTGCGAAGGCGCCGATGAGCACGCCGCCGACCGGCCGCGCGAAGAATCCGACACCGAACACCGCCACCGACAGCAGCAGGCTGCCCATCGGCGTGGACGCCGGGAAGAAGGTCTTGCCGATGTACACCGCAAAGAACGCGTAAGTGACGAAGTCGTAGAACTCCAGCGCATTGCCGGCCACGGTGGCGGCCACCACGCGCTTGGGCACGCCGGCCGCGGGTCGTGTGCTGGCTCGGGGAGCCGCTGCGCGATGGGGCGCAACCGGCAGGGGATGGGAGGCAGACGGGTTCATGTCGGTGCTCGCTGGATGGGTCGATCGGTGAGAAGGCGCTCGGCCCGGGTGGCCCGAGTGACGCCGGTTCAACCGTCCCAGCGCCGGCTGCAATGTAGGAGCGGCCATGCTTGACGTCCAATGCATTGTCGGTGCGCTTATGATGAGTTTCGTGAATGCAAGAAGCAGGTTTTCCCGATGACGCTCGTGCAGCTTCGCCACCTGATAGCGCTGGCGCAGAGCGGTTCGTTCACGCGCTCGGCCGAGGCGCTGTTCCTGACCCAGCCTGCGCTCAGCCGCAGCATCCGGGCCCTGGAGGATGAACTCGGCCAGCCGCTGTTCGACCGCGTGGGGCGGCGCAGTGTCCTGACGCCTTTCGGCGCCGAGGCGTTGCAGCGCGCGCGCCAACTGGTGCTCGACGCCGATGAACTGGCCGGCAGCGGAAGACAGATGCAGGAAGGTCGCTCGGGCACGGTGCGCCTCGGGTTGGGTTCGGGGCCGGGCGCCATGCTGATGACCCCGCTGCTGAGGACGATGGCCAGGTCTCACCCGGCCATTCACGTGGAGATCGCGCGGGGCCATACCGATGTGCTGACGCGCCAGTTGCGCGAACGCGAACTCGATGCGTTGGTCGTCGACGCCCGCTCGTTGTCACCGGCCCCCGACTTGCGCGTGGCCAACCTGGTCGAGATGCGTGGCGCTTTCATGGTGCGCGCAGGCCATCCGCTCACGCGGTGGAAGGGCGCCGTTCGCTTCGATGCGCTGCGGCAGTTTCCCATCGCCTCGACGCCGCTGAGCGACGAGGTCGCGCGCACGATGGTCGAGCGCTACGGGCCCGAGGCCCACCCGAACGCGTGCGTGACGCTGCGCTGCGAGGAAATCCCCAGCCTCGTCGACGTGGTGCGCCACAGTGATGCCGTGCTGATCGCCATCCGCGCCGCGGCGCCCGATCTCGAAGAGTTGGTGCTCAAGCCGGCGATGAACGCGACCGCGCGCTTCGGCATCGTCACGCTCGCCCGCCGGGCTGAGCCGCCCGCCCTGCCCATCGTGCGCAAGCTGGTCGCGGACATCATGCGCGACTGAGTCCAAGTCCCTGCCGCCTGTTCGAGAGGGCCCCGGAATTCGACCGGCGCTGTTCGGTAGCGCACGGACGCCGCGTCCGGCCAGCAACGATGCTCCACGATGCGCAACCGATCGGCCGTTGCGCCATGACGGGCGGGTGGGCGCTTCCAGCCTGGATTGCCGGGCGCCGTCGCGGCCTTGATTCACGTCAACCTGGCACCGGTCGAATGCGAGCCTGATGTCATCGATCGTTCAACGGAGTCTCGCAAATGATGACCTCGACCCGGGAAAGTGGCTGTGTGGTCTCCAGGCGCGGGGCGGCCCTGCTCGCTTTCCTGCCCTGGACCCTCGCCATGCTGACCCTGGATGCGCAAGCCATCCCTGCGTTCAACCGGCAAACGGGACAAAACTGCGTGGCTTGCCACGCGGGCGGTCAGTTCCCCGAACTGACGCCTTACGGTCGGCTGTTCAAGATGACCGGCTACACCATCGGCGAGAGGGCCATGCCCATCTCGGCGATGGCGGTGGTGTCGATGTCCAAGGTTGCCAATACGGCAAAGTCTGACGACCCGGCCGGCGACTTCCAGAAGAACAACCGGCCCATCCTCGCCACGGCCAGCCTGTTGTTGGGTGGGAAGGTGACGGACAACATCGGCGGCTTCGCGCAGATCACCTACGACCCCTACGCCACGCAGGACGCCAATGGCGCCTTCCACGGCCACACCAGCGCCGACAACATCGACATCCGCTTCGCGGACCGCTTCATCAGCAGCCAGCGCGATCTCATCGTCGGCATCAGCGCCAACAACAATCCTTCGGTGTCGGACCCCTGGAACACGGCGTCGGCCTGGATGCAATACGTGCCGGTGCCCAGCCCGACCAGCAGCCGCTTCGTCGATGGCAGCGCGCCCTATCCGGGCTTTGGCGCCGGGGGCAACATCGCCGGGCTCACGGCCTACGCCTACCTGAACAAGCGCCTCTATGTCGAAGTGGGCGGCTATGGCACCTCACGCGGCCTGAGCGCCTTCATGAGCGCGGGCGTCGACAAGGCCAGCAAGACCCAGCTCAGGGGCATCAATCCGTACTGGCGCCTGGCTCTCAACACCGAATGGGGAGCCCACAGCCTGATGGTCGGGACCTCCGGCATGGTCGCCCAGGTCTACGACGATCCGCTGGACACATCCGACCCGGCCAGCACGCACCGCTACACCGATATCAACATCGACTCGCAATACCAGTACCAGCTCGATCCCCACGCCTTCACGGCCCAGCTGGTCTACACGTACAACCACCACCGCTACCCCGCCGCACAGGCCGATCAGCCGTCGGCCTTCTTCGATGCCGCGGGCGCGGCCACGCTGCCCAACACGAATGCCGCCGACACCAATCACGTCTTGCGGGCCAAGCTGAGCTACGTGTACCAGGCCAAGTACGGCGCAAGCCTTGGTGTGTTCAGCCTGACCGGCACGACCAACACGGCGGCCCAGACCGCCGGTTACGACGCAACCGGTAATCTGACCCAGACCGCAGGCGCCGGCAGCAACCTGTCGGGCAACCCGGCCACGCGAGGCTCGACGCTGGAAGCCTTCTGGCTGCCGATCCAGTTCATGCGGATTGGCGCTCAATACACGGCCTACAGCAAATTCAACGGCGCTTCCACGAACTACGACGGGTTCGGGCGCGATGCCCGCGACAACGACACCCTCTTCCTCTACACCTGGCTGGCCTACTGAAAGCCGCTGGCAGGCCATCACCCATCCGGAGGAACCGCATCATGAAATCTGGCACCTGGACGCTGCTCTTGGCCGCTGCGGCGTTGTCCATCGGCTGCGCCAACCCTGAACGCTCGCGCGACCTGGCCAATCCGGCGGTATCGGCAACAACCCTGGCGCAGCAAGTCTGCTCGAACTGCCATGGCCTGACGGGCAATGCCACCTCGCCGAACTTTCCGAATCTGGCCGCCCAGCCCGAGGCCTACATCGAGGCTCAACTCAACGGCTTCAAGAGCCACGGCCGACACGACCCTGCAGGCTTCGAATACATGTGGGGCCTGAGCCGCAGGCTGACGGATGAGCAGATCAAGGGATTGGCCAAGTTCTACAGCGGTCAGGTGCAGACCGGCGAGGTCATCGACGGCGGTCGCGGGCGGCTGGAGGGCGGCCAAGCCGTCTTCGAGCACGGCGTCCCCGACAAGGGCGTGCCCCCCTGCGCCACGTGCCATGGCGCCCAGGCGAAGGGCAACGGCACCTTTCCGCGGCTGGCCGGGCAGCACGCCGACTATCTCGTCAAGCAGCTGATCGTCTTTCAGCGTACCGACGAGCGTCCCGAGGGCAGCATCATGAAGACCGTGGCGCACGAACTCACCCAGCAGAACATCGACGACGTCGCTGCCTACCTGCAGTCCTTGAGCGGACTTTGATGGCTCAAGGGCTGGCGGTTGCGGATCGCCGACCACGCGGCCAAGGGCCCGACGATCAAGGCCCGATCACGTCTCCTAAAGGCGTCCAGGACTTCCCGTCGAATCGCACCAGTTGCATCGACTTGGTCGGGGCAAAGTCGGTCTGGCTGGTGTTGAGCAAGATCCCTGGCAGATTGATGGCAACTGCGAAATCGTGCAGGCTGGCGGCCTGGCGCATCACGTTTTCGCGGGTCAGATCGTTCCCGCATTGCCTGAGCACATGGACCATCAGGACCGCTGCGCGGTAGCCTGAAATATTGTTTCCGTCGGTCGGATCCCCCTCGGGGTAGTACTTCTTCATGAACGCACGCCACTCGTTCATGCCGGGGTCGTTGGCCCATCTCGCATCGGTCGGGTCTTTCCCGGCTGTGCCGGTGAGGATCCCCACGGACTTCTCCTGGCCGGCCGGCGCCAGCACGGAACCCACCGAGGCAGAAACAGAAGTGAGGTACTGCGTCGGCCTCCAGCCCAGATCGTAGGCCTTGCGGATGGCCTGCGACGCGGTTTTCGGCAGGCTCATGTTCATGAAGACATCGGCGCCGGACCCCTGCAACTGAATGACCTGCGCATCCACCGTGGGATCGGTGGCTTCATAGGTGGCTTCGGCGACGATCATCGTCGAGGCCCGTTCGCCAAGACCGTCCTTCAATCCCTTCAGATAGTCCCTGCCAAAGTCGTCGTTCTGCGTCAGCACCGCGATTTTCGCGTTCGGCCTTGTCTGCAAGACGTGCTTCGCGTAGAGCTTCCCCTCCGTCTGGTAGTTGATTTGCAGCCCCATCGTCCAGGGATGGCCCTGGGGGTCATTCCACTTGGCGGCGCCCGAGAAGACGAACAGTTGCGGCACCTTGTGCGCATTCAGATAGGCATGCACCGCCGTGTTCTGCGGCGTTCCGAGGGAGCCGAACATCAGGAGTACCTGGTCCTGCTCGACGAGGCGACGGGTCAACTCCACGTTCTTGGGCGGGCTGTAGCCGTCATCCTGGCTCAGGAACACGACCTTGCGCCCGTTGATGCCGCCCTCTTCATTGACCTTGCGGAAGTACGCCGCCTCGACGCGACCGAACGTGGCGTAGGAAGAGGCCGCTCCGCTGTAGGGCAAGGTCTGCCCGATCCTGATCTCGGAGTCGCTTGCGCCGGGGTCGTATCGGGCCTGCGCCCACGCCGTTGACGACGAGAACAGCAGGGCCGCGACGGCCCCGAGCCCTGTTGCGAATGGACTTGATTTCATCGCAGCCTCCGTTGGGGTACCCGATGATGCCGCGTCGAGGGCCGGTCCGCCGCATCGGTCTTGCGGACCACGTGGCATGCGGACCGGCCCCTGATAGCCCTAGTGATGCGCCGGTGCGAACGGCGCGATGTTGATCACGCGGCCCATCGCGTTGTAGCCCGCGTGGTTCGGGTGCAGGTAGTCCCAAGGCAATTGCGTGAACTGGCTGTTCGGCATGTAGGCCGCCTTGACATTGCCGGTGGCCGGGTCGAGGGTTGCGGCGTCGAAATCGACGACGCCATCGAAGAGCCCCGACGTGCGGATGTAGGTGTTGATCTGCTGGCGATAGCCGTCGATGACCGGCCCGTTGTCGACCGTGGCCAGGAACGTGGGGTAGGTCGTCAGGTCCCAGCCCTGGGCCGGATTGTTGTAGCCAAGCGCGGAAGTCATGGTCGCCCCGAAGACCTTGACACCCCTGGCATGAAGCCGGCCCACCACATTCTGATAGCCCGCCATGATGTTGGCCGGCGTGTGGATCACCGGGTTCTCGATGATCGGCGTTGCGCTGGCCCCCTGTCCATAGCCCGCGCCCAGGTCGTTGATGCCCTCGAGCCAGATGACGTGCGTCAGTCCGGACAGACCGAGAACGTCGCGGTCGAGCCGGTCGACGGCTGACGGTCCGGACGCGGCGTTGGCCACCACAGGATTGATCACCCGGTTGCCGCCAATGGCCTCGTTCACCACGCTGACCTTGTTGCCGTAGGCGTTGTGGAGTCGGCGTGACAGGACGTTGGCCCACCGGTCGTTGGTGTTGAGCGTCGTGTGCGTGCCATCGGTGATCGAGTCGCCGAAGGCGCAGACAACCACCGTATCCGCCGAGGCCATGACGTCCAGCGCGGTGAGGAAGAACCAGGATGTCGTCGTGTATTCGAAGGCGAAGCCGTCGGCATCGGCCGCGTGGTTGCCTGTGCCCGCGCCCGTGATGAACGACGTGGTGTTGGCGCCGCTGTGGTGGGTCATGTGGCCGCTGTCGCCCTGAACGGAGTAGCTGACGGCCAGATTGCGCCCCTGAAGCATTGGATCGTTTCCATCGGCCTCCACCCAGGTCAGGTCGACCCTGTCGCTCCAGACTTCCTGCCCCGGCGCGATGGTCACCGAACTCGAGCCGTTGAACTTGACAGTCGCCAGCGTGCCGGGCACCAGGTTGGCTGCGTATTCCTGCAGCGCCAGCGTCACCGCATTGAAGGTGAGCGGCTGGCTTCCGAAGACGTTGGACAGCCGCACCCGCATCTTGCGTCCCCACAGGTCGGGCTTGACGATGGAACGGATGGTCTGGTTGTTCGCGGTGGGCCCCGTCAGGGCGTTGGGGAAAGGAAAGACGAGGTCCGGCTGGATGTTGGCCACCGCGGACTTGGTCGGCGAGAAGAATCCCAAGGCCAGGTTCTCTGCCACAGGCCTTCCGTAGACGAAGTAGGCGGCCGGCGAGGTTGCCCATGTGGCAACCCACTTCTGACCCCCCGCATGGTCGTCATCGCTCGCGAACGCCGATGGCAGCGACAGCGCCGCGGCGGCCAGCAGGGCGCCGTTTCGCCAGCGCCGCATCAACCGACCGCGCGGCGTGGTGGTGGCCGTGGCCGCGGGAATGACTACAGCCTGGGTGCAATCTGCATTTGTCATGGTCTGTCTCCAGTTGGTCTTTGCATGGGAGCTGCCACATGCGGTTGAGCAACAGTCAGACGGCGGGCTTCCACTTCGACTGCATGCGGCCTCCATCGCCATCTGGGCGGCTTTCGGGCATGTTCGCAACGGGCGGGTGCCAGACCGGCGTGGACAAGCGACCGGTCCGAATCAGTGGGCGCTTCAGCGGACGTGCAGGGCAATTCGGGCTAACCCGGCCCCTCGCGCGGCCTTGAACGCATCCGTTGGCATACCAGGCCTCGGATCACTCCCCAATCAGCGCAAAAAGCATCTCGATCACCAGATGCTCGGCGATGTCAGGCCCGCGCTGAAAGCGCAGGGGGCGGTTGCGCCATGCAAGGCGAACGCCTTTCGATGGCCTGGCAGTACGACGGCGTGGCCGAAGCGATGGGCACCTCGCGCAGGTCCGTGGCATCGAGTGGGCTCAGCGCAGCGCAGGCTGGCAAGCCCGTGCCGTGATGTTCTGGGAGGTCCGTAGACGGCCAGCCTCACTTGGCCTGCCTGTCGGCCGGGCCGTTCACAAAAGCTTCGCTGGAGACCTTCATCTCCACGAGCATGTTGCTGCCGCTGATTGTCGTGTCCGATGGCCTGAACTGCTTCACGGTAGCTGCCTCGATGGGTGCAGGGCACGACCGAGAGGTCACTGGCGGCGGCAGGGCCAGCGTCTTGAACGAGCAGTTCCGAGCGGTCAACACGCTGATCGGCAACATCAAGACGGCACAGACGGGTACGTAACCCTCGATCAAGTTCGCCAAGTACGGGTCGCGCTACCTGGCCGAGGTGCAATTCCGCTTCAACAGGCGCTACAAGATGCGCGGCATGCTTCGCAACCTGTTGCGCGCACTCGTCGCCACCCCGCGGCAGCCCGAGCATGAAATCAGGGTTGGCGAGGTTCCTCGCTATTCAGAAAATGTCTTGTCGGTAGAACCGGTCAACGGCCTGCGGCCGCAAGCCGCTCGTCCAAAAGCGCAAGGCTTCGACGGAAGTGCGCGCCGGCCAGCGGGTGAGCCGTCAGTGCCTCGCGCGCCGCCTCGGCGTGGACACGCGCCTGTTCCGGTCTACCCAATTCGAGCAGACAGAGCCCGAGCCAGCCCAGCGGAAAGGCCACGTTCGCTGCCAGCGGATTCATGCTCGAAAAGATGTCCACAGAGCGCTGCAACAAGTGTAGGGCGGGCGCCGGTTGACCCTCAGCGAGCAGGGCGCGACCGAGCTGCATGCAGATCGTTGCCTCGGTCAGGTCGTTGCGGGAAGCCGGCGGCAGGACGAGATACCGGTCGACCGCCTCCTGAAACACGGGCAATGCCTGTGCCACCGCGCCCGATTCAAGATACGCGACCGCGCGGTTGATCTGCGCCTGGTGTTTGACTGAGCCCCAGCTGGACTCGACATGGTCCTGCGACTGCAAAACCTGCTCGAAATGCGAAATCGCGCGAGCATAGTCCTGCCGCCTTGAATGATTCATGCCGATGCGGTTCACGACGGATGCGCTCAGCGGGTGTTCGGGGCCAAAAGTCCGCACGCGTTCTTCATAACAGGACTCAAGAAGCCGATCGGAGCCGTCGTAATCTCCACAATCCGCAAGGTATCGAGCATGCACCAGGGTCACGAGGCTGCGCAGGCCCGCGTTCTCGATCTTGTCGCGGCAGTGTGCGGCAGCGGCTTCCATGGGCTCGCGGGCGAGCTCGAGTTCTCCCTGGTCGATCAGTGCTTCTGCAAGATAGAGGTTCGCGGTGGCTGGGTAGCTCGGCGAGACATCCCTGATGCGGGCAGCGAATACGTGGCGCGCATGATCGAGCAAAGTCAGGCCTTCCGCTCGCGAGGTGCTTCTCAAGGCGAGGTGCCTGCCCAGGTCGAGTTCAATGATTGACGAATTGAGGTCATCTGCGCCGCCCGCCTCGCGCACAAGACGAAGGGCATGGCGATACTCGCGAACGGTTTGAGCGTCCTGCCTTGCGGTGCCCAGCACCTTGCCGTAGATGAACCGATGCCGGGCCACGACCAGCGAGCGCTCTCCGTGGATGCGCTCCAGAAGAGCGATGGCCTCTTCGAACTGCGGAACGGCCTCTTGTTGACGGTTGTCGAGCGCGATCAGTTCAGCCCGCAGGAACTGGGCCTCGGCACGGACGGTGTCAGTCGCACGGTCATCGGCGGCTCCAGTGCCGACGAGCAAGGCATAGGCGGCATCGACGCCGGCCAAGGCGTTGGGGTGGTCGCCGCGTTCGGCCGTTGCCCGTGCGCGCAGAATCCATAGCTCGGCCAACAGCAACACGTCGGCGGTATCGTTTCGCGCAGTCAGGCGCGCAATGCTGCTGGCAAGCATTTCGATCGCCTCGCTGTACTGCCCCAGCAGGATCAAGCCACGCGCCAGACGCTGCTGCGCCCTGGCCCGCTCCGCTTCGGACGCTCGGAAGCGATCGAGGCTGGCCAGCCACTTGCGCGCATAGGTCACCGTGGCATTGCCGTCCGACAAGTCGGCGAACAGGGCGCTGACGACGTCGTACAACTCAGCCTTCAGCTGGGGCTGCCGCTCGAAGCCGGTGTCGATGCGGGCTGCGCCCCGCTCAACGAACTCGCGCACCGTCAGGCGTCCGAGCAGCGCCCCGCCATCCTTGTCGAGGCTCCCCGACTCGAAGAAGCTCGTCAGGAAGCCTTTGACTGCGGCTGCGCGTGCCGCCTCGGCCCCGGCCCGCTGTGCCTGGGCGCGAGCCGCGCGGGCCTGCCACAAGGCCACGCCCGCGCCCGCAGCGATGGCCGCCAGCACCGCCACCTGCGCCGCTGCGCCGGCCGGCAGGGCCACGATGATCGCCAGGGCAACCGCCGTCTCGAGCTTGTGGCGCCGCACCCATCGCTCGGCCAGGTACCAGCGCGAATCTGGCCGCGCACGCACCGGCAGGCCGGCGAGGTGACGCTCGAGATCGTCCGCTAGAGCTTCCATGGTGGCGTAGCGTTCGTCGCTTGCCTTGGCCAGTGCGCGGTGGGCGATCGCATCCAGATCTCCCTGAAGCTGGCGCTTCAGGGCCCGGTCGGCCGCGACAGCGCTCAACCGCGGCACGGAGGCCCGCGCCACCGCCTCGGCCAGGGCCACCGCACCCAGTCCCTTGGGCAGGCGATAAGGGCGCTCTCCGGCCAGCAACTCAAACATCACGATGCCCAGCGAGTACACATCGGAAGACGTTCCCATGGCGTCGCCCCGGATCTGCTCGGGCGAGGCGTAGTCCGGCGTCAGCGCGCGACCGTGCATTTGGGTCAGCGGGCTTCCAGGGGACTCGTCGTCAAGCAACGGATCGATGATCTTCGCGATGCCGAAATCCAGCAGGCGCACCTGGCCGGCCGCATCGACGAGGATGTTCGATGGCTTGATGTCGCGATGCACGACCAGCTGCGCATGCGCGTACGCGACGGCCCGTGCAACCTGCACCATCAGTTCCACCCGGGCACGCACCGAAAGCGTGTGGGCACGGGCGTATTCATCGATCGGCTGGCCGGCGACATACTCGAGCGCCAGATACGGACGCCCGTCTTCGCCGATGCCGGCGTCGTACAGGCGGGCGATGTGCGGGTGTGTCAGCGAGGCCAGGATCTGCCGCTCACGGGCCATGCGCTCGGCATGCAACGCACCGCCCCAACTGGTGTGTGGCAGTTTCAATGCGACGGGGCGGTCGAGCAGGCCGTCGGCCCGCACCGCGAGCCAGACATCGGCCATGCCGCCCTGGCCGATCTGCCGCACCAACCGATAAGGACCGATGAGAGCCTGCGCTTCAACCTGGCGTGGCTGCGCCCCTTCGGCCAACACGCCGTATGCGGGGGTGCTCATGAACTCGCCGGCGCCAAGGGCCAGACGGTTCTGCAGCAACTTCTCGACCATCAACCTCAGAGTGGCCTGCTCCGGCCCCAGCGAGGCCAGCCAGGCCGCCTGCGCCGAGGCGTCCAGATCCAGCGCGACGTCGAGGAGTTCGAAGGCCTGCTGCCAATCCAGCGCGGACCAGGCGGCCGACAGGTCAGATGAGGCTCGCAGCATGAACCAGCCTCCGCAGATCGGCATGGAGCGGCACATGCAGTACGCCTGCGGCATCACGCTTGCCCTGGCCAAGGGCCGCTGACAGCACTGTGATTTGCCCCACGCCGCTACTGACTCCGCGGATCGCCCCGCGAAGATCGTAACCTAGCGCTGCCGAGATGCTTGGCTTGGGGTAGCTGACCTGCGCCCGCCACGTGTTTGTCGGCGGCAGGTTGATTGAGCTGTAACCCACTGCGACCGCGCGAGCGCGCACGTTGATCGGCTCAAAGGACGTCGCCCTGTTGCTGACGCTGGGTAGCGCGGGTGCGTGGTCAGCGCCCTCTCCCCTCAAATTGGGGGGTCGCGTCGTGTCTGACTTCAGCCGCTGGCCTCGTTCTAGTCATCAGAGCCCGCGCCTACCGTGCGGCAAACACCGCTGAAGGACCCTGAACATGCAAGCCCATCGCTGCGCTCCCGCACGATCCCAACTGCGCCGCTCAACCGTCTCTGCGGCCGTATCGCTGTTGTTGTTGGCCTCCTTCAGCCAGGCCGAAGCCAAGGGCTGGATCTGCCTTTCGGGCTTTTGGGACGCCAGCAGCTGCTGGTCGCCAGCGGGCGTACCGACTGCAGCCGACGACGTGGTCGTCCGATTTGTGGGTAGCACCGGTGCGACGCTCAAGATCGATGCGCTCACGGAAAGCTTCCTGGGCGGCGACGCGGTGGCAAACGCGCTCTACGTCGGTTCGCCCCTGGGTACCGCCTCGATCGTTCAGAGCGGCAGCTCGCTGGTTGCGGGCATCGAGGTCATTGGTGATGTGGGTACCGGCGCTTTCAACCAAAGCGGCGGTAGCCACACCGTGACCCAGACCCTGACGCTGGGCGGCGGCTACCCCGGCTGGGGCACCTACAACCTGTCGGCGGGCACGTTGACAGCCGGCAGCATCGTGATCGGCGTGTCGGGCCAGGGCACGTTCAACCAGACCGGCGGCAGCGTCAGCGCCGCGAGTCTCAATTTCAGTACCGGCACCCCGGGGGGCAACCCCTCCGACGTGTATAGCTTGTCCGGTGGCACGCTGAACGTGAGCGGCGCTATCACCAATGGCGCCGTGGGTCTGGGCTACTTCAATCTGGACGGCGGCAGTTTGACGGTCGGCAGCGGCAACATCCGAATCTATGGGTTCAACCTGGGGTCCGTCGCGGGTACGACCGGCAGCTACGTCCAAGGCAGCGGCACGGTGGAATCCGGCGTGATGAGGCTGGGCTTGACGTCCACCTCCAGTGGCAACTACACGCTCAACGACGGCAACCTGTCCGCCATCTACTTGTATGTCGGTGCCAACGGAACAGGTAGTTTCAGCCAGGTCGCCGGTTACGCCAACCTGAGCGAACTGGACATGGGCTACGGCAGCGGTGCGGCCGGCACCTACGCCATGTCGGGCGGTACGCTGAGCACCGGCAGGACGGCCATCGGGGGCGCGGGCAGCGCCAGCTTCAACCAAAGCGGCGGAACCCACAGCACGGGTGGCCTGGCGTTCGGCGCGGCGAGCAGCAGCAGTGGAAACTCGTACACCCTGTCTGGCGGAACCCTCAATGTCAGTGGAAGCGTCACCACTGGTTCAGGCGGCAGCACCTTCAACCTCGACGGCGGCTCGCTGACTGTCGGCACCGGCAACATCGAGGTCATCACCTTGAACCTGGGGTCGGTGGCGGGCGCATCCGGGAGCTACACGCAGACCTTCGGCACGGTCAGCGTCAGCAACCTGGTTCTGGGCACCGTTGGCAGCACTGCGATCTACACGTTGGCCGGCGGTACGCTGAACATCGGCACCAGCTTGACCGCGGATGGTGCCTCGGCGCTGAACCTGAACGGCGGCAGCTTCGTCGGACCGGGCTCCGCCACGTTGGTCAACTTGAACCTGGGCACGACCGAAGGCAGCGTCTTCACCCTGAACGTGGGCAACGGTGGCGGTGCCAACACCTTCGCCAGCCTCAGCGCTGTCGCCGAGACCATCGGCGGGCTGGGTGCGGGCCATGTCATCCAGACCGGCGGCAGCAACACCGTCGGCGAGCTGATCATCAACGACCGCTACACCTACAACGGCGGCAGCCTGATCGTCACCAGCAGCCTGACCAACAACGGTGCGCTCGAGATGAGCGGCACCAGCCTGGTCTACGGCGTCAGCGCGGTGAACAACGGCCTGCTCAGCGTCTCGGGGCGTTCAACCCGAGGGTTGCCCTTGCACGCCTGGCCCTTTCGGCCTGCGCCATGTTGTGCCTGATGTTGGCGGCCTGTGGCGGCGGCAGCGCCGACGCGCCGCCACCGGCCGAATCCGCGCCGGGTGCGGCGCCGGCCGTGCCACCCACCATCACGCAGCAGCCCGCCAGCCAGACCGTGATCGCAGGCCAGCCGGCCAGCTTCACTGTCGCCGCCACCGGTACGGCGCCGTTGAGCTACCGCTGGCAACGCAACGGGGTCGACATCGCCGGTGCGACAGCCACCACGTACACCCTGGCCAGCACCGTGGCCAGCGACAGCGGCGCGGTCTTCAGGGCCATTGCGACGAACCTGGCCGGCAGTGCCACAAGCAGCGATGCGACGTTGACGGTGACGGTCCCCGCACCGGTGCTGACCATCACTCCACAGCCCGCCGACGCCAGTGTGGTGGCGGGCACCACGGCCAGCTTCACGGTGGGAGGCACCTGCAGTGCCGGCACCTTGAACATCCAATGGCAGCGACGCGCCAACACGGACGCCAGCTTCGCCAACGTGGCAGGCGCCACGGCCGCGACCTACAGTTTCGTCACCGCGTTGAGCGACAGCGGTGCCCAGGTGCGCGCGAACCTGAACTGTGGTGGGCAGAGCGGCGCCGCCAGCAACGTGGCGAGCCTGACTGTGGCCGCACCGGCCAGTGCGTCGCTGAGCCTGTATCCGCTGGCCGGTCTTCGAGACCAGGCACGGATCACTGGCGCCTCGGTAATCGACAAGCTCACTGACGGGAGCTATGCCTTCTTCGTGGGCTCCCAACTCAAGCGGCTGAGCGCCGACCGGCTTTCGATCACGCCGATCACCGGCAACACCCAAGCGGGCTATGCCGACGGTGCGGCCGCCACGGCGCAATTCAATTTGCCGCTGGGCATCACCCACGACGCCTCGGGCGTGATCTACGTGGCCGACAGCCAGAATCACGTGATCCGGCGCGTCGGTACGGACGGCACGGTCTCCACTGTGGCTGGCAGCGCGGGTCAGATCGGGTCGGCCGATGGCCCGGGCAACGCCGCCCGCTTCCGTCAGCCTTCGGGCATTGCACTCGGCCCGGACGGTGACTTGTATGTGGCCGATGCCGGCAACAACGTGATCCGGCGCGTGACCACGTCCGGGGTCGTGAGCACCTACGCGGGCAGCGGTACAGCGGGGTTCGCCGACGGCTCGCCCACCACGGCGCAATTCCAGTTCCCCATTCAACTGGCGGTCGCGGCGAATGGCGACCTCATCGTCGCGGACACCCTCAACCAGCGCGTGCGACGCGTCCTGCGCAGCGGCACGGGGGCCGGCAGCGTGGAAACGCTGGCGGGCAACGGCTCCGCGACGATCCCGGGCTCAGACGGCGTCGGTACCGGTGCCACCATTCCCAATCCGGGCAGCCTCGTCTTGCAGAACAACACGGTCTTCGTTCTCGACGCCGGGGGCCTGATCCGGGCACTCGATCTCACCGCACGGGCAGTGACCACCTTCGCGGGCTCCCGAACGCTTGGCACCGGCTTCGCGGATGGGCCTTTGGGCTCCGCACAACTTCGGGACAACCTCGGTCTGACGGCGGGCGCAGCCGGTGGCCTGATGGTGGCGGATGACATCGGCCTGCGCAGCGTCG
>CAIJPE010000195.1 GCA_903822435.1 uncultured beta proteobacterium | reverse complement strand
CACCGCGTGAGCCGCTGGCTGCGCGCGGCTCTGCGGCAGCCGGGGCGCATCACGGTGCGCATCGTCGGCGCCGAGGAAGGGCTGTCGCTCAACCAGTCGTACCGCGGACAGGACCACGCCACCAACGTGCTGACCTTCGACTACGAGCACGAGCCCGAAGTGCTGGCCGACCTGGTGCTGTGCGCCCCGGTCGTGGCGGCGGAAGCCCAGGCGCAAGGCCTGACGCTGGCAGCGCACTACGCCCACCTGCTGGTGCACGGCGCCCTGCACGCCCAGGGCCACGACCACCTGGACGATGAGGAAGCCCGCGAGATGGAGGCGCTGGAAAGCGAAATCCTGGTCGGCCTCGGTTTCGCGGACCCCTACGCAGCCGCCTGCTAGGCCCCTGCGGCCGCATCTGGCGACGGCCGGTGCCACTTCGTCGCGCCACGATGGCCCGGCCGGCATCGCAGCCCTAAGGTGGCGACATCGCCCCAGCGGAGTCCGCCCCCATGACCCACCCCCTGACCCTCATCGCCTCGGCCGCCACGGCCGCCCTGCTTGCCGGCTGCGGCGCCGTGGCCGTCCAGATGGCCCCGGCCAAGGTGGCGAGCCAGGAACGCAGCCCCGCCGCGCAGAAGGCCGATGAGCTCTTCTGGAGCACGCTGCACGAGGGCCGCTACGAAGGCATCCCCCTGGCGCTCAGGGCCACCACCGGTGCCTACCTGCAAGACCCCGGCGATGACGTGACGGCCGCGCACGTGGGCTGGCTTCACATCTGGCGCCTGGCCGAAAGCGCCCGGATGGCCGAGCCCGACCCCGCCGTCACCGACGACGCCGTGCTGGCGCGCCGCTACTTCCAGGAGGCGGTGGCCCTGCACCCGGGCGAGGCCCGCTACCTGGGCTTCCTGGCCGCGACACAGTTGGCCGAAGGGGCCATCCACCGTGATGAGAAGCTCACCCGGCAGGGCTACTACAACCTGAAGGCGGGCATCGACGCCTTCCCCGAGTTCAACCTGTTCACGGCCGGCTACGTGATGAGCAACCAGCCCGCCGACAGCGAACGATTCCGCGAAGGCCTGGCGTGGCAATGGCAGAACCTGGACGTCTGCGTGGGCGCCAAGGTCGATCGGCTCGACCCCGATTTCAAGGGCTACATGGGCCTGGCCACCACCGAAGGCGCCCGGCGCGTGTGCTGGAACGGCTGGATCGCTCCGCACAATTTCGAGGGCTTCTTCCTGAACATGGGCGACATGCTGGTCAAGTCGGGCGACTGGCAGACCGCCCGCAAGGTCTACGCCAATGCGAAGCACTCGCCGACCTTTGCCCAGTGGAAGTACGCGCCGGTGCTCGAAGCCCGCATCGAGCAGGCGCAGGCCAACGTGGCGGCTTTCGCCAGGCCGCCGCTGCCTGGCCAGGCGGGGGCTCGGATGATGTTCGCCTCGACGTACGCCTGCATGGCCTGCCACCAGCAGTAGGGTGGCGCGGGCCGGGTGCTACTTCGTGCCGAACAGCCGGTCGCCGGCGTCGCCCAGGCCGGGCCGGATGTAGCCGTGCTCGTCCAGTTGCCGGTCGATGGCGGCGGTGTACACCGGAACGTCGGGATGGTGGGCATGGAAGTTCTTCAGTCCCTCGGGCGCGGCCAGCAGGCTCACGAAGCGGATCGAGCGCGGGCGGGTCTCCTTCAGCCGCTCCACCGCGGCCACGGCCGAATTGCCGGTGGCCAGCATCGGGTCCAGCACGATGGCGTCGCGCTCGTGCATGTCGTGCGGCATCTTGAAGTAGTACTCCACGGCCACCAGCGTCTTGGGGTCGCGGTACAGGCCGACGTGGCCGATGCGCGCTCCGGGCACCACCTCCAGCATCCCGTCGAGAAGGCCGCTGCCGGCCCGCATGATCACCACGAAGACCGTCTTCTTGCCGTCGATCACGGGCGACTGCATGGTCTCCAGCGGGGTCTCGATCTCGATCAGCTGAGTCGGCATCTCGCGCGTGACCTCGTAAGCCATCAGCATGCTGATCTCATGCAGCAGACGGCGGAAGTTGCTGGTGCTGCGGTCCTTCTGGCGCATCAAGGTGAGCTTGTGCTGGACCAGTGGGTGGCTGACGACGTGGATGGCAGGTGTGGTCATGCGGGTGGTGCCGGTGGGCATGGGCCTGGGGAGGGGGCGGTCCTGGTGGCTCAGAACAAGGTGCCGTCGCTTTCGATCTGCAGCGGCGGCGCGCCGCCCGGCCGCAATTCCTGGGCGATCTGCCGGCCGGCGGCCCAGGTGCCGCCCTCCAGGATGCAGGCCAGCGGCAATTCTTCGGCCGTCTTGCCCAGCCGGATGCGCACCCCTGCGGCCACCTCGTCCAGCAGGGCTACGGTCAGTGCCCGCCATTCGATGATGAAGTCGTCCTGCGGCTTCCAGTGCCGCGACAGGGCGCGCGACTGGCGCGGCACGATCACCCCACCGTCCAGCAGCAGCCCGCCGTTGCGGTACTCGGGCAGGCCGGTCAGCGCGTCCAGGCCCGTCACGGTCACGCCGGCCCATTGCAGGGGCTCGAGCAGCGAGTAGCTGAGCCACTGGCTGAGCTTGTGGAAGGGCACCCAGCCGCCAGTGGTCGGGTCGACCCCGCCGCCGCCCACCTGCGCGCCGGCCCAGCGGTGGGGCCAGACGTCGCCGGCCTGCAGGCCCTGCACGCGGCTGCCGCTGGTCCAGATGGGGCCCAGCACGCGCAACACGGACGACAGGATCTCGGTGGCGCTGACGCTGTCGCGGGCGCCGCCGGCGGTAAGTCGGTCGAACAGCAGGCCGGGCCGCGCCGGCAGCCCCGAGCGGGCCGATTCCATGCGCAGTGCCGCGCCCAGGCGCGCCAGGAGCCCGGCGCGTCCGTCCAGCCCCACCATGGGATTGGCGCCGCTGGCCTGGAACATCGCGCGCAAGCTGCTGGTGTCGACCTTGACCAGGCTGGCCGCGTCCACCCGCAACGGGTCGGAGGGGCTGGCCGAGAAAGCGCCCTTCAGGAAGCCGTGCCAGCTGGCCACGCCCAGGCCTTCCGAGCGTGCCAGCACCTGCCCGGTGTCGGCCTCGGTGTAGTGCCAGTCGGGGCCGGCGCCGGCGTCCAGCAGCACGCTGACCACCGTCAGGTCGAAGCGGGCGCGCGCAGCATCCCCCACGCTACGCCCGTCAAGCAGGGCATCCAGGGTGGGCTTGCGGTCGAGGCCGCCGGCTTCGAAGTGCCGCCAGCGGCTGTGGTACGGGATCTTCAGGTCGGGAAAGCGCTGCAGGGTGAGCGCCGCCACCCGGTCGGCCACGGCGGGCAGCTTGCTGCGGTCGACCGTGAAATGGCCGCTGACGTTGCTGTCCACGGCGTGCAGGATGGCCGCACAGCGCACCCGGATGGTGGCCGGGTCGTCCAGCCAGGCCAGCGGATGGCGCGAGCGCTCGGAGCCGCGGGAGGTGTCGTCGTCGAGGGCCGAACCGGGTTCACTCAAGGGCACGCCCCTGCACTTGCGCCAGATCGGCCGCGGTGGGGACGTTGCCGTCGGTGAAGTAGCCGGCCGCGATCTTGGCCTCGATCTCGACCCGGGCATCGGCGGGCACGAGGGCGTCGGGGATCTTCACGCGTTCGCCCACTTCGATGCCGCTGCCGGTGATGGCGTCGTATTTGTCATTGCTCATGCTCACGAGTCGATGGATTTTGTGGATGCCCAGCCAATGCAGCACGTCGGGCATCAGTTCCTGGAAGCGCATGTCCTGCACCCCCGCCACGCACTCGGTGCGCAGGAAATACTTGTCGGCACGGTCGCCGCCCAACTGCCGCTTGCGGGCGTTGTAGACGAGGAACTTGGTGACCTCTCCCAGGGCGCGACCTTCCTTGCGGCTGTAGGCGATCAGGCCCACGCCGCCGGCCTGCGCACCGCGGATGCACTCCTCGATGGCGTGCGTGAGGTAGGGGCGGCAGGTGCAGATGTCGGAGCCGAAGACGTCCGAGCCGTTGCACTCGTCGTGCACCCGGGCCGTCAGGGTGATGGCGGGGTTGGCCAGGTCGCGGATGTCGCCGAAGACGTACAGCGTCTGCCCGCCGATGGGCGGCAGGAACACCTCCAGGTCGCTGCGGGTCACCAGTTCGGGGTACATGCCGCCGGTTTCCTCGAACAGCGCGCGGCGCAGTTCGGTTTCCTTCACCTTGAATCGCTCTGCCACGCCGGGCAGCCACCACACCGGCTCGACCGCCACCTTGGTCACGGTGGCAGAGGCGTCGTCCAGCAGGATGCGGCCATCGACCTGCAGGCGCTGGAAGGCCAGCGCCTGCTTGATCTCCGGCAGGTGGATGTGCGCCTTGGTCACCGCGATGGTCGGGCGGATGTCGAAGCCCGCGGCCAGCTGTTCGGCAAAGACCGACTGCACGCTGGCGCCCCAGGGATCGATGGAAACGATCCTGCTGGCGTCGCTCCAGCCGGGGTAGGGCCCCACCAGGTCCGTGGGCGCGGTGTCGGTGAGATCGGCGCGGTGGCCGCGCTCGAGGTTGCCCGCCGCCACGGCCAGGGCCCGGTACACGCCGTAGCTGCCGCTGTGCGTGCCGATGACATTGCGCTGACTGCGGCTGGACGTGCTGCCCACCACCGGATTGCGTTGCTGCGGGTCGGCCGCGCCCCATTGGATGGAAGGGGCTGCGCCGGTGCCCTGGCCAGGGTGCGAGGTCAGGCGGATGTGGCTGGTGGGAGTGGCGCTGTCCATGGGGCGTGTGGCGAAGGACGCAAAGCGCGAAAGATACGCTACATCGCCGATCCTGCCCTGAGGGCCCTTTGCCTGCAGGGCGAGTGGTCCGGGTGCGCGGCGCCCCTGCAACTGTTTACAGCTGTTCGCCGCCGGCTGTCGATGTCAAGGTTCAGGGCGCCGATCTTGGCGCGAGCTAAAAATACTGGAGTACTTGCAATGACCCAACGAGAGTCGACCCGCCTGGACATGCCCGCCGAGCAGCCGCTCGGTGTGCAACCGCGAGCTCAGATCCCTGAACTGAGCCTTGCCGATATCCAGCGCGTGGCCGGTGGGAAGGCCTTCGGCCTTGACGGCTTCGTCCTGATCGAGACGGCCATTCGCCCGTCAGGCTTCGTCCTGATCGAGTGATGCCGATGCCCGGACCCCTGGCGGGGCCGGGCTGGCCATCGGATCCTGCCCGCAGGATCCCGCGGGCTGGGCTGTCACACCGTCAGTCTAGCCCGCACACGGTCTGTGCCGATGTGCGCTGCAACCAGTTCATCGGCGAGTACGCGGCCCGGCCATCGGTGACGTGCAGCGTGTAGGCCATGCGCGAAACCGGCGAACGGTTGGGCCCGCTGTAGTGCGGCAACAGGCCGTCGAAGACGACCAGCGTACCGGCCTTGACCGGCAGAGCCCTGGCATGCGCCGTGTCGGGCCAGGGCGTGGGGTCGAGCGGGCGCATGCGCAGGTGGCCGTCCTCGCACACGAACTGCTCGCGCAGCACGCCGCGTGCGCCGCGGTGGCCGCCGGGTTCCACCCACAGGCAGCCGTTGTCCAGCGTGGCGTCTTCCAGCGCGAACCAGAAGGTGGTCACGGTTTGCGGATCGGTGACGAAGAAGCTCGCGTCCTGGTGCCAGCCCACTTCGCCGCCGATGTGGGGTTGTTTGAAGATGACCTGCGATTGCCAGACCTGTGGCTGCTTCAGCCCGACCGCCTCGGCCACGCGGGCCAGGCCCGGGCCCCGCGAGAAATCGCGGAAAACCGGATCCAGCGCGTGCAGGGCGTGGCCGATCTTGTTGATCGACCTCTCCTTGGGCACCTGCAGGCGGCCCGCGGCGTCCAGCGCCTCTTCCTCGAAGAAGCAGCGCACCTTGTCGGCCGAGGCCAGCAGCGCGGTGTCGGCGACCAGCGCGCGGTCGCGGGTGGAGAAGCGGCTGATGGAGTCGTCGGGCTCGAAGCCGCTGACGATGGCGTGCGCCCTGGCGCGCACGGCCTCGAGCTGCGCGGCGGCGTTGAATCCGGGCAGCACGAAATAGCCGTCTTCGTGCCAGCGGGCCAGGTCGTCAGGGTTGGAAAGCATGGTGTGTTGCGTATCGGCATCAGCCGCGCCCTGGATGGGCCGGCCATGGTGACGGGCTTCAATTGCCAAGTCATCATCGATGGTATCGCTGTCGCGCCCAAACCACCCTTCCGGAGCCCCCATGATCCGCACCCGTACCGAGATGTCCGACCTGTCGCGCAACCGGGCTCGCCGCCCGATGCACCATGCGCTGGCCGCTGCCGCAGTGCTTGCGCTCCAGGTCGGGGCGCACGCCCAGACGGCCGCCCCGGGCCAGTTGCAGACCATCACCGTCACCGCCGAGCGCCGCGTGGAAAACATCCGCGAAGTGCCCAGCTCGGTCAGCGCCTTGCAGGGTGAAGTGCTGGACGTGTTGAACACCAGCGGCCAGGACGTCCGGCTGCTCAGCGGCCGGGTGCCCAGCCTGAACGTCGAATCCTCTTTCGGCCGGGCCTTTCCGCGCTTCTACATCCGGGGCTACGGCAACACCGACTTCCGCCTCAACGCCTCGCAGCCCGTCTCTCTGGTTTACGACGACGTGGTGCAAGAAAACCCCATTCTCAAGGGCTTTCCGATCTTCGACATCGCCAAGGTCGAAGTGCTGCGCGGTCCGCAGGGCACCCTCTTCGGCCGCAACACGCCGGCCGGCGTGGTCAAGTTCGACTCGGTCAGGCCGACGAAACAGCTCGAAGGCTACGGCAGCATTTCCCTTGGCACCTTCGCCAGCGTGAATGCCGAGGGCGCGGTCAACGTGCCGCTGGGCGCGGGTGCGGCGCTGCGAGTGTCGCTGCTCAACCAGACGCGCAGCGACTGGGTGCACAACACCTACGCCGCCGGGCCGACCCAAAGCTTCGAGGGCTACCGCGACAGCGCCGCGCGGGCGCAGTTGCTGATCGAACCCAGCAAGGAACTGAGCGTGCTGGGCAACCTGCACATCCGCGACTTCAAGGGCTCGGCACGTATGTTCCGCGCCAACATCATCCAGCCGGGCACCAACAACCTGGTGCCGGGCTTCGATCCCTACACCGTGTCGCAGGACGGCAAGAACGAGTCCAAGCTGGACAACTTCGGCGCCAACCTGCGCATCCGCTACGACCTGGGCAGCATGGCCCTGTTCTCCGTCACCGGGTTCGAGCAGGTGCACACCTACAGCCGCGGGGACATCGACGGTGGCTATGGCGCTTCGTTCCTGCCCCAGTCGGGCCCGGGCTTCATCCCCTTCTCGTCCGAGACGGCCGACGGCCTGCCCAAGCACAGCCAGTTCACGCAGGAGTTCCGGGTCGAATCCGCCACCTCCGGGCCCCTGAGCTGGCAGGCCGGGGCCTTCCTCTTCGCCGAGGACTACAAAATCGAAAGCTTCAGCTACGACTCCACCGCGGGCAACGCCCAGAATGGCTACGAGCGCGTGCGCCAGAAGAACGATGCCTATGCCTTGTTCGGCGCCGTCAAGTACGCGCTGAGCCCGGCCCTGAGCGTGCGCGGCGGCCTGCGCTATTCGCAGGACAAGAAGAGCTTCACGGTCGAGGACTACAACAGCACGGGCTTCGGCACGCCGGCCAACATCAACGCGCTGGCGGCCGGCGGCCCCTTGTCGGCCAAGCCCAAGGACAACAAGCTGAACTGGGACCTGAGCACGTCCTACGCCATCGACAACACCATGAACGTCTACGCCCGCGTGGCCACCGGCTTCCGGGCCAGCAGCGTGCAGGGCGCGGGCTTCTTCAACGCCCAGTCCGTGGCCACGCCCGAGAACAACACCTCGGTGGAAGCCGGCATCAAGGCCGACCTGTTCAACAAGCGGGCCCGCGTGAACTTCGGCGTGTTCAGCTACGAGGTCAAGGACCTGCAGCTCACGGCCGTGGGCGGCGCCGCCAACTCGAACATCCTGCTCAACGCAAAGAAGGCGACCGGCCAGGGCTTCGAGTTCGACTCGCAGGCCTACATCACCGACAACCTGTTGGCCACCCTGGGCGTGGGCTACAACAAGACGCAGATCAAGGACCCGGGCCTGGCCGTGTCGGTGTGTGCGTCCTGCACGGTCACCAATCCCAAGAACGCAGCCGGCCAGGCGCTGATCGACGGCAATCCGCTGCCGCAGGCGCCCAAGGTGACGGCCAGCTTCACGCTCAAGTACAGCCAGCCCGTGGCCAGTGGCGGTGAGGTCTACGCCTTCACCGACTGGGTCTACCGCGACAAGGTCAACTTCTTCCTCTACCAGTCCACCGAGTTCACGGGCAAGGCCCTGACCGAAGGCGGCCTGCGCGTGGGCTACACCTGGGCCAATGGCAAGTACGACGTGGCCGCCTACGGCCGCAACATCACCAACCAGATCCGCATCGTGGGCGGCATCGACTTCAACAACCTGACGGGCTTCATCAACGATCCCCGTACCTTGGGCGTCCAATTCAAAGCAATTTTCTAACCCTCCCCCGAAGCGGCCGGCGGCCGCTCTCCCTCGGGGGCACGACCCCGCCGGACCGGCGGAGCCGGATCCGGGGCGTCAGCTTGATGTGCGCTTCGGTCGTGCTCTGGTTGGCGTCCACGGGCTCCGCTTCGGCCGAGCCGGCAATCATCTTCGAGCTGGGCGGCAAGCACGACAAGTCCTTCGGGCAGGCGGCCTGGGAGGGAGCGGAGCGCTGGAAGAAGGAAACCGGGCAGCCGTATCTCGAGTTCGAGATCGCCAACGCGGCGCAGCGTGAGCAGGCTGCGCGGCGGTTTGCCGAGCGGGGTGGCGATCCGATCGTGGGCGTGGGCTTTCCGCAGGCCAGCAGCATCGAGGCGGTGGCCCGGGACTTTCCCAAGCTGCACTTCGCCATCGTCGACATGGTGGTGGCGCTGCCCAACGTGCAGAGCTTCGTCTACCGCGAGCACGAAGGCGCCTTCCTCGCGGGCCTGCTGGCGGCCCTGGCCAGCAAGACCGGCACCATCGGATTCGTCGGTGGGCAGGACATTCCCCTGATCCGCAAGGTCCTTTGCGGCTACGAGCAGGGCGCCCGGTATGCCAGCCCGAAGATCAAGGTGGTGTCGGCCATGACCGGCACCACCAACGCGGCCTGGACCGACCCGGCCCGCGGCGCCGAACTGGCTCGCACGCAGGCGGCGCAGGGCGCCGACGTGATCCTGGCGGCCGCCGGCACCACGGGTCTTGGCGTGCTGCAGGCCGTGAAAGACATGAACCTGCTGGGCATCGGGGTGGACAGCAACCAGAACGGCCTGCACCCGGGCCGCATCCTCACCTCGCTGCTCAAGCGCACCGACGTGGCGGTCTACCAGGCCTTCAAGGGCGTGAAGCCAGGCATCACGCAGCTGGGCCTGAAGGAGGGCGGGCTGGATCTGGCCTTCGACGAGAACAACGCACCACTGGTCTCGGCCGGGATGCGCCGCAAGGTCGATGCGGCCAAAGCAGACATCATTGCCGGCCGCCTGAAGGTCATCGACTACACGGCGGCCAACGCCTGCCGTTGAGGCCTGCCGGTCTTCACCCGCTGCCTCGATGCGCATCGTCTCGCTCGGCCTTGTCGACCACGCCCCGGTGGACAGTGCCATGCGGGCCTTTACCGCGGCGCGCACGCCGCAGACCGAAGACGAACTCTGGCTGGTCGAGCATGCGGCCGTCTACACGCAGGGCCTGGCCGGCCGTGAATCCCATGTGCTGGCGCCGGGCAGCATCCCCGTGGTTCGCACCGACCGCGGCGGGCAGGTCACCTATCACGGGCCGGGTCAGGTGGTGGCCTACCCGTTGGTCGATCTTCGGCGGCTGGGCATCTACGTCAAGGAATACGTGCATCGCATCGAAGAAGCCGTGATCGATACCCTCTGGACCTGGGGTGTGGTGGGCCACCGCGTGCGCACCGCGCCGGGCATTTATGTGCGGGTGGATGCACCCTTCGACCACGCGGTGCTGCATCCCGATCCCGCGGACCCGTTCCGCGGCCTGGGCAAGATCGCTGCGCTGGGGGTGAAGGTGAGCAACCACCGCACCTACCACGGCGTGGCGCTGAACGTGGCGATGGACCTCGAGCCGTTCTCTCGCATCGACCCTTGCGGCTACCCGGACCTGCGCACCGTGGACTTGCGGGTGCTCGGCGTGGAGGTCCCGTGGGATGAAGCCGCCGGGCAACTCGCTGCGCAACTGCAGCGCCGCCTGAGCTGAAAGGACACACGCCGGTACCCCGCGAAGGGCACCGGCGTGCGCGCCTGGGTTGCAGGCGTTCAGGCGATGGTGATGGCGACCGACTCGCCGGTCACAGGCCCACGGGGGCGTCGGTCTCGCTGGTGGGCGGGATCACGGTCTGCACGTTGAGCGGCTGGCCGTCGTCGCTCTTTTGCAGCGTCTTCGCGAACTGCGTGTAGGCGGTGGCCGACACCGTCGCCGAGGCTGGCACGTCGCTCGTGGAAGGCGGGTTGATGATCGTCGCGCTGTCGCTGCCACCACCGCAGGCCGCCAGGCCGGCCGCCACGGCCAGGCCGAGCAAGAGGGTCTTCGTCTTCATGGCGATGGTTCCTCTCAATGTGAACCGCTGATCGGCGTGTTCAGGTACGGAAAGCCGGGCAGCAGCGGCACCACGGCCTGGTCCACGCCGTCGTGCAACTCCAGCGAGGTGGCGCCCAGCGGCACGGCCGACGGATTGCAGGCCGTGCCGAAGCCGAAGGCGTTGGTGGTGCCGTTGGCGATGCACAGGCCACCCATCACGGCCACCAGGGCCACGTCGACCACGTCGTCCTTCGGGCGGCGGCCGTTCGGGAAGCCGGCGAAATCGGTGCCGCCATCACGGATGCTGCCCACGATACCCAGGCGATTCTGCTGCGCGAAGGGCACCGGCGCGATGGCGGTGTTCAGGCGCAGCATCTCCGAGGCCACCACGTTGTGTGGCTGATTCACGCCCGGGATGCCGGTGAGGAAGGTGGTGACGAGATCGGTGCGCGGGAAGTTGGTGGGCGCGCCGACGCCGTTGTTGAGCACCAGGGCCAGCATCTGCGGGTAGGTGGGGTTGGTCACGTAGCTGGCGAACTGCGCGTCGCCGCTGGGCGCACTGGCGTTGAACTTGTCCTTGTCCTTCAGGCCGATGACCAGTTCGTTGACCAGGGGCATGCCCAGGCGCGACACCTGCACCCAGGCGCCGCCGGGCTTCTCGCTGGCCTGGTAGCCGGAGGCCGGGCTGGGGTTGAGCAGGCGGGCCTGGCGCAGGCTGGCCGTGGTCCAGCCGCCGATCACGTCGTCGCCGGTGGGGCTGCTCTTCAGGCAGTCCTTGTGCACTTCCAGCGCCAGCGTGGTGACGTTCTTGTCGCCGATGGTGTTGGGGAAGGCATTGATGTTGGCGCGGTTGATGATGGCCGACAGCGGCACGTTCACGTTGTCGAAGATGGTGCCGAGGTTCACCGCGAAGGCATCCTGGCGCTGGCCCACGAACATGCGGGCCGGCGTCGCGCAACCGGGCAGGTTGACGTTGTAGACGTGCTGCGCTGCGTACGCAGCGTAGTTGGGGATGCTCTTCGGGCCGATGTTGTCCACGGGCTTGTCGAAGACGGCACTGCCGTTGGCGGCGTTGGTGATCGCCGTGGCGGTGCCGCCGCGGCGATCGCCGCGCACCAGCGTCACCGTGTATTGCTCGGCAGATGCCAGGTTGGCGTCCTTGATCGAGCTGATGGTGCCGGGGCCCTGCGTCAGCGCGGTGGAGACCGTCTGGCCGCCGATGGTCAGCGTCTGGCCGCTGCCGCCGTTGTTCAGCGTGGTGTTGAAGCGGAACTGGAAAGTCAGGTCTTCCTTGGCGTCGCCGTTGTTGTCGATGTGGATCTCGTACAGCGCGTTCGGGTCCATCTGGAAGTAGTTCGGGCCGCCGTAGGCGTCTTGCAGCGGCTGGTAGTTCGCCAGGATGGTGACGAAGCCATCGCGGTTGGCTTCGTAGCTGCGGAACATGTAGAAGTCGGTGCCGTCGACCTTCGGGCTGGTCGTGATGAACGGCGCCTCGCGGTGGCTGGAGGCCTGGGCGAGGGTGACGAAGCCCAGCAGGGCGGCGGTGGCGGCCAGGGCCAACGGGGCCAGGCGGAACAGTTTGCGGGACATGGGGTGATCTCCTGAGGTGGGGTTGTGCGGCATCGGCGCCGGCAGCTCCTGTTACGCCCGCCTCGCCCGATCGGATGCGACCCGCTGCGCAACTCGGACATGCATCCGATCGGCGTGCAGCGTCGTACGTCCCTGGTGTGGAGCCCCGATCCGCTCCCGACGTCTCGTTTCGATCCCGTTCATGCCCACCCGCCACAGGAGCCTTCCATGCCGACTCTTTCCACCACCGTTCGCCGCGTGTTGCTCAGCACGGCGGCGCTGTTGCCCGCCTTGCCAGCGGTCTGCCATGCCGATGCCGTGAGCTACTTCGCCGCCTACAGCGGTGCGGGCAACGTATCGGTCTTCGACCCCGTGGCCGGCACCGGCGGCTGGGTCGGCTCGATCGATGCCGTACCGCCGCCGGTGGTGGGCGACCTGCCCTCGCTGGTGCCGGTGGTCCTGTTCACGATCGACCCCTTGACGAACCTGTTCACGGGCACCTTCGAGTTCGACACCACCGACCTGCAGTCCAGCCTTTACGGCAGCCTGAGTGGTGCCGCCGACCCCGGCTTCCTCACCGTCGGCGGCCAGCTCAGCATCGACTACGCCATCCTGGGTGGCACCGGCGCCTTCGACAGCGCCAACGGCTTCGGGCTGGCCTTCCTGAACTACGACCCGGCCGGGGGCTTCAACAACTACAGCGAGACGGGGTTGTTCTCCTTTGCCGTGCCCGAGCCGGGCAGCCTGGCGCTGGCGGGCCTGGGGCTGGCCGTGATCGCGGTGCGTCGCCGGAAAGCCGCAGTGGCGGGCTGACTTTCAGGTTGCGACTGGCGCTCGGGCCCGCGCGCGGGGGCTGCGGACGGGAACATCCAAAGCCCTGCCCCGTCCGGGCCACTAAACTGCAGGTCCACCCTGACGCCGTTACCGGGCCCTGAGCCCGCGCGGCCCGCGACCATGAGCACGGCCTACGACCCCACCGCCAAGCAGAAGTCCGAAGCCAAGACCAGCCGCATCCCGATCAAGATCGTGCCGGCCGAGGTGCTCAAGAAGCCCGACTGGATCCGCGTCAAGGCGGGCAGCGCCAGCAGCCGCTTCTACGAGATCAAGCAGATCCTGCGCGAACACCGGCTGCACACCGTGTGCGAGGAGGCCTCGTGCCCGAACATCGGCGAATGCTTCGGAAAGGGCACCGCCACCTTCATGATCATGGGCGACAAGTGCACCCGCCGTTGCCCCTTCTGCGACGTGGGCCACGGCCGCCCCGACCCCCTGGACGCCGAAGAGCCGCTGAACCTCGCCCGCACCATCGCGGCGCTGAAGCTGCAGTACGTGGTCATCACCAGCGTGGACCGCGACGACCTGCGCGACGGCGGGGCGGCGCATTTCGTGGCCTGCATCGAAAAGACGCGCGAACTCTCGCCGGCCACGCGCATCGAGGTTCTGGTGCCCGACTTCCGCGGCCGCCTGGACCGGGCCCTGGAGATCCTGAAGGCCGCGCCGCCGGACGTGATGAACCACAACCTCGAGACCATCCCGCGCCTGTACAAGGAAGCGAGGCCGGGCTCGGATTACGCGTTCAGCCTCGGCCTGCTGCAGCGTTTCAAGCAGGCCGTGCCGGGCGTGCCCACCAAGAGCGGCCTGATGGTGGGCCTGGGCGAGACCGACGACGAGATCCTGCAGACCATGCGGGACATGCGCGCCCACGACATCGACATGCTCACCATCGGCCAGTACCTGGCTCCGAGCGGCCATCACCTGCCCGTGCGCCGTTACGTCCACCCGGACACCTTCAAGATGTTCGAGCGCGAAGCCGCCGCCATGGGCTTCACGCACGCCGCGGTGGGGGCGATGGTGCGGTCGAGCTACCACGCCGACCAGCAGGCCCACGCTGCAGGAGTCCCCGGCGCAAGGGCCTGATACATCCGGTATTGCGCATCGGGGCCAACGGCTGCATATTTCGGGACCCCCCTCATTCGAGGGGCGAGGGACCCCATGTTCAAGACCATCGTGGCGCTGCTGTTGTGGGGCCTCCTCGGCCTGGCAGAAGTCCAGGCGCAAACGCCCATCACCATCCACCACATCGGGCCTTTCACCGGGGTGCTGGCGGGTTCCAACAAGGAATCGGTCGAGGGGGCGCAGCTCTACTTCGACGTGATCAACGCGCGTGGTGGCGTGCTGGGCCATCCGCTGCGCCTGGAGACCCTGGACGATGCCCAGGACCCCAAGCGGACCGTGGCGCTGTTCGAGCAGCTGGTGGCCGAGAAAAAGCTGCTGGCCTTGCTGCTGCCGCGCAGCACGCCCTCGATGGAGGCGCTGCTGCCGGGCGTGGCCCAGCATGGCATCCCGGTGGTCGGCCCGCAGACCGGGGGCTCCTTCGTCAACCAGCCGCCGAGGCGCGAGGTCTTCACGCTGCGCGCAAGTTATCAGAAGGAAGCTGAAAGCGCGATCCGTCTGCAGCACTCCATCGGCGTGCGAAGCTTCGGCCTCCTGCTGGCCGATGATGCCTTCGGCCGCGACACGCTCATCAACATCGACAAGGTCTTCAAGGAACTGCAGATCCAGCCGTTGGCCACCGCCAAGGTCGATAACCGCAAACCCGACGTGACGGCAGCCGTGGATGCCTTGCTGGCCAAGCAACCGCAAGTGGTGTTGCTGATCGTGTCCAGCAAGGCCGGCTCGGACTTCGTGAAGCTCTACCAGCAAAAGGGCGGCCGGGCCACGTTCATGGCGCTGTCCAACTGCAGCAACAACGATTTCATCCAGGGCCTGGGCACTTCCGCACGCGGGGTCATCGTGATGCAGACCATGCCCTCACCGTTCAGCGCCACCACGGCACTGGCGCGCGAATACGGGGCGGCCGCGGCCAAACGCAATGCGGCGCTGTCGTATGCAGGCCTGTACGGCTTTGCCTCGGCCAAGCTGCTGGCCCTGGGCCTGGCCAAGGCCGGCCCGACGCCCACGCCGGCGGCGTTGACCCAGGCGCTGGAAAGCCTGGGCGAGGTCGACCTGGGCGGCTACCGCGTGCGCTACGGCCCCGGTGAGCGGGTAGGATCGAACTTCGTCGATTCGGCCATCATCACCGAGCAGGGCCGCTTCATGCGCTGAGGGTGTCCAGGGCGCCGAAGTCGGTGCTCAACCGGTCCGTGGCGCGATCCAGCGCGCTGTGGGTGCCCAGCGGACGGAGCAGCCCTTCGGCCGCCATCCGCTCGAGCGCCCGCAAGGTGAAGCTGTGCGAGCGGCCGGCCGTGGGGTCGGCCTCGGGGTCCGGCCCAGGGCTGTCCGGCAGGGCCTCGCCGGCCGCACGGGTCGTCTCTTCCCGTGGTGGCAGGTCGGTCTGCTGGAGCGGGTGCCGGCGCGGGGAATTCATGACCGTGGGCGCACGATGGACCGGAGGCAGGGATCTGCAGGACCTCGGCAAGGCTGCCGTCCCGGCGCAGGGGCGCAGGCTTCACCGTTCATGGCTAAAGTCACGTCATATTTCATTTCCGGCCCGCCCCATGACCGATCCGACCCGTGAACGCCTGCATGCGCTGCTGCGCGAGATGCCCAAGGCCGAGCTGCACATTCACATCGAGGGTTCGCTCGAACCCGAACTCATCTTCAAGCTGGCTGCCCGCAACGGCGTGCCGCTCACTTATCCCAGCGTCGAGGCCCTGCGCTCGGCCTACGCCTTCACGGACCTGCAGAGCTTCCTGGACATCTACTACGCCGGCGCGAGCGTCCTGCTCACCGAGGCTGACTTCCACGACATGGCCTGGGCCTATTTCGAGCGGGCCGCCGCCGACCACGTGGTGCACGCCGAGCTGTTCTTCGACCCCCAGACCCACACCGAGCGCGGCGTGCCGATGTCGCACGTGATCCTGGGCCTGCGCAGCGCTTGCGACCGCGCGCGCCGCGAACTGGGGATCAGCGCTTCGCTGATCCTGTGCTTCCTTCGGCACCTGAGCGAAGAAGCCGCCTTTGCCACGCTGGAACAGGCGCTGCCCTGGCGCGAGCACTTCATCGGCGTGGGGCTGGACAGCAGCGAACGCGGCCACCCGCCCGAAAAATTCGCCCGGGTCTATGCGCGCTGCCGCGAGCTGGGCCTGCACGTGGTGGCACACGCTGGCGAAGAAGGCCCGCCGGCCTACATCTGGAACGCGCTGGACGTCTTGAAGGTGCAGCGCATCGATCACGGCGTGCGCTGCGTGGAAGACCCCGCCCTGGTGCAGCGGCTGGCCGCCGAGCGCATGCCGCTGACGGTCTGCCCGCTGTCCAACGTCAAGCTGTGCGTGTTCAAGACCATGGCCGACCACAACCTGCCTGCCTTGCTCGACGCCGGCCTTTGCGCCACCGTCAACAGCGACGACCCGGCCTACTTCGGCGGGTACATGAACGACAACTTCATCGCCACCTTCGATGCCCTGCCGGAGCTGGGCCGGGCCCAGGCCTACGCGCTGGCCCGCAACAGTTTCGAGGCCAGCTTTGCACCGGCAGCCGACAAGGCCGCGTGGATGCAGGCCCTGGACGCCGCCTTCGCGCGGCTGCCGGCCACCTGAACGCTCAGGCTCCCGGCTGCACCAGGGCCTCGGCGCCGCTGCCGAACGCGTAGGCGTCCATGCCCAGGTCGCCGAAGGTCAGGCTGGCGTGGATGCGCCGGCCCGCTTGCGTGCCGGCGGCACCCGCCGCCACGAAGAAGGGCAGCAGGTGCTCGTCCGTCGGGTGCATGAGCGCCGCGTGCGGGGCCTGGGCCCGGTACTCGAGCAGGGCCGGCCAGTCGCCGGCTTCGGTGCGTTCCTTGAACCAGTCGCGGAAGGCCGTGCTCTCGGGCGTGGCGGGCTGGTCGGCGCGCGGGTGCAGACCGCCGCCGCTGAACACCCGGCGCAGGTTGTGCGTGATGCTGCCGCTGCCCACCACCAGCACGCCCTGGGCGGCCAGCGGCGCCAGCGCCTGGCCCATCGCGTGCAGTTGGGCCGGCGACCAGTTCGGCGGCCAGGCCAGCGGCAGCACCGGCACGTCGGCCTGGGGGTACAGGTAGCGCAAGGGTGTCCAGATGCCGTGGTCCAGGCCGCCCTCGGGACTGATGTGCGCGGGGATGCCGGCGGCGCGCAACAGGCCGGCCACGGTCGCTGCCAGGGCCGGAGCCCCTGCGGCACCGTAGCGCATCTCATACAGGCGGGGGTCGAAGCCGCCGAAGTCGTGCACGGCCTCGTGATGTGCCGCACCCAGCAGCACCGGTTCTCGCGTCAGGCTGTGGGCCGAGGCCACCAGGATGGCTTTCGGGCGGCCGAATTGCCGGTCGATGGCGGGCCCCAGCGTGCTGAGGAAGGCCCCGGCTTCGCGGGGCTCCAGGGCGATCATGGGTGAACCGTGCGAAACGAAGAGGGCGGGCAGGGTGTTCATGCGGCCATTGGACCACCCTGCGGCGCGCGCGGGGTTCATGCCCCCTGCACGCAGCATTCAACCGCAGGGTGGGCGGCCCATGGCCCGGCGCTGAAGCGCGGTGCCACGGTTTGGGCTACCGTGGCGGAATGACCGAACTGCGCCCCCCTTCCATCGCCGCCCTGGCCTGGCGCCAGACCCTGCGGGATTTCCGCGCCGGTGAGCTGCGCCTGCTGGTGCTGGCCGTGCTGCTGGCCGTGGCTGCGCTCACGGCGGTGGGTTTCTTTGCCGATCGGCTCAACAGCGGCCTGAAGCGGGACGCACGGCAATTGCTGGGGGGCGACGCCGTGGTCAGCAGCGACCGGCCCACGCCGCCGGAGTTGATCGACAAGGCCAAGGCCCTGGGCCTGGTCATTGCCCAGAGCGCCGGCTTCCCCAGCATGGGCCGGGCCGGCGATGCCCAGGGCGGCGCCACCCGCCTGGTCTCGGTGAAGGCCGTGAGCCCGCGCTACCCCCTGCGCGGCCAACTCCAGCTGCGCTCGGCCCCGGACGCCCCTGTGCAGACCCTGGCTGCTGCCCCCGAGCCGGGCACCGTGTGGGTGGATGCCGCCGTGCTCGACGCCCTGCAGCTCAAGGTGGGCGACCCCTTGTTGCTGGGCGACGCCAGCCTGCGCATCGCCCGCATCATCGTGATCGAACCCGATCGTGGCGCCGGCTTTGCCAGCTTCGCCCCCCGCGTGATGCTGGCGGAGGCCGACCTGCCGGCCACGGGCCTCGTGCAGCCGGCCAGCCGCATCGGCTACCGCCTGGCCGTGGCCGCACCGCCCGGCCAGCCCGATCGGGCGGTGGGTGATTTCGTGGCCTTCGTCGATGGGCGCATCAAGAGCGGCGCCCTGCGGGGCGTGCGGGTCGAAAGCCTGCAGAACGGCCGGCCCGAGATGCGCCAGACGATGGACCGCGCCGAGAAGTTCCTCAACCTCGTGGCCCTGCTGGCGGCCCTGCTCGCCGCGGTGGCCGTGGGCATCGCCGCGCGCGACTTTGCCGCCTCGCACCTGGACGACTGCGCCATGCTGCGCGTGCTGGGGCTGTCGCAGCGCCGCATCGCCGGGGCCTATGCGCTGGAATTCGGGTTCGTCGGGCTGCTCGCCAGCGGGCTGGGCGTGCTCATCGGCCTGCTCGTTCACAACGTCTTCGTGTGGCTCCTGGCGGGGCTGGTCAATGCCGCGCTGCCGCCCCCGGGCCCCTGGCCGGCCTTGCTCGGCCTGGGCGTGGGCATGACGCTGCTGCTGGGTTTCGGGCTGCCGCCGGTGCTTCAACTGGCGGCCGTGCCGCCCTTGCGCGTGATCCGGCGTGATGTGGGCAGCATCAAGGCCTCGTCCTTCACCGTGCTGGCCGCCGGCACGCTGGGCTTCATGGCGCTGCTGATGGCGGTGTCCTCCGATCTCAAGCTCGGCGCCATCGCGGTGGGCGGCTTCGCCGTGGCCATCGCGGTGTTCGCGGGCCTGTCCTGGGTGGCGGTCAAGCTGCTGGAGCGCGCGGTGCCCGAGTCGCGCGCGCCGCGCTGGCTGGTGCTGGCCACACGGCAGATCGCGGCCCGCCCGGCCTTCGCCGTGCTGCAGGTGTCGGCCCTGGCGGTCGGGCTGCTGGCCCTGATGCTGCTGGTGCTGCTGCGCACCGACCTCATCAGCAGTTGGCGCAGCGCCACGCCGCCCGACGCGCCCAACCGCTTCGTCATCAACCTGCAGCCCGATCAGGCCGAAGCCTTCAAGGCCGCGCTCGGCGCCGCAGGGGTGGCCAGGTACGACTGGTATCCGATGATCCGGGGCCGGCTTACCGCCATCAACGGCGTGCCGGTGACCGCGCAGACCTTCACCGACGAGCGCGCCATTCGCCTGGCCGAGCGCGAGTTCAACCTCAGCCACAGCGCAGCGCTGCCGGCGGCCAACCAGATCGTGGCCGGGCGCTGGGTGGCCGACGAGCCCGACGCGATCTCGGTGGAAGAGGGCCTGGCCCAACAGCTGGGCCTGAAGCTGGGCGACAGGCTGCGCTTCGACATTGCCGGGCAGGCCAAGGAAGGCCGGATCAGCAGCCTGCGCAAGGTCGATTGGGGCTCCATGCGGGTGAACTTCTTCGTGATCTTCCCGCAGACACAGATCAACGACGTGGCCGTCAGCTACATCAGTGCCTTCCATGCCCCGCCGCAACCCGGCTTCGACAACCGGCTGAGTCGCGATTTCCCAAACATCACCAACATCGATGTCTCGGCCAGCATCGCGCAGGTGCAAGGGGTGCTGGACCAGGTCGTGCGGGCCGTCGAGTTCCTCTTCGGCTTCACGTTGGTGGCCGGGCTCGTGGTGCTGTTCTCGGCCATCTCTGCCACGCGCGAGGCACGGGCCCGTGAGTTCGCCATCATGCGCGCGCTGGGTGCCGGCAGCCGCCTGCTGGGCCAGGTGCAGCGCACCGAACTGCTCGGCGTGGGGGCGCTGGCCGGCCTGCTGGCCTCGGTGGCCGCAATGGCCGTGGGCTGGGCGCTGGCGCGCTATGCCTTCGAGTTCAACTGGAACCCCTCGCCTTGGGTGCCGCTGATGGGCACGGTGGCCGGCGCCGTGCTGGCCCTGATGGCGGGCTGGTGGAGCCTGCGCCAGGTGTTGCGTCAACCCGTGCTGCAAACGCTGCGCCGGGCCGGCGCTGTGTAGCGCGGGCCCGGCGGTTTCAATGGCGGCGCGCCCTGGGGCGCGCTGGCTGGCAGCCGATCAGTTGCCGATCAGGCCCATGTCCGCGCTGCTCATCAGGCCCTCGATGTCCATGAGGATCAGCATGCGCTCGCTGTCGGTGTCGCCCTGGCTCTGTCTGATGGTGCCGATGCCTGTGATGTAGGACGCGTCCACGCTGGAATTGAGCTCCGGCGCCGGCTTGATGTTGTCCTTGGCCAGCTCCAGCACGTCCGACACCGAATCCACCACCGCACCCACCACCCGGCCGCGTACGTTGAGCACCACCACCACCGTGAAGGTGTTGTACTCGGCCGTGTCACAGCCCAGCTTCAGGCGCAGGTCGATGATCGGCACGATCACGCCGCGCAGGTTGACCACGCCCTTGATGAATGCCGGCGAATTGGCGATGCGGGTCGGTTGCTCGTAAGAGCGGATCTCCTGCACCCGCAGGATGTCGATGCCGTATTCCTCGGCACCGAGGCGGAAAGTCAGGAATTCGCCTCCTTGGGAGGTGCGCCCGTTCGAGCCCGCGACGCTGGCGGCGGCAGCCGCCGTGGCCCTCGCGGCTTCGTGGCGGGCAATGTGGTTGGCTTCGGCAATCATCTCCATGGCGCTTCCTTGCGATGGTCAGGTGTCAACGTGTTATCGGTGGGCGGCAGCGAAATCTGTAGCGCGCTGATCAGAAGGTTTCCCAGTCGTCCTCCGAAGCGGGGGCCGGCGCCAGCGCAGCCTGGCGCGGTGCGGCCGGCGTGGGTGCAGCAACGGCTGGTGCGGCGGGTTTGGGGCTCGACGCGGGGGCGCGGGCCGGCGCCGAGGTGCTGCGCGCCGCGGATATGGCCTTGCCGGCCGCCGTCGCAGGGGTGTGTGTCCGGGCCGGCGCGGCCGCTGCGCGGGGCGCGTCGAAGCCGCCGCTGCTCTCGATCCGGAAGCCGGACACCACGCCGGCCAGTTGGCGCGACTGGTCCTGCAAGGACTCGGCGGCCGCTGCGCTCTGCTCCACCAGCGCTGCGTTCTGCTGCGTGGCCTGGTCGAGCTGGTTGACCGCCTGGTTGACCTGCCCGATGCCACCGCTCTGCTCGGCCGCCGCGGCGCTGATCTCGCCGATGATGTCGCTGACCCGCTGCACGCTGGCCACGATCTCGGTCATCGTGCTGCCGGCGTCGGCCACCAGGCGCGAACCGCTCTCGACCTTGTCGACGCTGGCACCGATCAGGCTCTTGATCTCGCGGGCGGCCTCGGCCGAGCGCTGGGCCAGCGAGCGCACCTCGCCGGCCACCACCGCAAAGCCGCGGCCCTGCTCACCGGCGCGCGCCGCCTCCACCGCGGCGTTCAAGGCCAGGATGTTGGTCTGGAAGGCAATGCCGTCGATGGTGCCGATGATGTCCGAGATCTTCTTGCTGCTGGCGTTGATCTCGTTCATGGTGGCGACCACCTGCGAGACCACCTCGCCGCCGCGCTGGGCCACCGCGCTGGCCGACGAGGCGAGCTGGTTGGCCGTGCTGGCGGAATCGGCTGTCTGCCGCACGGTGCTGGTCAGCTGCTCGATGGAACTGGCCGTCTGCTGCAGGTTGGAAGCGGCCTGCTCGGTGCGCTGGCTCAGGTCGGTGTTGCCCCGAGCGATTTCCTGGCTGGCGGTGCTCACGGAATCCACACCCTGGCGAACCTGTCGCACCAGGTCGGCCAGCTTGGACTGCATGGCGTCCATGGCACGGTGCAGTTCGGCCACTTCGTCCTGGCCCGTGGTCTGCGCGTGCTGCGTCAGGTCGCCATCGGTCACGGCATGGGCCTGCGACAGCGCCCGCTGCAGCGGTTGCGTGATCGAACGCGAGAGCACCCAGGCCATGGTGGCGCCGAAACCGACGGCCAGCAGGCCCAACGCGGCCATGATGTTGCGCCCGCTGGCGGCGTTGCTCTGGATGCGTGCCGAGGCGGTGTCGATGGACTTGCCCTGGAAGTCCAGGTAGGCGCGCAGGCTTTCGATGTAGGCCTTGGATGCGGGCTCGAAGTCCCTGCTGAAGGTGGCCTGGGCCTCATCGCCCTTGCCCTCGCGCTTGGCCTTCATGATGCTGTCGCGCGCCGAGAGGTACGCCTGCCGTTGCGAGGTGACGCCGGCCAGCAGCTTCCTTTCCTCATCGCTGGTGGGCAAGGCGTCGATCGACTTGATGATTTCCCCGGCGCGCACCGTGGAAGCCTTCACCTCGTCGGAGAAGTAGGTTTCCACGCTGGGGGTCGCTGCTCCTGGCGATGGCCGCCGTGCGCCGCACGCCGACGTTGACGTTGCGGAACCACTCCTGCGCCAGCCGGTCCTTGGCCATCGGGGCTTCCATCATCCGGGCTGCTTCGTCGGCGGTGGAGCCCAGGCGCCAGGTGCCCACGCCGGCGATGAGAGCGGTCAGGCACAGCACCGCTGCAAAGCCGCCGCCCAGACGGGTACCGATTCGAAAGTTGGAAATGGACATGCGGGGTCTCCTGCGTAATGGGGGTCAGGCAGCGTGTGCGGATTCGCCGCTGCCGGTTTGAAAGGTCGCGACCAGGGTGGTCAGCCGGGCGGCCTGGTCCTTGAGCGATTCGGCCGCCGCCGCGCTCTGTTCGACCAGCGCCGCGTTCTGCTGGGTCATGCGGTCCAGGCTAGAGACCGCGCCATTGACCTGACCGATCCCGCTGCTCTGTTCGGCTGCGGCCGCGCTGATCTCGCCGATCATGTCGGAGACACGCTGCACGCTGGAGACGATGTCCTGCATGGTGGTGCCGGCCTCGTTGACCTGCTGGACACCCGTCTCGACCCGCTCGACACTGGCGCCGATCAGCCCCTTGATCTCGCGTGCCGCATCGGCGCTGCGCTGGGCGAGGCTGCGCACCTCGCTGGCGACCACGGCGAACCCGCGGCCCTGTTCACCGGCGCGAGCCGCCTCCACCGCTGCGTTCAAGGCCAGGATGTTGGTCTGAAAGGCGATGCCGTCGATGGTGCCGATGATGTCGCCGATGCGGTGCGACCGGGTGTTGATCTCCTGCATCGTGGAGACCACCTGCGACACGATCTGCCCGCCATGCTGCGCGAACTGCGTGGCCTGGCCGGCCAGGCCCCGTGCCTGCCCCGATGCATCCGCTGTCTGCTTGACGGCGGCCGTGAGCTGTTCCATGGCGCTGGAGGTCTGCTGGAGCGAACCGGCGGCTTGGTCGGTGCGACGCGACAGGTCGGCGTTGCCGCCGGCCACTTCGGCGCTGGAGCTGTGGATCTCGTCGGATGCCGTGCGGACCTGCCCGATGAGTGCCTGCAGCTTGTCCTGCATCCGCCCGAGTGCCAGTTGCAACTGGCTGGCCTCGTCGCGGCCTTCGCTGCGGATCGGCTGGCTCAGGTCGCCGGCCGCGATGGCCTCGGCCGAGGCGGCGGCCGCTTCGATCGGGTCCGTGATGGAGTAGAGGTTGGCGATCGTCAGGGGTGCCACCACCACCATGGCCAGCGCCACGGTCGCGCCGTAGAGCCACAGGCCGATCTTCAGCACCTGCTTGAAGTCGGCCTGGCGGCGATCGGAATCGGCTTTGACGACCTCGGCGACGCGGTCGATCGAGGACTCGGCCTGCTGCATGGCGACCTTGGCCTTGCTCAGCATGCGGTCCGCGGCACGGGCGTTGTCGTAGCTGGTGGATTCGATGTTCCGCAGCACCGAAGCACAGTTCTGCGCATAGCGGTCCAGGCTTTCGATGGCCGCGCGGGCGGGTGTATTCACCTCGTCTTCGGGGCCTTCCGGGAGCGCAGCCAGCTCCTTCTTGCCCGCATCCAGAGCGCCCTGCCACGACTTGCGCAGCTGCGCCACGGCAGTGCCCGTCTCGTAGTCCAGCACCATCTGCTTTTCCACCACGCGGACCTGGCCCAGCTGCGTGCGGATGGCGCTCACGGCTTCGGTCCTTCGGATCGATTGCTGGCTGAACGATTCATTGAGCGCTTGCAGCTTCCAGCCGCCGAAGAGCCCGACGGCGCCCATCATCGCGAACAGGCACAGCACCATCGCCAGCGCGCCGAACATGCGCGTGCGGATGTGGAACGAACGCAATGCCCGGATCAGCGACTGCATGGCAGTCTCCTTGTGCGCGGACCGGCCGGCCGGCGCGGAATGGGTTGGGTGGCGGTCACGGCCGGGCTACAGCTTGAAGCCGAGGACCAGGGTGTTGAGCCGCTCGGCCTGCTGACGCAGCGATTCGGCCGCGGCCGCGCTTTGCTCCACCAGGCTGGAGTTCTGCTGGGTCATGCGGTCCAGGTCGTTGACGGAGCCATTCACCTGCCCGATGCCGCTGCTCTGCTCGGCCGCCGCGGCACTGACCTCGCCGATGATGTCGGCCACGCGCTGCACGCTGGCCACGATCTCCTGCATGGTGGTGCCCGTGTCGGCCACCATGCGGCTGCCGGCTTCCACGCGGTCCACGCTGGCGCCGATCAGGCTCTTGATCTGCTGGGCCGCGCTGGCCGCCCGCTGCGCCAGGTTGCGCACTTCGCTGGCCACCACCGCAAAGCCACGCCCTTGCTCGCCGGCCCGTGCGGCTTCCACGGCGGCGTTCAACGCCAGGATGTTGGTCTGGAAGGCGATGCCGTCGATGGTGCCGATGATGTCGGCGATCTTGCGCGAGCTCTGCTGGATGTCGTCCATGGTCTGCACGACCTGCGTGACCATGCTGCCGCCCCGCTGCGCCACCTCGGCGGCTGAAGAGGCCAGCTGGTTGGCCTGGCGGGCGGCGTCGGCGCTCTGGCGCACGGTGCCCGTCAGCTGTTCCATGGCGCTGGCTGTCTGCTGCAGCGAACTGGCGGTCTGCTCGGTCCGTGTGCTCAGGTCGGCGTTGCCGGCCGCGATCTCGCCCGAGGCGTTCCGGATGGCCTGCGAGGACGCCAGAACGTCGCCCATCGAATGGCGCAACTGCGCGGTCATGGCGGCCAGCGAGCGCGACAGGTCGCCCATTTCGTCGCCCCCTCGCACGTCGATCTCCTGGGAAAGGTCGCCCGCGGCGACGCGGGCAGTCGTCTCGATGGCCGCACGCAACGGCACCACCACCGAGCGCGTGATCACCCAGGCCAGCAGCCCGCCGGCGAAGATGGCCGCCACGGTCAGCGCGCCCATCACGATGATGGCGCTGTGGAGCACGTTTTCCATCTGCTCGTTGCTGGACTTCACACCGTTGCCCAGGCGCTGCGACAGCGCCTCGATGGAGCCGATGTAGGTCTTGGCGGCGGGCGCCAGCAGCTTGTCGGCGTCGTCTTCGACACCGGCGACATCCCCCATCTTCAATCGCTTGAAGAGATCGTCGCGGACGGCGAAGTAGTTCTTGCGTTGTGCCGCGACGGCATCGAAGAGGGCCCGTGCGTCGGGCTGCACCAGCAACTTGTCCAGTTGCTCCTTGAGCACCGTGATCCGCCCCGACGTGGCTTTCATCGGCTCGCCGAGCAGCTCGCGCAACGTGCTGGAATTGCCACCCTTGGACAGCACCATGCTGCGCACGAGGTTGATCTCGGTCTCGCGCTTCCAGTCGCCCACCAGCATCGCCTGTGCTTCGAGCAGGCTCTGTTCCGCATTGCTGAGCTTGATGCGCTGCAGCTGCATGGCACTCGTCGCGGCCATGGCCAGCACCAGGAGGAGCACCACCCCGAAGGCCAGGCCCAGGCGGGCCGCCAGGCGAATGTCCGAGAGCTTCATGTCGGCATGTCCAATCAATGGCGCGAGCGCCGCACCAGGGAACCTACGTCCAGGATCAGCGCCACGCGGCCGTCGCCCATGATGGTGGCGCCGGACACGTCTTCCACCTTGCGGTAGTTGCTTTCCAGGTTCTTGACCACCACCTGTTGCTGGCCGAGCAATTCGTCCACCAGTAGAGCCACGCGCCCGCCTTCGGCCTCGACCACCACCAGGATGTTGCTCACGTGCTCGAAGTCGAAGCGCGGCACGTTGAACACGCGCTCCAGGTCCATCACCGGCATGTATTCGTCGCGGACTTCCACCACGCGGCCGCTGCCGCCGATGGTCTTGATCATGCCGGCCTGCACCTGGAAGGACTCGACCACGCTGGACAGCGGCAGGATGTAGCACTCGTCGCCCACCCCCACGCTCATGCCGTCCATGATCGCCAGGGTCAGGGGCAGGCGCACGCGCACCGTCATGCCATAGCCTTCGGCGGAATCGATCTCCACGGTGCCGCCCAGCGAGGTGATGTTCTTCTTGACCACGTCCATGCCCACGCCGCGCCCGGACACGTCGGTGACCTGGTCGGCCGTCGAGAAGCCTGGCGCAAAGATCAGGCTGTAGACCTCGCCGTCGGTCATGGTGTCGGGTGCGTCCAGGCCGCGCTCGCGGGCCTTCCTGAGCAGCTTGTCGCGGTTCAGCCCGCGGCCGTCGTCGCGCACTTCGATGACGATGCTGCCGCCCTGGTGGCTGGCGATCAGGGTCACGGTGCCGTGTTCGGGCTTGCCCTTGGCCAGGCGGTCCTCGGGCATCTCGATGCCGTGGTCGCAGCTGTTGCGCACCAGGTGCGTGAGCGGGTCGGTGATCTTCTCGACCAGCCCCTTGTCGAGCTCGGTGGCTTCGCCCACCTGCACCAACTCGACCTTCTTGCCCAGCTTGCCGGCCAGGTCGCGCAGCATGCGCGGAAAGCGGTTGAACACCAGCGACATGGGGATCATGCGGATGCCCATGACGGCTTCCTGCAGGTCCCGCGTGTTGCGTTCGAGGTCGGCCAGGCCGGCCGACAGCTGCTGATGCAGCGCGGCGTCCACGCCCTTGCTGTTCTGCGCGAGCATGGCCTGCGTGATCACGAGTTCGCCCACCAGGTTGATCAGCTGGTCGACTTTTTCCACCGAGACGCGCAAGGTGCTCGATTCGGGGGCGGCCGCGCTCTTCTCGACGCGCGCATCGGGGCGTGCGGCCGGCAGCTTCGCGGGGGCTGCGCGGGCGGCCTCGGCCGGCGCGACGGCCGGGCTGGCACGCGCGGCGGATTCGTCGGGCGCGCCCGGCGCGTCTTCGAAGAATCCGTAGCCCAGTTCCTTCTCGCTGGCGGCTTCGGCCTTCGGCGCACCGGGAGCGCCGTCATGGAAGCCGTAGCCTTCGGTCAGCGGCTCCAGCTTGACGTGCTCGCGGGCCACGTGAAAACCGAACAGGTCCAGCAGGTCGTTGTCCGAGGAAGTCGTGGCGACCTTGAAGCGGCGCATGCCGTCTTCGCTGCGCCCGCCGGCCAGTGGCTCGATGGTGCCCAGGTCGGTGATTTCCTTGAACAGTTCGACCAGGTTTTCGGCGTGTGACGCGTCGGGCAGCGGGCCCACGGTCAGCTCCAGCAGGCGCAGGCTCGGCTTGGCCGGCGTCACCACCGCGGGCTTGGCCGATGCGGTGGCTGCGCCGGGGGTGGTGCTGCGGCCCGGGGCGCTCACCGCCAGGGGCTGGCCGCCGTCGACCAGGTTGCGGATGGAGAACAGCAGCTCGGTGGTGTCGATTTCTCCGGCCCCGTTGCCCTGGTGCCGGGCCAGCTGCGCCTTGAGGGCGTCGCCCGAGGCCAGCAGCACATCCACCATGGCGGCGGTGGGCGCCAGTTCATGGCGCCGCAGTTTGTCGAGCAACGTCTCCATCTGGTGCGTGAGCTCGGCCACGTCGGCGAATCCGAAGGTGGCCGCGCCGCCCTTGACGGAGTGGGCGCAGCGGAAGATGGCGTTGAGTTCTTCCTCGTCCGGGTTCTCGATGTCCAACGTGAGCAGCTTCTGCTCCAGGCTTTCGAGGTTCTCGCCGGCTTCCTCGAAGAAGACCTGGAAGAACTGGCTCAGGTCGATGCCGGCGGAATCCGTCGCGCTTGTCATTTCACCCATCTGGGCTCTCCTGCGGGTAATCTTGGCGCCGCGATGCGGGCGAATGCGGTGCTGATCAGCGGATGACCTTGCCGATCACCTCGACCAGCTTGGCGGGGTCGAAGGGCTTGACCAGCCAGCCTGTGGCTCCGGCCGCGCGGCCGGCCTGCTTCATCTGGTCGCTGCTCTCGGTGGTGAGGATCAGGATCGGCGTGCTCTTGAACTTGGGGTTCTCGCGCAGCTTCTTGGTCAGGCTGATGCCGTCCATGCGCGGCATGTTCTGGTCGGTCAGCACGAGGTTGAAGTCCCGGGTGTTGGCCTTCTCGAAGGCGTCCTGGCCGTCCACGGCTTCCACGACGTTGAAGCCGGCGTTCTTCAGGGTGAAGGCGACCATCTGGCGCATCGAAGCGCTGTCGTCTACGGCAAGGATGGAGTGCATGGGAGGCTCTTTTCAGGGGTCGGTATTCGGCGGGGGCGGTGCGGGCGAAGGGATGCGCGGGCTAGAACAGTTCGATCGAGCCGGCGTCCATCTCGTCCTGCGTGACGGGGTTCGGGCGCAGCGGTGCTTCGTCGAGGACTGCTGCGCCGTCCTCGTCGTCCCCCATCGTGTCGCGGGCGATGCGGTCGGCGCAGTTCCTCAGACGTCGCGTGGTGTGGGCGATCAACTGGGTGGCCATGTCCTGGAACTGCAGCGCGGTGATGGCGCCGCCGATGGTCCGGCGCGCTTCCTGGACGGCTCCGGACTCGATCTGGCCGGTGGCCTGCGTGAAGTGGCCCATCAACGCGGCGCTCGCATCGTCCAGCAGGCGTTGCAATCGCTCCAGGTCGTTGCTGGCCACCATCAGGTGGTCCTGCAGGTCCGCGGCGGCCAGCAGCGACAGCGATGCCTCGCCCAGCATCACCTCGGACGGCTCGTCCGGGTACGCGTCGGGGGGCGCGTTGGGCATCGTCGTGACTTCCTCTGCAAGCATCCGTACTCCAGTGCTTTGATCTGGTGGGGCCGGCCCCGCCGGCAGGCCGCGGGGGTGCGCCAACCCACAACCGGGCTGGCTATCAGGGCATTTTCGGCAGCAGGGCCCCTGACATTGAGCGGAAGATGACCGCAAAGCGCCGGTATTTCCCACCCGGCCTTGGCCAGGCCCGGTGGGGGCCGTCCCGGGCTTTGCGATACTGGACGGCATGAATGGCCCCCCGAACGTCTTCCGGCTGCTGCATCTGGAAGATTCCGAGCCCGACCACGCGCTGGTGCTGGCGCACCTGCAGCGCGGCGGCCTGCGGGTGCAGGCGCTGCGCGTGGATACCCGCGCCGGCTTCGAGGCGGCCCTGGAGCAGCCGTGGGACCTGGTCCTGTCCGACTACCATCTGCCCGGATTCACAGGTCTGGACGCCCTGCAGATGCTGCGCGACAGCGCCACCGTGCAGAACGCACACCTGCCGTTCATCCTGGTTTCCGGCCAGATCGGCGAAGACACCGCGGTGGAAGCCATGCGCAATGGCGCCAGCGACTATCTGTTGAAGAACAACCTGGCCCGACTCGCGCCGGCCGTGGAGCACGCCATTGCGGCCAGCCGTGCCCACCGGGCGCAGGCGGCCGCCGACCAGGAACTGCAGGTTTCGCGGCGGCGGCTGTCCGAACTGGCTCAGCACCTGCAGACCACCGTCGAGGCCGAACGCCAGGCCATCGCCCGTGAAATCCACGACGATGTCGGTGGCTCGCTCACGGCGCTCAAGTTCGAACTGGACTGGATACGGCGCCATGCCCTTTCCGGTGAAGTCGAACAGCGCGCGCAGATGGCCCTGGAAACGGTGACCAGCGCCATCGACGCCAGCCAGCGCATCATGCAGAACCTGCGGCCGGCCATCCTGGAGCAGGGCCTGGTGGCCGCGCTGCAGTGGATGACCACCCGCTTCGAGAAGCGCACCGCCATCGCCTGCGAACTGCGCATCAGCGAACGCATGCTCCGCGAGCCCGCGGCCCTGCCGCCCGGGGTGCCCCTGGTGGCCTACCGCACGGCCCAGGAGGCGCTGACCAACGTGACCAAGCACGCCCAGGCCACCCGCGTGGTGGTGGACCTTTCGCGCACCGCCGGCGTGCTGTCGCTGGAGATCAGCGACAACGGCCGCGGCCTGGGCCAGGCCGACCTGAAGAAGGCTCGCAGTTTCGGCATTCGCGGGCTTCACGAGCGGGCTTCCACCGTCGGCGGCTGGGTCGACCTGAGCAGCAGCGGCGCGGGTACCTCGCTCATCCTGTCGGTGCCGCTGGCCGCCGCCGCGGAGGTGCCGTCCGATGAAGCGGCTGCCGCGGGCCAGACCGACCCTGAAACAGCCGCCTGGACCGTGACATGATCGACGTCATCCTGTGCGACGACCATGCCCTCATCCGCCGGGGCATCCGCGACACCCTGTCCGATGCGTCGGACATCCGCGTGGTGGGCGAAGCCGGCGACTACGGCGAGCTGCGCAGCCTGATGCGCGAACTCGGGCAGGCCGGCCATCGCGCCGCGCCCTGCGACGTGCTGGTGCTGGACATCAACCTGCCGGGCCGCAGCGGGCTGGACGCGCTGCACGCCCTCAAGGACGAGGGTTCCACCGTCAAGGTGCTCGTGGTGAGCATGTACCCCGAGGACCAGTACGCCATCCGGGCTCTGCGGGCCGGGGCCTTCGGCTACGTCAACAAGGGGGGCGACCCGCAACTGCTGGTGCAGGCCGTGCGCACGGTGGCCCAGGGCCGCAAGTACGTCACGCCCGAGATCGCGCAGATGCTCGTGGAAAGCCTCACGGCGCCGGCCACCGAGAATCCGCACACCAAGCTCAGCGACCGGGAGTTGCAGACGCTGGTGATGATCGCCTCGGGCAAGCGGCTGGCCGACATCGCGCTGGAGCTCACCCTCAGCCCCAAGACCGTGTCGGTCTACCGGTCCCGCGTGCTGGAAAAGCTCAACCTGGCCAACAACGCCGAGCTTACCGTCTATGCCATCCGCAACGGCCTCGTGGGGCAGTAGGGTGGGCGTCGGACCTTCGCCGCTGGAAGATCCGCACGCCATCCGGCTTGCCGGCCGGGACTGGCTGTCGCTGGCCCTCATCGATTCCCGCAACCACCTGCT
>CAIJPE010000194.1 GCA_903822435.1 uncultured beta proteobacterium | reverse complement strand
GGTGTGTCGCGCCTGCCACCGTTCCTCACCGCTGACGCGGGTCTGAACAGCGGTTTCATGATCGCGCATGTGACGGCGGCGGCACTCGCTTCTGAGAACAAATCATTGGCCCACCCGGCCAGCGTGGACAGCCTGCCCACCAGCGCCAACCAGGAAGACCATGTGAGCATGGCCACCTTCGCGGCGCGGCGCCTGCAGCCGATGATTGCCAACGTGGGCCACATCCTGGCCATCGAATGGCTGGCCGCGGCGCAGGGCGTGGACTTCCTGCGCCCGCTTCGCAGCTCCGACCCGCTGGAGGCCGCCCACGCCCTGCTGCGCGAACGCTGCCCGGCCATGCCCGTGGACCGCACCATCGCACCCGACATCCAGGCCGCAGCCTTTCTGGTGCACAGCGGTGCGCTGGGCCGGGTGCTGGGCGCCTTGCCGGACCTGCCCGCCCTGTGGGTGGCGGCCTGATCGGCACGTGCCTTGCAAGCCTTCGCCCCTTTCATTGCGATCCACCCCTTCCAGGAGAAGACCATGACCTTCAAGGCATCCCTTGCCCTCGCCGGCTGCATGCTCATGGGCGCCGCCAGCGCCCAGGACACCGCCGTGGCCATCGGCATCAGTGGCTGGACCGGCTTCGCGCCGCTCACCCTGGCCAAGGAGGCTGGCCTGTTCAAGAAGCACGGCCTGGACGTGAGCCTGAAGAAGATCCCCCAGAAGGACCGCCACCTCGCCATCGCCTCGGGCGATATCCAGTGCGCTGCCACCACGGTCGAGACCTGGGTGGTCTGGAACGCCGGCGGCGTGGCCACCACGCAGATCTTCCAGCTCGACAAGAGCTACGGCGCCGACGGAATGGTCGTCAAGCCCGGCATCGCCAGGATCGCCGACCTGAAGGGCAAGACCGTGGCCGCCGATGCCCCGGGCACGGCACCGTTCTTCGGCCTGGCCTGGATGCTCAAGAAGAACGGCCTGACCATCAAGGACGTGAAGGTCGTGAACCTGGCGCCGCAGGCTGCCGCCAACGCCATGATCGCCGGCACCGACGGCATCGATGCGGCCATGACCTACGAGCCCTACCTCAGCGCCGTGCGCGCCAAGCCCGAGGCCGGCAAGATCATCGCCACCACGCTGGACTATCCGATGGTGATGGACACCTTCGGCTGCACGCCCAAGTTTCTGGCCGAGAACCCGAAGGCCGCCAAGGCCCTGGCCGACGCCTATTTCGACGCGGTCGAACTGGTCAAGAACGACCCGAAGAAGAGCTTCGAGATCATGGGCGCGGACGTCAAGCAAAGCGGCGAGGCCTTCGAGAAAAGCCAGGCCTACCTGCGCTGGCAGGACCGCGCCGCCAACCAGAAGTTCTTTGCCGGCGAGCACGCCGCCTTCACCAAGGAGGCAGCCGACCTGCTGCTGGACGCGGGCATCATCAAGCAGATCCCCGACTTGACCCGACTGGCCGACACCCGCTTCCTGAAGTGACGCTTCGGGTGTTCTGACATGCGGCCGCTCACCCCCGTGGCGCCGGCCACCCGCGTCGTGCTGGGCATCGCCTTCTTCGTGGTGTTCGTGGCTGTCTGGTCGGCGGCCACGCTGGGCGGCTTCGTGAGCAAGACCTTCCTGGCCGACCCGCTCACGATGATCCGGAGCGGTTACACGCTGCTCACCGAGATGGGTTTTGCCAAGGACATCGGCATGACGGTGTGGCGGGTGCTGGGCGGCTTTGCCATCGCCGCCGTGCTGGCACTGCCGCTGGGCGTGGCGATGGGGGCCTACAAGCCGGTGGAGGCCTTCTTCGAACCCTTCGTGAGCTTTGCGCGTTACCTGCCGGCCAGCGCCTTCATCCCGCTGCTCATTCTCTGGGCGGGCATCGGCGAAGCACAGAAGCTGGCGGTCATCTTCATCGGCAGCTTCTTCCAGCTGGTGCTGATGGTGGCCGTCACCGTGGGCCAGACCCGGCGCGACCTGGTCGAGGCCGCCTACACCCTGGGCGTGAGCGACCGCAACCTGATCCGCCGCGTGCTGATACCCGGCGCTGCGCCCGAGATGGCCGAGATTTTGCGCATGGTGCTCGGCTGGGCCTGGACCTACGTGATCGTGGCCGAACTCATCGGTGCGTCCAGCGGCATCGGCCACATGATCACCGACAGCCAGGCCCTGCTGGCCACCGACCAGATCATCTTCGGCATCATCGTGATCGGGGTGATCGGGCTGGCCAGCGATTTCGCCTGCAAGGCGCTGAACCGGCGACTGTTCCCCTGGGCGCAACTTCGATGAGCAGCATCCTCAAGGTCCGTGGGGTGGAGCGCCGGTTCGTGTCGGCCGGGTCCTCGACGCTGGCGCTTCAGTCCACGCACCTGCGGGTGGCCGAGAACGACTTCATCACCATCCTGGGCCCCAGCGGCTGCGGCAAGAGCACGCTGCTGCGCATCGTGGCCGGCCTGGACCAGCCCACGGCCGGCGAGGTGCTGCTGGACGGCCGGCGCATCCTGGGACCCGGTGCCGACCGCGGCATGGTGTTCCAGAGCTACACGCTCTTCCCATGGCTGACGGTGCTGGACAACGTGTGCTTCGGCCTGCGTGAACGCGGCCTGCCCCGGGCGCGGCAGCTGGAGATCGCCCAGGCCTATCTGGCCCAGGTGGGGTTGCAGGGCTTTGCCGGGCACTACCCCAAGCAGCTTTCGGGCGGCATGCAGCAGCGCACGGCGCTGGCCCGCGCGCTGGCCAACGATCCGCGCATCCTCCTCATGGACGAACCATTCGGCGCCCTGGACCACCAGACCCGCGAGCTGATGCAGGAGCTGCTGCTGGGCATCTGGGAACGCCGGCGCAAGACCGTGCTCTTCGTCACCCACGACATCGACGAGGCCGTCTTCATGGGCAGCCGCGTGGTCGTGATGAGCGCGCGGCCCGGCCGCATCAAGCTCGAGCTGCCGGTGCCGCTGGCGCACCCGCGGCATTACTCGGTCAAGACCACGCCGGTGTTCAGCCAGATCAAGGCCGACCTGACCGAGGCCGTGCGCAGCGAGGTGCTGGCCGCGCAGAAGCAGGCTGCGGCTGCGGCGCCTTGAGCCGCGTCGTTCAGAACTCGTAGACCGATCGGGCGGTGAACATGTCGCCGTTGCGCCCGTAGGTCTTGCCCACCAGCCAGGCGGCCTGGAACTGGATCGCCTCGCGTCCTTGCAACCGCCAGGTGCCGAACAGCGCTGGCCCGGCCCGGTGCGACTGCAATGGCGTGGGCAGCGTGTCGTTCCAGGTGCCCATCTCGGCGAAGCCCTGCAGGCCCAGATGCACACTGGGCCAGGTGTGATGGCGCACCTGCCACTGAATCTTGAGTTGCGTGGGCCTCGTGGAGGGGCCGCCCAGTTCGCGAGCGAGGATGAGGTTCAGGTTGAGTTGCGTGCGCCCGACATTGGTCTGCAGCAAGGGGCCCCACTCCAGTGCGCGCTGGTGTGGCGGGTCGGCATCGCGGATCCATTGCGTGTGCAAGGCGATGTCCAGCGGCAGTTCACCCTGGGTCAGCAGCACGTCGTTCTGCCAGTTCAGCGTGCCCGGCCGAACGGCCTCGATCCGCGATCCTTCCCAGCTCACGAACAATTCCGTGCTCCACCGGCTGCTCACACCGTAGCCCAGCCCCAGTTCAGGCCACACGACCTGCGTGCCTGCGTGCTGCTGAACGGTCCAATAGCGCAGGTCCACCCATCGCAGGCTTTCGTTGTCGTAAGGCGTGACGACGTAATAGCCGGGGTCGCCACGGGCGGACAACGCACAGAGCATGCCCATGGCGAGGACTTGCAGCTTGCTTGGGCGCAATGGGGACGACATGTGTGTTCCGAGCAAGTCCACCGGGGTGGCAACGTGGCAGCTTAGGGTGCCTTGGCCGCGCGCGGTCGCTGCAAAAGAGGGCGGCACGCGGCCCAGTTCAGCCTGCGGCCGCGTCCACACCCTTTGCAAGGCGCCGGTACGTCAGCAGCCGACCCTTGTAGCCGGGGCCTTCGGGGTTTGCCGCTTGGTCCAACCGCGTCTGGACCAGCCCGAAGCCGGCTTCGGCCATCAGCGCCGAAAAGCGGGGTCGGTTGCCGCGGTCGGGATCGACGATCCACACCTCGGCGGCGGCGCAGGCATGGCGGCCGATGAAGCCGGCCAAGGCCACGCTGGCGTCGCGGTCGTAGAGCACGTCGCTGCCCATCAGCAGGTCATAGCGCCCCTGCACCGATCCCGATCCCGACGCCGAGGGCGGCGAAGCTGTCAGCGGCAGGGCCCATTCACCGTGCCGGTACTTCAGCGGAGTCATGCCATTGAGCTGCAGGTTGGCCGCCAGGAAGGGCCCGGCCAGGGGGTGGCAGTCGCTGGCCGTGACGTCGGCGCCGCGCCGGTGTGCCACCAGGCTGGCCAGGGCCAGGCCGCAGCCCATCTCCAGGATGCGCTCACCAGGCCGCAGCAGGTGTTCGGCCATGTGGGCGGCCAGATGGGCGCCCGAAGGCCACAGCAACCCGAACAAGGGCCAGGTGGCCGAGGAGATCCCGGCCCGTTCGGCCTCGCCCTGCGGATCGGAAAACTGCTGGCGGTCCAGGAGCGACCGGATGACGAGGTCGGCGGCGCCGCGAATGGCAATGCTTTCCTGCTTGGTGCGGTAGCCCGGCATTGCGCGATGGGCGATGCCGGCAGCCGGCCCATCGCGGAGAGTGGGACCTTCGAGTATGCGCCCCGGCCTGCAGGCCACAGAATGCGCGCATGAAAGCAGTCTGGTGCCTGGTGCTGATCTTGGGAGCGTGGGCCTGTCCCGCGGGCGCGGTCGACACGGTGGTGGTGGGATCCAAGCGCTTCACGGAGTCCTACATCCTGGGCGAGATCGTGCGCCAGACCCTGGTGGCCGCCGGCGTGCCGGCCGAGCACAAGCAGGGCCTGGGCAACACCGGCATCCTGGAGCAGGCGCTGGCCAGCGGATCGGTGGACATCTACCCCGAGTACACGGGCACCATCGTGCGGGAACTCCTCAAGCGGGAAGGCAACCCCACGCTGGCCGAGCTCAACGCCTGGCTGGCGCCGCGCGGGCTGAAGGCGGCCGTGCCCCTGGGTTTCAACAACACCTACGCGCTGGCCGTTCGCGAAAGCGTGGCGCAGCGCCTGGGCCTGGTGCGCATTTCCGACCTGGCCCGGCTGCCGCCCGACGCCCTGCGCCTGGGCCTTTCGCACGAGTTCCAGGCCCGGGCCGATGGGTGGCCGGCGCTGCAGCGCGCCTATGCCTTGCCCCAGGCGCCGGGGTCTGCGCTGGACCACGGACTGGCCTACGAGGCCATCAAGGCGGCGCAGGTCGACCTCATCGACATCTATTCCACCGACGCCAAGGTGGGCCGATACGGCCTGCGCGTGCTGGTGGACGACCGGCAGTTCTTCCCCCGCTACGACGCGGTGCTGCTGATGCGCCAGTCGGTCAACGTGCAGCCCCTGCAGGCCTTGGCCGGGCGCATCGACGAGCCCGCCATGATCGCGATGAATGCCCGGGCCGAGCTCGACGGCCAACCCTTTGCCGAGGTGGCGCGGCAATTCCTGGCCGGGCCGCCGGCAACGGCTTCGGCGCCGGCCGCAGGCGACGCCGCCCGTCGCAGCTTCATGTCCCGCCTGTTCGCACCCGATCTGTGGCGGCTGACGCTGCAGCACCTGTTGCTGGTGTTCGGCTCGCTGGCCATGGCCACGGTGGTGGGCGTGCCCCTGGGCGTGTGGGCCTGGCAGCGTCCCCGCTGGAGCGGGTGGGTGCTGGGGGCCGTGGGCGTGCTGCAGACCATTCCCTCGCTGGCCCTGCTGGCTTTCCTGATTGCCCTGGTGGGGGCCATCGGCTTCGTGCCGGCCCTGCTGGCGCTGTTTCTCTATGCCTTGCTGCCCATCGTGCGCAACACGCACGCCGGCCTGGGCGGCGTGCCGGCGGGCCTGGCCATGGCCGGGCAGGCCCTGGGCCTGACGCCCCCGCAAGTCCTGCGGTCGGTGCAACTCCCGCTGGCCATGCCGCTGATCTGGGCCGGCGTGAAGACCGCGGCCATCATCAACGTGGGCACGGCCACGATGGCCGCCTTCATCGGCGCCGGTGGCCTGGGCGAGCGCATCGTCTCGGGGCTGGCCGTCAACGACAGCGCCACGATGCTGGCCGGCGCCTTGCCCGCGGCCGTGCTGGCCCTGCTGGTGCAGGCCGGCTTCGATGCCATCGAGCGCCGCTGGACGCGGGCGCCCTCAGTCCGCGGCCGGCCAGGCGAGGACGAAGCGGCTTCCGGCCTGGCTTGAGTCTTCCAGCGCCACCTGCCAGCCCAGGTGTTCGGCCACGCGGCGCACGATGGCCAGGCCCAGGCCGGAGCCGGCGGGCGAGCCGGTTTCTCCCGGCGCCAGGCGCTCGAAGACCTTGTCCCGTATGGCCGATGGAATGCCGCTGCCGGTGTCCTGCACGATGAGGCGGTGGGGCTCCAGGCGAATGGTGACGCTGCCCCGTTCGGTGTACAGGCATGCGTTGCGCACGAGGTTGCCAACGGCCGTGGCGGCCAGTTCGGCACGGGCCCGCACCTGCACGGATTCCGCCAGCGCCAGGTGCAGCGTCACGGCCTTGCCTTGCAGCAAGGCCTGGCAGCGTTCAACTTCCTGCCGGACGATGGGGGCCAGGGCCACGAGGGGTGCGTCCAGGGATTCCGGTGCCCGCGACAGCAACAGCAGCGCCGACACACGGGCCGAGGTGTCCGCGGCCGTGCGGCGAATGCGCTCGGCGTGCGCCCGCCAGGCCGCATGGTCGCGGGCCTGCACGCACAGCACCTCGGCCGCGCCGAGCATGACCGTCAGCGGCGTGCGCAATTCATGGCTGACGTCGGCCACGAACCACCGCTCGCGGGCCAGCACCTGCTGCAGTGCCTGGGTGCGCGCCGCGAAGGCCCGGGCCAGCACGCCCATTTCGTCCGGCGCCTTCAGCGAGGGATAGCGCTCGGGTGCCTGTTCCTGCTCCACGGCGCGGGCCAGGGCGGTCACGGGTGCCATCACCCGGCTGGCCGTGGAACGGCCCAGCACCACGGCACCGCCCAGGCAGGCCAGGAAGGCTGCGGCCATCGTGGCGTCCAGCTGCCAACGGATGCGCTCGAATTCGGCGTCGTCATCGGTGAGCACGAAGGGCCGTGGCCCGTCGCTGCGCACCAGCACGTTGACCGTGCCGACGCCCAGCGTGCGCTCATGCCGTCCCGGTGGCAGGCCACGCAAGGCGAGTGGAATGGCATCGCCCTCGTACAGCATGACGCTGGGCGGGAGGTCCAGGCCCAGCCCCTGGCGTTGCCGCTCCACCAGGCGGTCGGCCGTGCGGGCCAGTCGCTGGTCGATGAGCCGGTCTTCGACCCGGCCGATGGCCTGCTGGGCTGCAGCCGCGAACACACCGCCCACCGCGCAGGCCAGCAGCACATAGGCCGTCACGATGCGGTGGCGCAGGCGCCAGGGTTCAGACACCGGTGCCGCCCAGCTGGTAGCCGATGCCTGGCAGCGTCTGCAGCAACGGCTTGCCGAAGGGCTTGTCGAGTGCCAGCCGCAGGGCGTGGATGTGCGTGCGCAGGGCGTCGCTGTCGGGCGGGTGGTCACCCCAGACCTCGCGCTCCAGCACCCTGCGCGGCACGAGCCGCGGGGCCTCGCGCATCAGCACGGCCAGGAGCTTGTAGCCAGTGGGCGTGAGCCGCAACGGGACCCCGGCGCGCGTGGCCGCCCAGCACGAGAGATCGAGCGTGGCATCGTCGAAGCGCAGCACCGCCGGGGGGCGCGCGCCCACGGCACGCCGCACCAGGGCCCTGAGCCGCATGTCGAGTTCCACCATGGAGAAGGGCTTGACCACGTAGTCGTCGGCGCCGCCTTCGAAGCCCAGCACCTTGTCTTGCAGCGTATCGCGCGCGGTGAGCATGAGGATGGGGGTTGCCATGTGATGCTGGCTGCGCAGGCGCCGGCACACCTCCAATCCGTTCATGCCCGGCAGGCCCAGGTCCAGGACGATGGCGTCGTGGCTCCCGGCCCGGGCCTGCTCCAGTCCGGCGTTGCCGCTGTGAGCCAACTCCAGCGTATAGCCCAGCGGCTGGAGGAAGGCGCACAGGTTGGCCGTGATGTCCGTGTTGTCTTCGACGATCAGGATCCGCAAGGCCTCTCCATTCACGTGATCGGCCGGGGCGCATGTGCCACACGGCCCATGCCGCATGTCACTGGCAGTTCATGCCCCCTGCCTAGAGTCGCCCCGGTCTGCGGTCTTCACGTTTTCTTAACGCCAAGGCGCCGCCAGACCCGAAATTTGCCGCGTCGCGGTGACGGAACTCCACGCTGCATGAGCCGTTCGGCCTATGTATGCAACCACAGGCCCTCGCCCCGATGAACCCGCTCGAATCGCCTTTCCGCACCCTGCGCCTGTCCCGCATCGCACTGGCTGTCGCCGCGCTCTCAGGGGCCGGCCTGGTCGGCGCGCAGGATGCCGCGAGCACCCAGACCGTGGTCGTGACGGGCCAGGCCACACCCCGCGTGCCGGCCCTGGCCGCCATCGCGCCCGATGCGAGCAGCCCGCGGTCGGCGCTGACTTCCTCGGCCATCGAGAAGATCGCCACGCCCTTTGCCGACTACGGCACGTTGGCCAACCTGATGCCCAGTTTCGTCAGCAGCGCGCCCAATGGCAATGGCTTCGATGCGGCCAAGAACCAGAGCCTGCGCGGATTTCCCGATGGCCAGTTCAACGTCACGTTGGACGGCATCCCGTTTGCCGATCCGGACGGCTTCGCACACCACTCCACCTCGGTGTTCCCGGCATCTTCCATCGATTCCATGGTCATGGACCGCAGCCCCGGCAGCGCCGTCGACCTGGGCTATTCCACCATCGGCGGCTCGATCAACATCCTGTCCTCGTTGCTGCCCACCGCAGCGGGTACGCGCGTCTACGGCTCCCTGGGCTCTTATGCGACGAGCCTGCTGGGCGTGCGCCTGAACACGGCCAAGCCGAGTGCGGACGGGCAGACCGGCGTCATGATCAACATGCAGCACATGCAATCCGATGGTGCTCTGAGCGGCGCCAACGGGCGGCGGGACGATGTGCTGGTGAAGTCCGAGACCCGACTGGGTTCGGCGATGCTGACGCTGCTCTATTCGGTCGACCGGTATCACTTCAACAACCCGCCGAGCGTCACCACGGAGCAGCTCGCGCAGTTCGGCCCGGGCTTCGGCTTCACCGACACGCCCGGTGCCACGACCTACTCCGGCTACAACGCCACCGATCGGACGAGCGACTTCGGCTATGCCCGCCTGCAGGTGCCGCTCGATTCGGCCTGGAAGCTCTCTGAGACGCTCTACACCTACTCGTACAACAACCGCGGCCTGAGCCTGAAGGGCGATGCCTCCTCGGCCACCTCCAGCAACATCGGCAGCGGATTCAATGCGCCGGCCACCGACATCGGCGGGCGCGTCAGCGACAACCGGTACCGCGTGGTCGGCAACATCCTGCAGGCCGAGCACACGGACGGCGTGGGCACCTTCCGCGGCGGCCTGTGGCTGGACCGCGCCCGGCAGAAGAACTATCGCCAGGCGCTGGACCTGACAACCGGTGCGCCCTACAACGCCAACAAGGCGGCCAACTCGTCGCTGCAGTTCGACTACATCGCCGACCTGACGACCGTGCAGCCCTACGCCGAGTACGAGTGGCGGCCGGACCCGCTGTGGTCGATCAAGCCCGGACTCCGCTACCAGAGCGTCAAGCGCGGCTTCAACGCCAACGTCGTGCCCACCTCGTTGCCGGGCACCGGCGGCACCCTCGAGCGCACGGTCAACAGCACCTTGCCGAGCCTGTCGGCCACCTACGCGTTCAGGCCCGATTCCAGTGCCTATGCGCAGGTGGCCAAGGGCGCGCTGGTGCCGAACCAGAGCTTCTTCTACACCGCCAGCCCCACAGCCAGCAACCAGGCCAAGCCGCAGAACTCGCTGGCCGTGCAGACGGGCCTGCGCCATGCCGGCGCGGGCTGGAGCGGCGCCGTGGACGCCTACGTCATCGATTTCAAGGACTACATCGTCGCCTCCACCGACCCCGCCACCAAGATCACCTCGTACCTCAACGGCGGCAACGTGCGTTACAAGGGCCTGGAACTCGAAGGCAATGCCGAACTGGGTGCGGGCTTCACGGCAGTGGGCAATGCCAGCGCCATCAGCGCGCAATACCAGCAGTCGGGCCTGACCAACGCCGCGCAACAGGCGGGCGACGACGTGCCGCTGGCGCCCAGGTTCCTGGGCGTGCTGGGCGTGATCTACGAACGGGGCGTGTGGAGCGGCAGCGTGCTGACGAAGTTCGTCGGTTCGCAATACCAGGGCAAGAACGGCAGTTCTGACGGCCCCAACTTCCGCGTGGCGGCCTATGCGTACACCAACCTGTCCATCAACCGCGCGCTGGATGATCTGCTGGGCAGGCACGCCGGACGGGTGGGCTTCCAGATCAACAACCTCGAAGGGCGCCATCCCGTCACCGACACCGCAGGCCCCTCGGTGGCCGGTCCGCTGAACGTCAACGTGCTGGCGGGTCGGAACTACACGCTGTCGCTCAGCGTGGACCTGTGAGCACCGCCCGCACGGCCCTGGCCGTCCTCCTGTCGGTGAGCACGCTGCCGGCCGGTGCCGGCCCGGTTCTGGAGGTCGTCGCCAAGGTGGCCTTGCCCGGACCGGCCACCTGGGACTATCTGCACGTCGATGGCGTCAACCACCGGCTGTACGTGGCCCATGGCGCGCAGACCGAGGTGATCGACACGCGCTCGAACCAGCGCGTCGGCACGGTGTCGGACACGCCCGGCGTACGCGCCATTGCCGTGGCGGCCGATCTGGGACTGGGCTTCACCAGCAACGGCAAGGCCGACAGCGTCACGGTGTTCGACCTGGCCACGCTGGCCCGCAAGGCCGCCATCGCGGTGGGCAGCGGCCCGGACGCCATCGTCTACGTCCCGGCGCATCAGCGGGTGCTGGTGTTCAACGCCCGCTCCCACGACATCACGGTGATCGACGCCAGGGCCGGCCGCGTGCTGGCCACGGTGCCGGCCGGCGGCGAGCCGGAGACGGCGGCGCTGGGGGCGGACGGCCTGGTGCGCTTCAACGTCGAGAACACGCACGAGTTGGTGGTCTTCGACCCCGGTGCGATGGCGGTGGTACGGCGGCACTCGCTGCGCCCGTGCGAGCGCCCCACCGGCTTGGCCATCGACCCCCAGGGCCGCGTGGCCTCGGTGTGCCGCAACGGCCTGCTCATGCTCACGGCGGCGGAGGGGCAGCCCCTGGGTGCCGCTCGCGTCGGCCGCGGCTCCGACGGCGTGGCCTGGCTCGACGGCCTGGCCTACAGCGCCGATGGTGCCGATGGCACGGTGAGCGTGGTCGGCGCAGGTGCGGCCGGCGGATTCGAGACGCTGGCGGTCTGGCCCAGCGCCTATGGCTCGCGCACGATCGCCGCCGATCCTGCGGCCCGTCGCCTGTACCTGCCGGCCGCCACCTTCAGGCCTGCCGAGGGCGCGGGGCGGCGACAGCCCGTGGCCGACACGATGTCGGTGTGGGTGCTGGAGCCGGGCGCGGCCGACACGGCCCCGCGAGGCCCGGCGCCCGGGCCCTAGCGCGGGGCCCGCTCCGTCCGGGCGACAATCACGGGCTGAGGAGCCTCCAGCCGTGACACACATCCTGCAATCCCTGCCCGCCGGCGAACGCGTCGGCATCGCCTTTTCGGGTGGCCTGGACACCAGCGCCGCCGTGCACTGGATGCGCGCCAAGGGCGCGATCCCCTGCGCCTACACCGCCAACCTCGGCCAGCCCGACGAGACCGACTACGACGAGATCCCGCGCAAGGCGCTGGCCTATGGAGCCGAGAAGGCCCGGCTGATCGACTGCCGTGCGCAACTGGTGGCCGAAGGCATCGCAGCCATCCAGTGCGCGGCCTTCCACATCTCCACGGGTGGCGCCACCTACTTCAACACCACGCCGCTCGGCCGCGCGGTGACCGGCACCTCGCTGGTGGTGGCCATGCGCGAAGACGGCGTGAACATCTGGGGCGACGGCAGCACCTACAAGGGCAACGACATCGAGCGCTTCTATCGCTACGGCCTGTTGGCCAACCCGGCCCTGCGGATCTACAAGCCCTGGCTGGACCAGCGCTTCATCGACGAACTCGGCGGCCGCAAGGAGATGAGCGAATACCTCATTGCCGCCGGCTTCGACTACAAGATGAGCGTGGAAAAGGCCTACAGCACCGACAGCAACATGCTGGGTGCCACGCACGAGGCGAAGGATCTCGAGTTCCTGAACGCCGGCATGCAGATCGTCAACCCGATCATGGGTGTGGCCTTCTGGCGCGAGGACGTGGCCGTCAAGGCCGAGACCGTCAGTGTGCGCTTCGAGGAAGGCCAGCCCGTGGCGCTGAACGGCCAGACACTTCCGAGTGCCGTGGCCCTGTTCGAAGAGGCCAACCGCATCGGCGGCCGCCACGGCCTGGGCATGTGCGACCAGATCGAGAACCGCATCATCGAAGCCAAGAGCCGCGGCATCTACGAAGCCCCGGGCATGGCGCTGCTGCACATCGCATACGAAAGGCTGGTGACGGGCATCCACAACGAGGACACGATCGAGCAGTACCGAACCAACGGGCGCCGGCTGGGACGGCTGCTCTATCAGGGCCGCTGGTTCGACCCCCAATGCCTGATGCTGCGCGAGACCGCACAGCGCTGGGTGGCCCGAGCCGTGACCGGCGAGGTCACGCTGGAGCTGCGCCGCGGCAACGATTACTCGATCATGGACACCGTCAGCCCGAACCTCACCTACCACCCCGAACGCCTGACCATGGAGAAGGGTGCGGGGGCCTTCACGCCCGCCGACCGCATCGGGCAGCTCACCATGCGCGACCTTGACATCGAGGACACGCGCGGCAAGCTGGGCATCTACAGCAGCGTCGGGCTGCTGGGTTCGGATGCCGATGGCGCCATCCCGCTGTTGTCACGGCCTGACGGCGGGTCCGCCTGAGCGGTGCAATTCGTCACGGCGTATCGCCCCGCAAGCGGGCTCACCGCGCGGACGCGGGGGCCGTCGGCGCCGTCGCCGTCCCATGCCCGATGGTTTTCGTGCCACAGTGGCACCAGTTTTGTGCGAAGTCATCGTCCAACTGCATGACGTGCCGATGAAACTGAACGACCGGCCCCCAACCGAGGGGTCCTGCGCTGCGATACGCTGAAGGCGACACTTGATCACGGACTCTTGTTCCTGGGACCACCCCGGCACCGACCGCTACACCGGCAGCATTCCAGCCGCCATTGGGGCCTACGGGTTCCCCCAGGCCACGCAGCAGGCGCTGATCGCGGCCTTCGAGGCCCGCCAGTTCAACGACCGGGTGGTCATCACGCGCGATGAGATCCGCGGCGAGCATGGCTACGAGCCCGAGGTCCGGGCGATGCATTTCGGCAGCCGTGGCGTCATCTGCGGCACCGTCACGCGCGCCCGGTGGGCGGCCGGACACGTCGAGCGGGCGTTGGTGTTCTGCGCCGAAGGCGAGTGCCTGGCCTGGCCCTCGGTGTGCGGCAACCTCTTCCGCATCACGCCGCGGGCACCTGCCGCAGGTACGCTCGGCGAGGGGCGCCTGCCCCCCTTCGTGTCTTCCGGCGGCGTGCCGCTGCCCATCGGCGTTGCCCCGGCGCCCGATGTCGCCGGGTTTGCCCCGGCCCCTGCCCCCTTGCCACCGACGGCGCCTGCCGTCAGCCTGGCCGCACCCGGCTCCTTCGGCGAGGGCACCACGCCGACCATGCTGGCACCCGCCGCGGTGCCAACGGCCTGGGCCACCTCGGCCACGCTCAACCCGCTGGGCGTGGGTCCGCAAGCGGTGCCCGCAACGCTGGCGCTGCCCGAGCCGGGTACGTGGTTGTCGCTGCTCAGCGGGCTGGCCTTGGTGGCTGGCGTGGTGCGGCGCCGAACGCGCTGAGGGCCCGGCCGAGCCTGTTTTCCGTTCAGGCCGTCTGCAGCGCCGTGCCATGCCGGCAGCAGGCCAGCACGAAACCCACCAGATGGGCGCCCGGGAACTGCCCGCGCGGCAGCCCGGGCTGGTAGCCGAAGGCGACCTTCAGCTCGGCCGGAATTTCGCTGCCGTGCCGCAACACCATCCACTCGTCCGGAAAGAGCAACGAGCGGGTCACCTCCTCGTGGCGCAGGTCCACGTCGGTGTGCCGGCGGTCGGCCTGGATGGCCCGGAAGCACTCGCGCACGCGGTACCCGTCGCCTTCGAGCACCTGGATGAAGTGCCCGTCCATCACGAGCAGTGCGCCCGTCAGACCCGAGGCGCCATTGCGGTTGTGGGCGGTGCGGATGATGTCGTAGATGCTCGCGTCGCCCAGGCCTTCGACGGCCCGGCTCACGTAGGCGATTCGTTTGAACATGGCGGCTCTTCGCTCGCTGCGGGCAAGGGTGGCAGCAAGGCTGGCGACGCGAGCCGGCCCCTGATCACACCGTCGATTTCGCTGGCCGGTCGTGGCCGGCTGAAGAAGTAGCCCTGCACTTCCGCCAGCCCCGCGCCGCGCACCGCATCCAGTTGCTCGGCGGTCTCGATGCCTTCGGCCGTGATCGCCATGCGCAGGCTCAGGCCCAGGCCATTGATGGCATGCACGATGGCCAGGGCATCGACGCTGCTGTGCACATCGGTGATGAACGAGCGGTCGATCTTGATGCGGTCGAAGGGGAACCGTCGCAGGTAGCTCAACGATGAATAGCCGGTGCCGAAGTCGTCCATGGCGATGCGCACGCCGCGCTCTCTCAAGGCATGCAGCACGGACAGGGCGTGTTCCGTATCGCGCAGCATCACGGCTTCGGTGATCTCGATCTCCAGGCGGTGTGCCGGCATGCCAGCGGCTTCCAGGGCCTCCAGCACGTCCAGCACCAGCGAACGGCTGCGGAACTGCGCGGGCGACACGTTGACGCACAGCCGTACGTCGTCGGGCCAGTGCCGGGCTGCGGCGCAGGCCGTGCGCAGCACCCATCGCCCGATCGGCACGATGAGCCCCGTCTCTTCGGCCAGGGGGATGAAATCGATGGGCGGCACGCGGCCGCGGGTGGGGTGGTTCCAGCGGATCAGGGCCTCGACGCCGGCCACCAGGCCGCCGGTCACGGTGATCTGCGGCTGGAAGGCGAGTTCGAATTCGCCGTTCGCGATGGCGCCGCGCAGATCGTTCTCGATCTGCCGCCGCGCCTGCATGCGGGCGTCCATCTCGGGCTCGAAGTAGCGCAGCACGTTGCGGCCGTCGGCCTTGGCCCTGTAGAGCGCCAGGTTGGCGTTCTTCAGCAGCACGTCCGGCTGCGCCCCGTCGAAGGGGGCGATGGCCACGCCGATGCTCGACCCGATGTGGGCCTTGTGGCCGTCCAGGTCGAAAGGGGCGGCCATGGCTTCGATGAGGCGACGGCCCATCGCGGTGGAACTGGCCGGCTGCGCGCCGCTGGTCTGCAGGATGGCGAACTCGTCACCGCCCAGGCGCGCCACGAGGTCCCCGCCGCGGGCGCAGGCCTTCAGCCGCTCGGCCACGCACTGCAGCAGCTTGTCGCCAGCGGGTTGGCCCAGCGAATCGTTCACGACCTTGAAGTGGTCCAGGTCCAGGCACATCAGCGCCAGCACCTCGCCGCGTGCCGTGCGGGGCAGGTGGTGGCCGATGGCCTCGTGCAGCTGGGCGCCGTTGGGCAGGCCGGTAAGGGTGTCGTGGCGGGCCTGGTGGGCAATGCGGGCCTCGGTCTGCCGGTGGGCGCTGATGTCGTCGTGGACCCTCAGCATGGCGCCGCCGGGCAGCGGCCGGTCGGTCTCGGCAATCGTGCGGCCGTCCTGCGTCAGCCATTCCTGCTGCAAGGGGCTGGCCGCCGCCGCAACCGTGGCCCGCGCCTGTTGGGCAGCCCGCAGATCGCCCAGCGGGCTGCCGGGCTGGCACAGCGATTCGGGCAGCTGCCACATCTGGCGGTAGCGCGGATTGGCGGCCAGGAGGCAGGCCTGGGCATCGAACAGGCACACGCCGAGGGGCAGGTGCTCGAAGGCCAGCGCGTACAGCGACAGCGCTTGCGCCGCGGGCTCGTCGTGGCCAGCCGGCGCGGCCGGCGTGGGCGCCATCGCTGAGCCTGCGCGGCCCCGCCGGATCGGGCGAGCAGGGCGGGTGCGCGGGCGGCGGCTGGGCATCGGCATCGGGGATACGGCGAGTCCAGCTCGCGACTTTGAAACTTCGGCCTTGGAGGTATCGGCCGGTTGCCGTGCCGGCTTGAGCCCGCTACGCCGCCGCGGGCGCGACTTCTGCCACACCCCGAAAGGGCGGTTCAGTGGCGCAGTTCGCGCAGGGCCTTGTCCGCTTGCAGGCGGCCCACTTCGATGCCGTTCCAGTTGGCCATGCGCACGTCGCTGAAGCCGCGCATGAACTCGGCATCCGACGGCTCGAGCGGGAGCAGGGCTTCGATCACCGCGGCCATCACCACCTCGCAGGCGCGGGAGGTGTTGCCGTCGTCCATCTTGATGGCCACGCCCAGGCCCTGTTCGGGCAGCGCGGCGCAATAGACGCCCTCGGCGCCAACCTTGCAGAAGACACGCTCGCCCAGCCGCTCCATCACACGGCTGTCGAAGCGGCCGCTGCCGGCCACCCGGTGCGGTGCACGCGCCACCGCGGCCCGCAGGCGGCGGGCGGCACCCGCATGGGCCGGCGCCAAGCCCACGCCGGTGCCCACGCGCGCAAAGGCGTGGGCCAGGTTCTGCAAGGGGACGGCATAGGTGGGGATCGAGCAGCCGTCGGTGCCCACCGGAGCCCCGGCCAGGTCGTAGCCGGTGGCAGCCTGCAGGGCGGCCGTGACCTCGCGCATGACGGCATGCCCGGGCTGCAGGTAGCCCCGCACGAAGGCGCGCGGATCGGGCCGGCCGGCATCGGCCAGCGCCATGTGGCAGCCCAGGCACACGAAACCCGAGTGCTTGCCGGAGCAGTTGTTGTGCAGCGCCGTCGGTTCCTGCCCGGTGCGGGCCAGCGCCTTCAAGGCGCCGTCGTGGTACGGCCAGTGCGCACCGCACTCCAGGGCGCTGGCGTCCATGCCGGCCTTGGCCAGCATGCCCGCGGCAGTCTGCACGTGGGGTGCCTCGCCACCGTGCGAGGCGCAGGCCAGCGCCAGTTCCTCGTCGCTGAGCTGCCACCGGTCGGCCGCGCCGCTGGCCACCAGGGGCAGCGCCTGCAGCACCTTCACCGCCGAGCGCGGGAAGATCGGCCGCCGGATGTCGCCCAGGGCCGTGTGGACGCCACCGTCGGCGTCCACGATGGCCAGCGCACCGCGATGCAGGGATTCGGCCACGCCGCCGCGCAGCGCATGAACGAGGGTGGGGTTGGCATTCATGCCGAAGACTGTACCGCCTGGCGGATGTGGCAGCGCCCCGACAATCCCCGCATGAGCCAAACCTTGATCGGAGTCGATTTCACCTGCGTACCCGGCCGTCGCAAGCCCATCACCGTGGCCCGTGGCCATCGGGTGGGCAGCGTGTTGCGCCTGGAGGGCGTGGACGCCCTGGAAAGCCTGGCCGCCTTCGAGGCGCTGCTGGCCGGCGCGGGCCCCTGGCTCGGGGCCTTCGACTTCCCGTTCGGCCTGCCGCGGGCCTTCGTGGCCGAGCAGGGCCTGGGCGAGACGGCGGCCGAGGTCATCGGAAACCTGCGCGCCCGCTGCCCCGACCGCATGGCCTTCAGGGCCCTGGTCGATGCCTGGGGCATGGCGCGGCCCAAGGGGCACCGGCTGATCCACCGTGCCACCGACACGGCCATGCCCGGCACGCAGTCGTCGAGCCCCCTGCAGACCCGCTACGTCCCGGTGGGCTTCATGTATTACGAGGGCTTCGCACGCCTGGTGGCGGCCGGCGTGGGCGTGCCGGGCCTGGTGGACGGCGACCCGGCGCGCCTGGCGCTGGAGGGCTACCCGGGGCTGCTGGCGAACGAGCTGATCGGGCGGCGCTCGTACAAGAACAGCGCCGAGCCTGATCGGCTGATCGCCCGCAAGGACCTGCTGGAGGCGCTGGAGCAAGGCCGCACGCGGTTGGCGCTGCGCGTGAAGCTCACCCATGCGCAGCGCGATGCCCTGGCCGCCGACGCCTCGGGCGACCGCCTGGATGCCGTGCTGTGCCTGGCCCAGGCTGCCTGGGCCGAACAACAGCCGGGTCATGGGTTGCCCGCCGCGATCGACCCGGTCGAGGGATGGATCACCACCGCGTGATGCTCGCGCGCATCGAGGCCTGGTTCGCGGGGCTGGGCTGGGCGCCGTTCGCCTTCCAGCGCGAGGTGTGGTCGGCCATGGCCGAGGGCGACAGCGGCCTGCTGCACGCCACCACCGGCAGCGGCAAGACCTACGCGGTCTGGATGGGGGCGCTGTTGCGCGGGCAGCCTGCGGCACCGGCGGCCGGGCTGCAGGTGCTGTGGCTGACCCCCATGCGCGCGCTGGCCGCCGACACCACGCGCGCCCTGCAACGGCCTCTGGCCGAACTCCAGCCGGCCTGGAGCGTGGGCCAACGCACGGGCGACACGCCCAGCGCCGAGCGCGCGCGCCAGGACCGCCGCATGCCCGCTGCGCTGGTGACCACGCCCGAGTCGCTCAGCCTGATGCTCACGCGCGAGAACGCCCGCAACGAACTGGGCGGCGTGCACACCGTCATCGTGGACGAATGGCACGAGCTCATCGGCAACAAGCGCGGCGTGCAGGTGCAGCTGGCCCTGGCCCGCCTTCGCCGCTGGAACCCTGGCCTGGTGGTGTGGAGCCTGTCGGCCACGCTCGGCAACCTGACCGAGGCCCTGCACGCGCTGGCTGGCGAGGGTCAGGGCCGCCTGGTGCAGGGGCGCATCGACAAGGACCTGGTGATCGACACGCTGCTGCCGCACGAGCCCGGCCACTTCTCCTGGGGCGGGCACCTGGGGGCGCAGATGCTGCAGCCCGTGGTCGACGAGATCGACCGCAGCGGCACCACGCTGGTCTTCACCAACACCCGCTCGCAGGCGGAGATCTGGTACCAGATGATCCTGCAGGCACGCCCGGACTGGGCTGGCCTGGTGGCCTTGCACCACGGCTCACTGGACAAGCAGGTGCGCGAGTGGGTCGAGATGGGCCTGAAGGAAGGTCGCTTGCGCGCCGTGGTGGCCACGTCCAGCCTGGACCTGGGGGTGGACTTCCTGCCTGTGGAGCGGGTGCTGCAGATCGGCAGCGCCAAGGGCGTGGCGCGGCTGCTGCAGCGCGCCGGCCGCAGCGGCCACGCCCCGGGGCGGCCGAGCCGCGTCACGCTGGTGCCCACCAACACGCTGGAGCTGGTGGAGGCCGCCGCCGCCCGCCGCGCCGCGCGGGCCGGGCTGGTGGAAGCCCGCAGCCCGCCGAAGCAGCCGCTGGACGTGCTGGTGCAGCACCTGGTCACGGTGGCGCTGGGTGGCGGGTTCGAGACCGAGCCCCTGTACGAGGAGGTGCGCACGGCCTGCAGCTACCGCGACCTGGGTCGCGATGCCTACGACTGGGCCCTGGCCTTCGTGGAGCGCGGTGGCGAGAGCCTGAATGCCTACCCCGAGTACCACCGCATCGCCTTGCTGGACGGGGTGTGGCGCGTGCCCGACCGCGGCATCGCCAAGCGCCACCGCCTGCAGGTGGGCACCATCGTCAGCGATGCGGCCATGGCCGTGAAGTGGCTCTCGGGCGGCACCATCGGCACCATCGAGGAAGGATTCATCGCCCGCCTGAACAAGGGCGATTGCTTCGTCTTCGCCGGCCGCGTGCTCGAGTACGTGCGCACCCAGGACATGGTGGCCTACGTGCGGGTGGCCACCAAGCGCAAGGGCGTGGTGCCTTCGTGGGCGGGCGGCAAGATGCCCTTGTCCAGCGAGATGGCCGAGTCGGTGCAAGCCATGCTGGACGCTGCGGCCGAGGGCCGCTTCGAAGACCCCGAGATGCAGGCCGCACAGCCCATGCTGCAGGCCCAGGCGCGCCTGTCGCAACTGCCGCGGCGGGGCCGCCTGCTGGTGGAACAGTTCGACTCGCGCGAAGGCCATCACCTCTTCCTGTACCCCTTCGCCGGGCGCAACGTGCACATCGGCCTGGCGCAATTGCTGGCCTGGCGGCTTTCTCGCAGTGAGCCCAACACGTACTCGCTCAGCGTCAACGATTACGGCCTGGAGATCCTGGCTGCCAAGCCGGTGCAACTGGATGACGACGTGCTGCGGGGCTTGTTCGATGCGGGGCAGCTGCTGCCGGACGTGCTGGCCAGCCTGAATTCGGGCGAACTGGCGCAACGGCGATTCCGCGAGATCGCCCGCGTGGCCGGCCTCGTGTTCGGCGGCTACCCGGGCGCGCCCAAGAGCCTGCGCCAGGTGCAGGCGTCGAGTTCGCTGTTCTTCGAGGTCTTTCGCAAGTACGACGCCGGCAACCGCCTGCTGGGCCAGGCCGAGAGCGAGGTCCTGAGCCAGGAGCTGGAGCTGCAGCGCCTGGGACAGACCCTGCGCACGCTGGCGGCGCTGCCCCTGCAGCGCGTGGCGTTGAAGGCGCCCAGCCCCTTTTCCCTGCCCCTGATGGTCGAGCGGCTGCGCGAGCAACTCAGCACCGAAAAGCTCAAAGATCGGTTGGATCGCATGATTGCCGACGGCGAGACCGCCCTGGGCCGTGCCGGGCAGGCATCATCGCGCGCCTGATGAAGGCGCTTCAGGCAGGCGCCCAGAGGAGAAATCAGCATGCGCCGCCCGATCCGCACAAGCCCTGGACCCAGACGCTGGCTCGCCGCCCTCTGGCCCCTGCTGCCCCTGGCCCTGGGGCCCGCCGTGGCCCTGGCCAAAGCCGCCCCGGCGGCGGCGATGCAGGGTCTGGTCACCCGCGTCACCGACGGCAACACGCTGACGGTCACGCCCTCGGGTGCGGCCCCCGTGGTGGTGCGCCTGCGCGATATCGACGCCCCCGAGCTGTGCCAGCCCTGGGGCGACGAGGCCCGCAAGGCCTTGAGCGAATGGACCCTGAACCGGCCCGCCACCGTGCGCCTGAGCGGCCGGGATGGCGCAGGCCGCGTGCTGGGCGTGGTGTTCGTGGAGGGCGCCAACCTCAATCAGCGCATGGTGGAGGAAGGCCAGGCCTGGAGCGTGCGCACCCGGTGGGATCAAGGCCCGATGGTGCGCCAGGAGCGCATGGCGCACTCTCTCGGGCGCGGCCTGCACGGGGTGTCCGGCTCGATGATGCCGCGCGATTTCAGGCGCGCTTACGGACCGTGCCCGGCTGTTCCGGCAAGCCCTTGAGCGACTGACGCGCAGCGCGGGCCGCCGCCAGGAAATCCGCCAGGATCGGCCGGTCGTCCAGCGTCTGGGGGTGGTCGGGCTGGTGGAACTCGGGGTGCCACTGCACACCGGCCACGAAGCTCGGGCCGCGCCAGCGCACGGCCTCGATCACGCCGTCTTCGGGGCAGCGTGCCTCGACATCGAAGGTGGGCGCCAGGTCCTTGATGCCTTGGTGGTGGATGCTGTTGGCCGCCGCCCGCGTGACGCCGGGGAACAAACCGGCCAGCCGAGTGCCGGGCACGAACTCGACGGCGTGGTTGTGGTGCTCGTAGCGGCCGGGCACGCGGTGGTCGAGCGAAGCCGGCTGCTGCGTGCGGATGTCCTGCCACAGCGTGCCGCCGAAGGTGACGTTGAGCAGTTGCAGGCCGCGGCAGATGCCGAACACCGGCTTGCCCGCCGCCACGAAGGCGCGGATGAGGTCCATCTCGTACAGGTCACGGACGCGGTCGCCGCCCCATTCAGCGGCCAGCGGCGATTCGCCGTAGCTCTCGGGGGCGACGTCGTTGCCGCCCTGCAGGACCAGGCCGTCCAGTGCCGCGGCGTAGTCGTGGAGGTCGAGATCGCTGCGCTGCACGATGCTGGTGGCGTCCACCGCGGGCACCATCACCGCCATGGCCCCACCGGCCAGCAGCCAGTGCGCCACCGATTGCTCCAGGTAATGGACGGTCTTGGTCCACACGCCGGAAGACGGCATGCCGGCAGAGCCGGGGTAATGGATGCGTGCCGAAACGCCGATCAGCAGTGGGGATTCCATGCCCTGGATTTTCCCCGTTTGCCGGGTCTTCGGCAAATGGGCGCCCGCCTCATTCCGTGCCGGTGTCCGCGCCGTCGTCGTCATCGTCGCTGCGCGCCTTCTGGACGCGCCGTGCCAGCTGCTCGGCCAGCGGCCCCATGGCCTGCACCGCCTGCTGGGTGGGGACGGTGCCGGCCAGGCGCAGCGCCGGCAGGGGCAGGGTGGACATGTAGGGCGCGCTGCTGAGGCTGTCGCTGCTGCGCAGGGTCAGCGCCACGGAAAGGCCCGCGCCCGCCAGCGCCAGGGCGCCCAGCGCGCCCGTCACCGCCCGCGGGTGCTGTGGCAGCAGGTGCAGCAGGTGCGCGCGCACCAGCAGCACCCCCAGCAGCGCCTGCACCGGCGGGCCCATCTGCCACAACCAAGGCAGGCCCAGCGACGCCGCCACCTGAGGCCACAGCGCGTCGACCACGCCCAGCGCCAGCAGCCAGGGCAGGGCGATGCGCAGGTGGCCGCTGAAATCGAAGCGGTGCTGGAAGACCTTGGACATCAGGGCCCACACCCCGCACCATGCCGCCACGCCCACCGGCAGGCCCAGCAGCAGTGGCAGCCAGATGGCCAGGTCGGCGCCGGGGTCCAGAGCCAGCCATTGCTCGCCGATCTGCAGCAGCGCCAGCGCCACCGCGCAGGCAGCCACCGTGGCGGGGCGGATCGTCAGGCTGCCGGCCAGGGGCTGCGGCGGCGCCAGCGCCTCGCCCGGCAGCCGGATGCGCAGCCGGGTGGCGCCCATCTGCAGCGTGGCCCCGCCCAGCGGCAGCGGCCACGGCACACCCAAGGGCAGCGGCTGCGTGCCGCTGACCATGCCGTTCACGCTGTCCAGCACCGTCAGGCTCAGGCGGCCCTGGTCATCGGCTTCGATGCGGGCATGGGCCGGGGCGACGTGGGCATCGTCCACCACCACCTCGTTGTCGATGGCCCGCCCGATGCCCACCGGCCAGGCGTGCACGTCCACCAGGCGCGGGCTGCGCGCGTCGCGCTCGGCGACCTCGATCAGTGCGAGGCGTTGCGGGGCGCGGTCCATGCGTAACCATCCAGGTAATGCTGTGCCAACTGTTGGGCGCTGCCCTGGCTCACGCCATAGGCTTCGAAGCGGCCCTGCACGCCCACCTCCGAGCTGTCGAGCGTGGCCACCAGCACGACCAGGTCGTGCAGCCCCGGCAGCTTCTTGTAGGCGCGCAGGCAGATCACCGCCTTCATGGGCAGGCCTTCCCGGTCGACCTGTCGCTCCACGCAGCGCGGCGCCGTGCGGAAGCGGTCGTCCACGCCCATGAACTCGTTGCGGAAACTGGCCGAATAGCGCTGGGCAAAGCGCAGGGGCCCGAGCTTGCTGCCGTCGTAGGCCTCGTGGCGCACGGTGAGGAAGCCGGTGAGCAGCGCCCCGCCCACGAAAATGCGGCTGTCCATTTCGCAGTCCGAGCGCTCGAATTGCAGGCCGTGCGCGGCCTGCGGCGAGCCGCGGCCCCAGCAGCGCATGAAGGTCTCCTGCGGCACGGGCACGGCGTAGCGCGGGTGGCCGGCGCTGCGCCAGGGCTGCGCGATGAAGCGCTGGGTCAGTTCGGCCTCGTGGCCGAGCAGCTGCCGCGTCACCTCGCCCCAGGCCGGGCTGGTGATGGGCGCATGGTCTCGCCCGCGTTCCAGCAAGGCACGCACCGGTGCGGCCGGCACCAGGAAGCTCACCTGCTCGCCGTCGCGGCGCGCCGCCACGTTCACGCCCACCAGGCGGCCTTGCTCGTCCAGGGCGGGGCCGCCGCTCATTCCGGGGCTGAGCGAGCCGCCGAAGAACAAGGTGGGCAGGAAGCTGCGCTCCACCGGCCCGTTGTAGGTGCCCTCGGCCACGGCAAAACCCACGTCCAGCGGGTTGCCCAGCGAATAGATGCGGGCGCCGCGGGCCAGCGCGTCCGTCTCGGGCCGCAGGGCCACGGCGCCACGGCCGGCCAGCGGCGCCGGGTCCACCGGCTTGAGCAGCGCGAGATCGTGCACCACGTCGAAGGCCAGCAGCTCCAGCGCGCCCTGGTGTCCGTCCACGCTGGCATAGACCAGCCTGAAACGTCCGGGCTGCAGCGCGAACTGGCTGATCACGTGGTAGTTGGTGATGAGCCGGGTGCCGTCGCCCACCAGGAAGCCCGAGCCGACCGAGGCCTGGCTGTCCTGCGTCTTGAGCAACGTGCGCACCTGCAGCAGCAGCGGGCGGGTGCGTTCGTAGATGCGCTGGCCCGTCCCGGTGATGGTTGCTTCGGGGTCTGCGCGCGTTGCCGCGGACGCGGCCGGCTCGGGGGCTGCCGCGATGGCCGCAGCTTGCGGCGCGGCCGCGGTGGCGGCGATCGACAACCCCAATCCCAGCCCCAGCGCGACGGCCGCACCCGGGACGCGGATCGCCAATCCCCTCAGGGCCGCCAGCGCGGTGGAATGCATCAGGGGGATCTTAGCCCCAGCGCCGATGACCCCGTTGGGTGCGGCCCCGCGCCGGGCCCGTTCAGGTGCGCATCAGGGTGCTCTTGCCGAACAGGCTCTCGATCAGGTCCACCGCCAGTTGCGCCGTCTTGTTGCGCAGGTCCAGCGCCGGGTTGAGCTCCATCACGTCCAGGCTGGCCAGCCGGCCCGTGTCGGCGATCATCTCCATGCACAGCTGCGCTTCCCGGTAGGTGGGCCCACCGGGCACGGTGGTGCCCACGCCGGGCGCGATGTCGGGGTCGAGGAAGTCGACGTCGAAGCTCACGTGCAGGTGGGTGTTCTCGTCCAGCGTGGCCAGGGCCAGCTCCATCGCGTGGCGCATGCCCATCTCGTCGATGAAGCGCATGTCGAAGACCTCCAGCCCCACCTCGTGGACGAAGCGCTTTTCGCCGGCGTCCACGCTGCGGATCCCGATCTGCCGCACCGCCTTGGCCGAGATGGCAGGCACCGTCCCGCCGATCTCGATGAGCTCGGGCGGGCCGTAGCCGCACAGACAGGCGACCGGCATGCCGTGGATGTTGCCGCTGGGCGTGAGCACGCGGGTGTTGAAGTCGGCGTGCGCATCCAGCCACAGCACCCGCAGCTTCTTGCCGGCTTCGCGGCAGTGCCGCGCCACCGCGCTGATGCTGCCGATGCCCAGGCAGTGGTCGCCGCCCAGCAGGACGGGCAGACGGCCCAGCTGCAGCTCGGCGTGCACGGCCTCATGGACGGCGCGGTTCCAGGCCGCGACCTCACCCAGGTGGCGATAGCCTTCCACCGGCGGCAGCCAGGGGTTGGGCGGGCCGTCGAGGTTGCCGCGGTCCAGCACCGTCAAACCGCGTGCCTGCAGCGCCGCGGCCAGGCCGGCCACGCGCAAGGCCTCGGGGCCCATGCTGGCGCCCCGTGCTCCGGCTCCGATGTCGGTGGGCGCGCCGATCAGGCTGACGGGCCTGGTGTCCGCGGGGTTCAGGCTCGGCAGGTCCACGGCGGCGGGCTCAGATGTCGTCGGCGTATTCGCCGGTCTGCGTGACCGGCGCATCGAAGCCGTAGTGCTCGGCCAGCGCCATCCAGGCCTCCTCGGCCGTCTCGACGAATCGGAAGAGGCCCAGGTCGCCAGCGCTGATCATGCCGGTCTCCACCAGGAAATCGAAATTCACCAGCGTTTCCCAGAACTCGCGCCCGAAGAGCAGGATCGGCCGCTTGCGGCTCTTGCCGGTCTGCACCAGGGTCATCGTCTCGAAGAGCTCGTCCAGCGTGCCGAACCCGCCCGGGAAGCACACCAGCGCGATGCTGCGCATCAGGAAGTGCATCTTGCGCAGCGCGAAGTAGTGGAACTGGAAACACAATTCCGGCGTGATGTAGGGGTTGGGGGCCTGCTCGTGCGGCAGCACGATGTTCAGGCCGATGCTCTTGCCGCCGACTTCGTGCGCGCCTCGGTTGCCGGCTTCCATGATGCCGGGGCCGCCGCCGGTCACCACGTAGATGGGCGTGGCGTGCTGGCGCGAGCGCTCGGTGACGAACCCGGCGAAGCGGCGGGCTTCGTCGTAGTAGCGGCTCATGTTGGCGGCCATCTCGGCGCGCTTGAGCGCAGGCGCATCGCCGGCCTGCCGGGCCGCTTCGAGTGCGGCCATGGCCTGCTCGGGGGGCATGACGCGGGCGCTGCCGAAGATGACGATGGTCGACTCGATGCCTTGTTCCTGCTGCACCAGCTCGGGCTTGAGCAGCTCCAGTTGCATGCGAACCGGGCGCAGTTCTTCGCGCAGCAGGAAGCTGGTGTCGGTGAAGGCCAGGCGGTAGGCGCTCTCGGGCCCGTCGTAGCGCGTGGGCTGGGCGCTGGCGGCGGCTTCCTCCTCGGCGCTGGGGAAGTTGCGAGCCCGCAGCGCGGGGGCCTTGGTGTCGGTGTGCTTGCTGTTCATCGGTTGCGAGCTTAATGCCTGTGCCCGTCGCGGCTGCCGCAGACCTCGCAGTCGGTGCGCCGTGCCACGCCGATTTCATCGAAGCGCATCGTGCGGGCGTCCAGCATCAGCAGCCGCCCCACCAGCCCGGTCTCGGACCCCGGCTGATGGGCCAGCAGCTTCAGCGCCTCGGCCGCCTGCAAGCTGCCCACGATGCCCACCAGCGGAGCCAATACCCCCATGGTGGCGCAGGCCACATCCTCGTGCGCCACATCCGGCGGAAACACGCAGGCGTAGCAGGGCGCATCGGCCCGGCGTGTGTCGTAGACCGAGATCTGGGCGTCCCAGCCGATGGCCGCCCCCGACACCAGGGGCCGGCCGTGGCGCACGCAGGCTGCGTTGATGGCGTGTCGCGTGCGGAAGTTGTCGGTGCAGTCCAGCACCACGTCGACCTGCGGCACCAGTTCGTCCAGCAGGGCTGCGTCGGCGCGCCGGTGCAGGGCCCGCATCTGCACGTCCGGGTTGATGGCGTTCACGCTGGCCGCCACCGAGGCCGCCTTGGGCAGGCCGATGCGCGATTCGTCGTGCGCGATCTGGCGCTGCAGGTTGCTCAGATCCACGGTGTCGGGGTCCACCACCGTCAGCCGCCCCAGGCCCGCCGTGCCCAGGTACAGCGCCACCGGCGAGCCCAGCCCGCCCGCACCCACGATCAGTGCGTGCGCCCCGAGCAGGCGGCGTTGGCCCTCGATGCCGATGCCATCGAGCATCACGTGGCGCGCGTAGCGCAGCAGTTGCTGGTCGTTCATGGCGCTGGAGAATGACACAGGCCCGCGCGAGCGGGCCTTGGATGGTGCTGCCCGCGCGAGCGGGCCTTGGGGCGGTGCTGCCCGCGCGAACGGGCCGACGCAGACCTCGAAAGCTGCCCTGCCCGGCAGCCGCCGCCTATTTCGACGGCGCCGCAGGAGCCTCGGCGCGCTGCTCGCTGGCGGCTGTCTTGCTGGCCATCACGGGCAGGCCGCGCAACTGGTTGGCAGCCTGCTGCAGCGGGAAATCCTCGGCGGTGCCGAATTCCGGCAGCGGCTTGATCGGTTCCTTGGACTTGGCCAGTTGCTCTTCCAGCTTCTTGCGGGCTTCTTCACGCGCCTTTTCGCGCTCCGCGTCCTTCTTCTCGTCGGTGCCGGTCAGGTGCTTGTCCAGGTCGGCTTCGCGCATGCGCAAGGCGGCATACACGTTGCCCTCGGCAGTTTCGTCCAGCCACACATCGGGCACGATGCCCTTGGCCTGGATCGAGCGGCCGCTCGGGGTGTAGTAGCGCGCGGTGGTGATTTTCAGCGCGGTGTCCGCCGGCAGGGGGCGGACGGTCTGCACCGAGCCCTTGCCGAAGGTCTGGGCGCCCATGATGGTGGCGCGCTTGTGGTCCTGCAGGGCGCCGGCCACGATTTCGCTGGCCGAAGCCGAACCCTCGTTGACCAGCACCACCAGCGGCACGGTCTTCAGCGCGGCGGGCAGGCGCTTGAGCGGGTCGCCGCCGCCACGGCGGGCGTAGTAATCGGGGTTGGCGCGGAAGGTCGCCTTGGATTCGGCAATCTGGCCATTGGTGGTCACCACCACCGTATCGGCCGGCAGGAAGGCTGCGCTGATGGCCACGGCGCCGTCGAGCAGGCCGCCCGGGTCGTTGCGCAGGTCCAGCACAAGGCCCTTGAGGTTCGGGTCCTGCTTGTAAAGGTCTTCGACCTTGCGAACGAAGTCTTCGACCGTGCGGTCCTGGAACTGGCTCACGCGCACCCAGCCGATGCCCGGGGCCGGCATGCCGGCGCGAACGCTCTGCATGCGGATTTCTTCGCGGACGATGGTGACCGGGAAGGTGCGATTCTCGGCCTTGCGGTAGATGGTGAGGTTGACCTTGGTGTTGGGCTCGCCGCGCATGCGCTTGACGGCCTGATCGACCGTGAGGCCCTTGACCGGGGTGTCGTCGATGCGGGTGATCAGGTCGCCCGGCTTCAGGCCGACGCGGAATGCCGGCGAACCCTCGATCGGCGAGACGACCTTCACCAGGCCCTCTTCCATGCCCATCTCGATGCCGATGCCGATGAACCTGCCACCGGTGCTTTCGCGGAATTCCTTGAAGCTCTTCTTGTCGAAATACTGGGAGTGGGGATCCAGGCCCGCCACCATGCCGGCGATGGCGTCGGAAATGAGTTTCTTCTCGTCGACGGGCTCGACGTACTCGGCCTTGACGCGGTCGAAGACGGCCGCCAATTGCTGCACCTCTTCCAGGGGCAGCGGCGCCATCGCGTTGCGGGCCACGGCCTGCAGCTGCATCGTGGTCAGGGCGCCGGCGACGGCTCCCAGGGCCAGCAGGCCGGCAACTTTCATCTTTCGACCCATGATGGATGCGCCTTTTTCGGGGTTTGCGGGCTGTTCGGACCCTGGGAACCAGTATAGGACTGGCTCGACACTTGGTGCAGCCCGGGGTCGCAAAGTTGCACCCCACGAGCAGGGGTACCGCACCCAAACGTGCGCTTTACGCGCCCGAAACATGGCCGGGCGGCCGGCGGGCAGCTGGCGCCCGCCGGCGCGGGTTCAGTACTTGCTGATCACCTTGACCCCGCTGGAGGCGCCGCTGACGTAGCCCACGGCACCGGGGGTGGACTTCACGAAGGCGATGACCTCGGCGTCGCTGCCCTTCACGGCGGGTGCGGTCAAGCCTTCCCGGAAGGACTTCTTCGTCCAGCGGGCTGCGTATTTGGTGCTGTCCGTCTGCAGCACCTTGCTCAGGAAGTCGGCTTGCGCGGCCGCGTTGTCGACCGGAACCAGCTTGGCGCCGCCGGCCAGTTGCTTGTCGCCCAGGAAGACCTCCTTGGCCTCGTCGGCCGTCAGGGTGACCGAGGCGTTGGCGATGAGCTCGCCGGCGGTCGAGGAGCCGGCGGCGAGCAGGAAGCCCAGGGCCAGGGCGAGGTGGTGGCGTTGGATGATCATCATGGCCTCTCTCAGAACGCCACCGAGTACTGGAAGCCCGTGCGCTGGTAGCTGCGGGCGCTGAAGGGCACCACGGTGCCGGTTTCGTCGATCAGGCTGGCGGCGTCTTCGCGCGTGCTGCTGAGTTCGAACTTGAACGAGGACTTCGGATCGAGCGCGTACCGCATGCCCAGCGCCGTGCGGCGGTAGGAACGGCCGGATTCCTGGCTGGCGAAGTAGTTGTCGGCCGAATCGAGAGCGACCTTCTCCAGCCGGAAGAAGGGCGTGAGGCTGCCGAAAGTGCGCCCGACCTGTGCGAACCAGGCGTTGCTGGCGTGGCTGTTGCCGCCCAGCACGTCCGCGTTGTTGAAGTGATAGGTTTCGACGATGGTCTCCCAGTCGTTCTCGTCATAGCCGGCATAGGCGCCCACCATGCGCAGCCGCGTGCTGTTGAGCACGGCCCCGTTGCCGTCCAGCGTGTCCACGGTCGAGCCGAAGGCGTGCGCGCCCAGGGTGAGGCCCGAAAGGCTGCCGCCCGGTTGCCAGCCCAGGTTCCCGCCCAGCATCTTGTTGGCACTGTTGTCGGTGTAGGCGCGGTAGTCCAGCGTGCGCCCGCCGATGCTCGGGCCGTTGGCCACGTAGGCGTCGTAGGTGACGCGGCCGCCTTCGAGGCGCGACTTGCCGCTGGCCCACAGGCCCACCGAATGTGCGGGGATGATGCCGCCCTTGTCCTCGAAGTCGACGAAACGCGGCCGGGTGATGGAGGTCTGCAGGTTGGCGCCATGGTGGAACGAGGTGTTCCACAGGCCGAAGGGCGTGTGGAAGCGGCCGGCCCACAGCGTGAGTCCGTCGCTGACGGTGTATCCGATCTGCAGGCGCTCCATGTCCAGGGCAGCCACGCCGTCGCGGCCGTATTCCACGGCCAGCTCCACCAGGCCCTTGGTGCGCTCGCCGAAGGTCGGCGTGAGGTAGATGTCCAGCGTACCGCCGTTGAAGCCGCGCAGCTTGATGGGGTCGTCGCCCGAGGACCACATGCCCCCCACGTCGGCAAAGCCGTGCAGCGGCACGCCGGTGTCATTGCCACGCTGGTTCAGCCCGGCTGCGATCTGGCTGACGTTGTTCTGCAGGGCGGCGATGGCCTCGGCCTGCGACTTGACCTCGGCCGTCGTGGCAGCCGCAGGGCCTGCAGCGGCGGCCGCAGGAGCCGGCTTGCCAGGCTTTTCGAGCTCCGCCACGCGGGCAGCGAGCTGCTCGATCAGCCGTGAACTCGCGGCCAGGCGCTTTTCGAGCGCTTCGATGCGGTCGGTGGCCGTGTCGGCCAGGGCTTGCGGCAGCGAGGCGCAGCACAGCCCGGCGAGCGCGAGGGCTTGCACGATGCGGGTGGTCTTCATGGGTGGTCTTCTCCGAGACGGGTCGTGGCCGGGCGGCGCAGCGGGTGCCGCGCCGCTGCACTATCAGCCGGACGGTGCGTTGCCGCAGCAGGAAAAAGACAGCTTTCACGGGCTTCTTTCCCGCCTGAAGCGAGCCCAGGCGTCGCAGACTCGAGGTGCCTTGCGACCTCTGGATCGACCTGCCCCGATGACTCCTACACGACGATCGGTATGCCTGCTGGGGGCCTTGAGCCTGATGGGCCCCATGGGCGGCGCCCACGCGGTGCAGGGTCTGTATCCGATGCCTGGCCGCTGGCTCGATGACCGCAGCCAGCCGATGCAATGGCAGGCCCTGGAGGGCCGCTGGACGGTCTCGACCATGGCCTACGGTGCGTGCCGCCGCATCTGCTCGACCAGCCTGCGGACCCTGCAAGCCGTGCAGGACTTGGCCGACCAGCGGCAAGTGGCCTTGGACTTCGTCGTGATCGGGCTGGACCCGACGCAGGACCGCCCGGCAGACTGGGCCGCCTACCGCGCCGACCACAAGCTGGTGCGCCCCAACTGGCACTTCCTCAGTGGCGACCCCGCGGCAGTGCGGCAGGCCGCGCGCAGCCTGGGCGTGAGCTACTGGCAATATGGCGACCACATCGTGCACGACTTCAAGATCGTGCTGGCCTCGCCCGCCGGGCAGGCCGTCCGCGCCATGGACGCCTTCGACCAGCCGCCCTCTCTGTTGTTGCCCTGACGGCCGCGCGGGCCTCCACGCCGGCCGTGTCAGGGGTCTGTGTGGCGCGGCACGCCCAGCCGGACCCCTGCCACCTTGGGCGATGCGTCGCTAGGCGGCTGGCGTTGGGGGCCGGGTTTGGGCCCCCGCACCAGCAGCCGGCCAAAAGTCAGTACGTACAGGGCCGCCGACGCCGCGAAGACGCACAAGGGCCAGACCGTGCCGGACGGGGCGCTGGCGGCAAGCCCCACCGGAACGGCGGCGGCAAGCGCAAGGACCAGGCCGGTCACGGCGTTGGGCACCCAAGGCGCTGTCCAGCGCCACCGGCGTGCCAGGGGTACCGCGCGCCTTCGATACAACAAGCTGTGCAGATGCAGCCGATCGGCTCGCATGGCCGGCTTTGCCCGACGCCCGCTGAAGCGTCGCCGATAGATGCTGAAGAGCGTTTCGGTCGTGGGATAGGCGCCGACTGCCACGAACAACCAGGGCGATAGCTCCGGGTGGCGGTGGACCATCAGCAGCCAGATCTGGACCAGCATGAACCCGATGAAATAGGCGCCCCCATCGCCCAGGAAAATCAAGCCCCGCGGAAAGTTGACCAGCCAGAGTCCCGCCACCGCACAAGCCAGCATCACGCACACCTGAACCACGGCGTGGTCTTGCACATGGCTCGCGACCAGCGTGGTGCCCCCCAGCATGACCAGGGCCAGCCCGCAGGCCAGCCCATTGAGCCCGTCGACGAGGTTCATCGCATGCGTGAATCCGCAGACGACCAGCATCGTAAGCAGGACCGAGGGCGGGATGAATGCCAGCACGCCGTCGAGCATCGGCAGGTCGGCGCGTTCGATCCGGTCCCCCAGCACGGTCATGGCAAGCGCCGCCGCTGCAACGGTACCCAGCAGCCGCAGTACCGGAGACACCCGTTTCGTCAGGTCCTCTGCCAGTCCCAGCAGCACCGCGGGCAGGCTGCACGACATCATCGCCAGCGCCCAGCCAGCCGCAGCGTCCGGCGCCGAGGACTCCCACAGCATGGCCAGGCCCAGGGCCATGCCGGCCCACAGAGGCAGGACGCCCACACGCGGTGGCGAGCCTTGGTGGTGCTTGCGGGCCTGGCCCGCCTCGAAGTCGCTGGTCCAGCGGCGGTGCCATTTCCGCGTGCCCACGATGAAGAGTGCAACCGCAGCCGAGCACGCCATGATCCAGGCGATCTGCACGAAGTTCATGCGTGGAATGTTCCTTGGGCCCCCGGCATGGTTTGCGCGCTCGGGCGACGCCGGGTCTTGTGGATCGTGACGGCGATGTCTTTCATGGCAAAGCCACCAAAGCCCTTGGACGTGAGCCGAAAGAACCATCCAACCCGGTTCCCGCGTCGCCGGGCTTCATGCTGAGGTCACATCGGAAACCTAACCTCATTACGAGGGGACGGGACCGGCGCACACCTTTGGTGGAGATGGGTGTTTCCTCAAGATGTGTTCTTCCGGGTCGATGCCATGAGCGCCGCTGATCTTCCTGTGGACAGGCGGCCGGAGAGCCCGCTGGCGCCAACCTCGTCGGGCGCTGGTGTGGCTCGGCACGCAGCATTTCAAGCAGGGTTTCGCACATGAGCACGATTGCCAGGGAGGCGTCGGGCCAGGCAACCGATGGGTTGATCCTGGGGCCCGATCAGGCCGATGCGTTCGTGCGGACGGTCGAGGCCGGACCGGCCGTGCGACGTCGTTCGCAGTACTTCATCTGGACACAGAGTCAGTTGCAAACGCTGTTGCCGCATCAGGTCCTCGCCTGTGGGGCCTATGTGCGGCAACGCCGTGAAGTCGTCTTCGAGGTCTTTCACAGCATCGCGCTGTCGCCCGAACTGCTCCGTGCCTTGACCGACGCCCAGGGCCCGCTGTTGCGCTTCATCGTCGCCACATGGGTGCAGGGCGAGGGAGCCCCCCTGCTCTTGCCCGTTGCAAAGCTGAGGGATGCCTGCGTGGCCCCGGTCGCGGCGCTGCTGCTCTCGTTCGGGATCGAACGTCTGCTGGTTCATGGCGTGGCCAGGCCGCAAAGACCGGCTGAAGTGGAGTGCTTCTTCGTGCTGGCGAACACCGGCCAGCCGGCGTTGCCGGAGACCTTGGCCATGACAGAGTTGCTGCTGCCCTACCTCCACTGGATCTGGAAGCGGGTGATGGCGACCGAGCGGGATCTGGCCCAGGCGCCAACGTCAACCGTGCCGGCGTTGAAGAGCGCCGTGTCGCCCGCGGTTAAACGCGTCACCGACCGTGAACGACAGGTCCTGGAGTGGGTGCGCGATGGGAAGAGCAACCACGAGATCGCTCAACTCCTGTCCATCAGCCCGCTGACCGTGAAAAATCACATCCAGAAGATCTTGCGCCGGCTGGGTTCCAGCAATCGCACGCAGGCCGTGGCGGAGGCCATCGCCATGGGACTGCTGCCCGGTGCCACGCCGCGATGAGGCCGCGTACGGCCGGGCCGATGACCTTCTGCGGAATCCCCATCACGGAGACCCATTCGTTCCCGCCGCCAGCAACCGCACAGTGCTGGGCCTACCTGACGCTGAATGCAGAGATTGCGCTTTCCCACCCGTACAGCGAGGCCCTTCAGGCGCTGCTCCGCTCGCAGCGAGCGCGGGTCAGCGTGGATGGGCAATGGGTGTGGTGGGCCCTGCGCCGCAAGTATCCGGAAGGCCTGTTGCGCAAGCTCTCGGGATCCGACCTGATCCACCAGATCGCCGCACACAGTGCCCGGCACGGCCAGCGCCTGCTGTTGCTGGGGGCCAGCGCCCGGTCCAACCTCCTGGCGGTGCATGGCCTGCGGCAACGCTGGCCGATGCTGGACGTGGCCGGCTTCTCACCGCCGCAGCATGCGCCTGGTAGCGAAGGGGAACGGCTGGCGCATGCCGAGTCTTTGCGGGCTATCCGGGCATTCCGCGCCGACCATGTGGTTCTGGGGTTGGGCGCGGAGAAGGAATTCAGGCTGGCCAACGCCATGTTGGTCGAACTCGACGGGCAAGTCATCGGCTTGTACTGCTTCGGTGGTGCCATCGACCTGGCCAGCGGGCTCGTCAGGCGCGCACCACCCGCCTGGCAGCGGCTGGGTTTGGAGGGCCTGTATCGGGTGCTGCAGCAGCCCAGCCGGCTGCGGCGCCTGTTGGGTGTGATGCGCCTGCTTCCACTGCTGATGAAGGGCCACTACTGAGCGGCCCGGCGCACCGGGCGCAGGCGGACCAGCATCCGTCTTTCTGACCGCTCCAGCGGGCGCAGGTGCCACAGCACGGCCGCGTAGGTCGCGCTCATCAGTGGAATGCCGATCGACAGGCCCAGCCCAGCGGGCAACGTGAACCGCAGCCCGCCGCCGACTGCTGCCGAGGCCGTCAAGGCCCACGCGACACAGGCCCAGTGTCGGCCCGGCCCCGCGAGTTGTCGCACCCTCAGACCCGCGACCCGCAATGTCACGCCGGTGTAGGTCAGCTCCAGCAACCAGGCGCCGAACACCGCTGCGGCCAGCCCCCACGCAGGCACCATGCCCATCACCGCCAGGGGAACGGGCAGCGTGGCGAGGTTGGCCCACAGGATGGGGCGGTTGTCAGAACGGACATGCACCACCAGGCTGGCCATCAGGCGCAGGGCTTGCGCTTGCAGCAGCAGCACC
>CAIJPE010000193.1 GCA_903822435.1 uncultured beta proteobacterium | reverse complement strand
TGGCCTTGCTGGCCGTGGCCAGCCGGCGGCGGGTCATGTCGCAGGACAACACCACCGGCCACGTCTGGGACGAAGACCTGGTGGAGCTGAACAACCCGCTGCCGCGCTGGTGGATGTGGCTGTTCGTCATCACGGTCGTTTTCGCGGCCGTCTACCTGGCTTTCTACCCGGGGCTGGGTTCGAATGCCGGCACCTTCAACTGGACCAGCACCAACCAGTACCAGGCCGAACAGGAGAAGGCCCGCGTGGCCATGGCTCCGGTGTACGCCAAGTTCACCACCATGAACGCCGAGCAACTGGCCCGCGACCCGCAGGCCATGGGCATCGGGCAGCGGCTGTTCCTGAACAACTGCTCGCAGTGCCACGGCTCGGACGCCCGCGGCAGCAAGGGATTCCCGAACCTGACCGACCACGACTGGCTGGGCGCCGGCACGCCCGAGTACATCGTGCAGACGATCACCCAGGGCCGCACGGGCATGATGCCGCCGATGGCCGCCGCGGTGGGCAGTGCCGATGACGTGCGCAACGTCGCCAACTACGTGCTCAGCCTGTCGGGCAGTGCGCACAACAACCTGGCTGCCGAACTGGGCAAGTCCAAGTTCACGGTGTGCGCCGCCTGCCATGGGCCGGAAGGCAAGGGCAACCCGGCCATCGGGGCGCCCAATCTCACCGACAAGATCTGGCTGCATGGCTGGGGCGAGCAGGCCATCGTCAACATGGTCAACAACGGCAAGACCAACGTGATGCCGGCCCAGGGCCGCCTGCTCACCCCCGACCAGATCCACGTACTGGGTGCCTACGTATGGAGCCTGTCGCAAGGCACCAAAGTGGCCACGCAGTGACCGTTCGATGAGCAGTACCCCGGTTGCCGCAGAAGCCGACGACGCGCGCACCGCCATCGTCTCGCTGTACAGGGCCGAAGACAAGATCTACGCCCGGGCGGTCTCGGGCTGGTTCGCCGGCTGGCGCTGGGCCTTCGTGTGGGTCACCCAGCTGGTTTTCTACGGCTTGCCCTGGTTGTCGTGGAACGGCCGCCAGGCGGTGCTCTTCGACCTGGGCGCGCGGCGCTTCTACATCTTCGGGCTGGTGCTCTACCCGCAGGACTTCATCTACCTGACCGGGTTGCTGATCGTCTCTGCCTACGCGCTGTTCCTGTTCACGGCGGTGGCCGGGCGCCTGTGGTGTGGCTTTGCATGCCCGCAGACGGTCTACACCGAGATCTTCATGTGGGTGGAGCGCCACATCGAGGGCGACCGCATGGCCCGCATGCGCCTGGACAAGGCCCCGCTGAGCGTGGAGAAGGTCCTGCGCAAGACCGCCAAGCAACTGGCCTGGATCGCCATCGGCCTGTGGACGGGCTTCAGCTTCGTCGGCTACTTCACGCCCATCCACACGTTGGCGGCCTCGGCCCTGACGCTGGACTGGAGCGCATGGGAGATCTTCTGGGTGCTGTTCTATGGCTTTGCCACCTATGGCAACGCCGGCTGGATGCGCGAGCAGGTGTGCAAGTACATGTGCCCCTACGCCCGCTTCCAGAGCGTGATGTTCGACAAGGACACCCTGATCATCACCTACGACGAGGCCCGCGGCGAACCCCGCGGCGGCGTGCGCGCCAAGGGCCGCAAGACCGACCTGGCGGCCGCCAATCTGGGCCACTGCATCGACTGCGGCCTGTGCGTGCAGGTGTGCCCGACGGGCATCGACATCCGCAAGGGGCTGCAATACGAGTGCATCGGCTGCACGGCCTGCATCGACGTGTGCAACGGCGTGATGGACAAGATGCAGTACCCGCGGGGACTCATCCGCTACGACACGCAGAACGGCCTGCAGCAGCACCTCAAGCCCCAGGACGAGGTGCGCCGCATCTTCAGGCCCCGGGTGATGGTGTATTCGGCCATCCTGCTGCTGATCTGCGGCGCCCTGGCCACCAGCCTGTGGATGCGCGCGCCGTTCAAGGTTGACGTGGTGCGCGATCGCGGCGCGCTGGCGCGCCTGGTCGAAGACGGCTGGGTGGAGAATGTATACCGGCTTCAGATCATGAACACGACCGAGCAAACCCAGCATTACCAGGTGGCAGCCAGCGGGCTGGCGCAGATGGTGACCGAGGTGCCTCCCAGCCTGGAAGTGGGGCCGGCCCAGGCACTGTGGGTGCCACTGTCGCTGCGGGTGCCGCCCGCGGTGGCCGAGGCCGCGGGCACCGGTGCGCACCGTATCGAATTCACCGTGCGGCGAGTGGGTGGGGCGCCGGGCGATGCGGCCCGACCGCAAACTGAAAAATCGACCTTCGTGGTGCCGCGATGACACCCACATTCGACAGAAAGGGCAGCACCATGGCCAACCCGGATTCGATCGATCCCACCCTGAACCCGCCCTGGTGGCGGCTGCCCATCGTCTGGATGGTCATCGGCGGCCCTGCGCTGGTGGTGGTAGCCAGTTTCGTGACGCTGGCTCTGGCCATCATCTACCCGGACCCGGTGCTCGAGCCCGCCGTGGCTGCCGGCAAGTCGGAACAGCCGGCGATGCAGGCGCGCAACCACGTGGCCACCCAGGCGCCCTGAATCCCCTTGCCGGGGCGTGCCCCCGGGGGTGTTCTCAGCAGGCGCTGCCGTTGACCAGGGCCTGCAAGGCTTCGGAATTCAGCACGCGGATCTGCCGCTGCTTGACTTCCAGCACCCCGTCGTCCTGGAACTTCGAGAAGGCGCGGCTCACGGTTTCGAGCTTCAGCCCGAGGTAGCTGCCGATTTCTTCGCGCGTCATGCGCAGCACCAGCGAACTGCTCGAGAACCCCCGCGTGCGCAGCCGCTGCGTGAGGTTGAGCAGGAACGCCGCCAGGCGCTCTTCGGCCCGCATGCTGCCCAGCAGCAGCATCACGCCATGGTCGCGCACGATCTCGCGGCTCATGATGCGGTGGAAGTGGCGCTGCAGGTCGGACAGGTCGCGCGACAGGTCTTCGAGCTGATGGAAACCGATGACGCAGACCTGGGAGTCTTCCAGGGCGATGGCGTCGCAGGTGTGGCGGTCGGTGCCGATGCCGTCCAGGCCGAGCAGCTCGCCGGCCATCTGGAAGCCGGTGACCTGGTCGCGGCCGTCTTCCGCCGACACGCAGGTCTTGAAAAAACCGGTGCGCACGGCGTACAGCGAAGCGAAGGCGTCGCCGGCGTGGAACAGCGCTTCGCCTCGCGGTACGGTGCGCCGCGTGGCCACGATGGCGTCCAGGCGCTGTAACTGCTCCTCGGACATGCCCACCGGCAGGCAGAGCTCGCGCAAGTTGCAGCCCGAGCAGGCCACCTTGAAGGGTTCGAGTCTGAACGTGGGCGTGGCGGTCTGCATGTTCTAGGCCCCTGGTCTGGTTGTTCCCAGTATCGCCGATGCGCCGGCCAGTCCGAAACCCCGGGCGTACCCATGCACCGGACATGGCGGTGTTTGAGACAGGTCAAAGGCCCCCTGCGACGGCTTTGGCAGAGTCCAGCCATGAACACCACCACCGCACCGTCCATCGCCGAGTTGCTCACGGACGACCTGCTGACCAAGCTCGACGTCCCCGGGCCGCGCTACACCTCCTATCCGACGGCCGACCGCTTCGTCGAAGCGTTCGGGCCCGCCGAATACCGACGGGCCTTGCAGCAGCGTGCGCAAGGTGCGGTGATCGGCGGCGCACCGGCCTTGTCGCTGTACGTGCACATCCCGTTCTGCGAGTCGCTGTGCTACTACTGCGCCTGCAACAAGATCATCACCAAGCACAAGAGCCGGGGTGCCGAGTACGTGGACCTGCTGGAGCGCGAGGTGGCCTTGCACGTGGCCGATCTGGGACGTGGGCAGCCGGTGTCGCAGTTGCACCTGGGCGGCGGGTCGCCCACGTTCCTGGACGACGCGATGCTTGGACGCCTGATCACCTTGCTGCGCGGCGCCTTCAAGATCCTGCCCGAGGCCGAGGTGTCCATCGAGGTCGATCCCCGCACCGTCGACCGCGAGCGGCTGCGCCGCATCGCCGGCATGGGCTTCAACCGCATCAGCTTCGGCATCCAGGACTTCGACCCGCAGGTGCAGGCCGCCGTCCACCGCGTCCAGTCGCCCGAGAGCGTGGGTGAACTGGTCGCCGAAGCCCGCGCACTGCGCTTCGAGTCGATCAACGCCGACCTGATCTACGGCCTGCCGTGCCAGACGCCCGAGTCGTTCCAGCGCACCATCGCGCAGGTGGCCATGCTGCGGCCCACGCGCATCGCGCTGTATGCCTATGCCCATCTGCCCCAGCGCTTCAAGCCGCAGCGCCGGATCGATGCCATGGAACTGCCCAGCGCCGAGCAGCGCGTGAGCATGTTGCGCGCCGCGCTGACCGGATTCATCGGCAGCGGCTACGTGCACATCGGCATGGACCACTTCGCGCTGCCCGACGACGCGCTGGCCGTGGCCAAGCGGCAGGGCCGGCTGCACCGCAACTTCCAGGGTTATTCCACCCAGCCCGATTGCGACCTGATCGCCCTGGGCGTCTCGGCCATCGGCCGCGTGGGCGCCACCTACAGCCAGAACGCCAAGACGCTGGAGGAATACACCGATGCACTGATGCAAGGGCAGTTCCCGGTGGTGCGTGGCCTGGCGCTGACGCGCGACGACCTGCTGCGCCGCAGCGTCATCATGGCCCTGATGTGCCAGGGCCGGGTCGACGACGAGTCGATCGAACTGGCCCATCTGGTGCACATGCGCGAAGTCTTCGTCCCCGAATTCGAGCGGCTCAAGCCGCTGGTGGATGCCGGGTTGGTCGATGTCACGGACGATGCGATCCAGGTGACGGCCAAGGGCTGGTACTTCGTGCGGGCCATCGCCATGGTGTTCGACCGCCATCTTCAGGCCGACAAGGTGCGGGAGCGCTTTTCGCGCATCATCTAGGGGTGGATTCCGCCCTCATCGCCAGTGCAGCCCTGCTCGGGTTGGCCGGCGCGCCGCATTGCACCGTGATGTGCAGCGCGCCCTGTGCCGCGGCCCTGGGCGACGGCAGCGCCCGCAGTGCGGGTGCCTTCCACCTGGGGCGGGTGCTGGGCTACGCGGCGGGCGGTGCCGTGGCGGCCGCCAGCGTGTCGGCCTGGGCCGAGTGGGCCCGCATGAGCCCGGCCTTGGGCGCCCTGTGGACGATGGCCCAGGCGGGCTCGCTCGGGTTGGGCATCTGGCTGGCCTGGACGGGCCGCCAGCCGGCCTGGATGGCTGGCCTGGGCCGCGTACCGCGCGCCGCGGCCGCCGGGCAGGCGGTGGTGAACCTGCCCCTGCGCACGGCGAGCGCCGCCGTGGCCGGCGGGTTGTGGGTGGCCTGGCCCTGCGGCCTGCTGCAGTCGGGCCTGCTGGTGGCCGCGCTGACCAGCGGTGCCGCGCCTGGGGCCGCAGCGATGGCAGCCTTCGCCGTGGCGTCTTCACCCGGCCTGCTGCTGGCCCCCTGGGCCTGGCGGCACCTGCTGCGCGGCGGTGACCCCGGCGCCCGGGAGCGCTGGGCCGTGCGCGCGGCAGGGGGCCTGCTCACGGTGTCTGCAGGCTGGGCGCTGGGCCACGGGCTCTGGTCGAAGGTCGCGGCCTTCTGTGCCACGGTGTAGGCGAGGCGCCCCCTCTCAGGATCGCCGTCAGGCCCTGCGAATGACGAAGCCCGTACGGGCAGGGCCTCGAAGCCGGGGCCCGCGCGGGGCGCCTGGGCAGGGCAGGCCCATTTGCCGGTAGCCGTGGCGGCGGCGATCAGGGCAGCCCGGAGCCTGTTCATCTCCAATGCGTCTCGGAGTTTCTCAGCGCCTGTCCCACGCGAGGACGGACCGAAACGCCCATCCGTGTCAGTCGGTTGACAGCGGGGGTGACATAGAATTTCGGGCTCAACCACGTATCTGCCGCAGCACCCGCCCGGCCCTCTGGAGAACCCGCACATGTACCAACACATCAAAGTGCCCGAAGGCGGGCAGAAGATCACCGTCAACGCGGACTTCTCCCTGAACGTGCCCGACCAGCCCATCATCCCGTACATCGAAGGCGATGGGACGGGCCTGGACATCACCCCGGTGATGCTCAAGGTGGTGGATGCGGCCGTGGCCAAGAGCTACGGCGGCAAGCGCAAGATCCACTGGATGGAGGTGTACGCGGGTGAGAAATCGACCAAGATCTACGGCCCCGACGTCTGGCTCCCCGAGGAAACCCTGCAGGCCGTGCGCGAGTACGTGGTGTCCATCAAGGGCCCGTTGACCACCCCCGTGGGCGGCGGCATCCGATCGCTGAACGTGGCGCTGCGCCAGGAACTCGACCTGTACGTGTGCCTGCGGCCCATCCAGTACTTCAAGGGCGTGCCCAGCCCCGTCAAGGAGCCCGAGAAGACCCACATGGTCATCTTCCGCGAGAACTCCGAAGACATCTACGCCGGCATCGAATACGAAGCCGAAAGCGACAAGGCCAAGAAGCTCATCAAGTTCCTGATCGAGGAAATGGGCGTCAAGAAGATCCGTTTCCCGAACACCTCGGGCATCGGCATCAAGCCGGTCTCGCGCGAGGGCACCGAACGGCTGGTGCGCAAGGCGCTGCAATACACCATCGACAACGACAAGCCCAGCATGACGCTCGTGCACAAGGGCAACATCATGAAGTTCACGGAAGGCGGCTTCCGGGATTGGGGCTACGCCCTGGCCCAGCGTGAGTTCGGCGCCGAGCTGATCGACGGCGGCCCGTGGATGAAGTTCAAGAACCCGCGCACCGGCAAGGACATCGTCGTCAAGGACGTGATCGCCGACGCCTTCCTTCAGCAGATCCTGTTGCGCCCGGCCGAGTACTCGGTGATCGCGACGCTGAACCTGAACGGCGACTATGTGTCGGACGCCCTGGCCGCCCAAGTGGGTGGCATCGGCATCGCCCCGGGTGCCAACCTGAGCGATTCGGTGGCCATGTTCGAAGCCACCCACGGCACGGCCCCGAAGTACGCCGGCAAGGACTACGTCAACCCGGGCTCGGAGATCCTCTCGGCCGAGATGATGCTGCGCCACATGGGTTGGTTCGAGGCCGCCGACCTGATCATCTCGTCGATGGAGCGGTCGATCCTGAGCAAGAAGGTCACATATGACTTCGCGCGGCTGATGGACGGTGCCACACAGGTGTCGTGCTCGGGATTCGGGCAGGTGATGATCGACCATATGTGAAGTGGTTCCAGGGCGTCCCAGGACGTCCCGGAAGGTCTCAAGAAAAACCCCAGGTCGTTGATTCGACTGGGGTTTTTTGCTTCAGGAGGTCTCAGATCGTCCGTTGACATCCCACCGCTACAGGGCCATATTCGGGGCCATCATGGGGCCACGGAACTTCGGCCAAGTTATAAACATGCGTCACGTCAACTACACCCTGAGGCCCGCCACCATCGACAACGCCAAGCCGCGCGAGAAGGCCTATGCACTGACGGATGGCGGGGGACTCTTGCTGGAGGTGCTGCCCTCCGGCGCCAAGACCTGGCGTTTCAAGTACCACCTGAACGGCAAGCGCGAGAAGGTCACGATCGGGGCGTACCCCGCCTTCACCATCAAGCAGGCCCGAGATCGCCACGAAGAGCTTCGGGCGCTGGTGGAGCGCGGCCAAAGCCCCGCGAAGGCCAAGAAGGTGCAGTCGGTCGCCCAGAAGGAGGTCGAGTCGCGGCAACTGACCTTCCGCGCCTTCGCCCAGCGATGGCTTGAGGAGACGTTGTTCTATCGGTCCGGAGGCTATGTGGCCCAGACCGTGCGGTGGCTCGATGCCTACGTCTACCCGGCCATCGGAGACATGCAATTGGGGGAGGTCAAGCCCGGTGACGTGCTGGCCATCATCAAGGCCCGCGCCGACACCTCGGTCACGGCCGAGCGCATACGGGTGATCGTCCAGCAGATCTACAACCACGCCATCCGGAATCTTCTGGTCACGACCAACCCGGCGCAGCCTTTGCGGGGTGCGATCGTGCGTGCGCCTGTCGAACACCACCGGCACTTGAGCGAGAAGGAACTGGGCACCTTTTGGCGCAAGCTCGACGAGCAGGGGGCCCACCTCACGACGATCGCGGCAACCAAGTTGCTGCTACTGACGATGGCCCGCAAGACCGAACTCCTGCGATCCAAGTGGCCGGAGTTCGATCTGGATGCGGCGCGGTGGGACATCCCCGCCGAGCGCATGAAGATGGGCAAGCCGCACCGCGTGTTTCTGTCGCACCAAGCGGTCAGCTTGTTGCGCCAAATGCATGAGTTCTCGGGGCACGGCGAATACGTGTTTCCTTCCGTCTTCCGCGGCAGCGTGCCCATGGGCGACGTGACGTTGAATCACTTCTTCAAACGCATGGACTTCGGTGTGCCCGACTTCAGCCCGCACGGAACCCGCGGCACGGCCGCGACACTGCTGCGCGAGCATGGGTTCGGCAGGGACGTGGTCGAGCTGCTCTTGGCCCACAGCGAGAAGAATGCAACCGTCGCGGCCTACAGCCACATGGAATTGGCCTCTGAGCGGAAGAGGGCGCTGCAGTACTTGGCGGATCGCATCGAGGTATTGGCCGCCGGAGCAAACGTAATTCCACTTCGTGCGGCTTGACTAGCGTTCCTTGTGATGCGAGGCCGGTTGGATGGTGCTGGCAAACATGCCACTGCATTTGAGGTATAGCAAGACGGGCTTGACCGCTCACCGATTGACCTGAGGCATTCAAGTCGGTTTCGAATGTGTAAGAAAGTGTAAGGCCTGCAGGGGCCTACTCGGACGCCTTGGGACTTCTCGGGATGCAGCGGGACGAGCTGGGACGAAGCGCCTCGAAAGGCGCGGGGCTACCGGACTCGGTGCGGTGTTGGCAAGATGTTGCGCGTGTCTACGCCCTCCATCGAATCGGACACTTCGCGAAACATTGGACTCCCTGGATCGGCAACGCGAGCTGCTGCCGAGCGTGATCGGGTCACCGTCGATCTGCGAGGTCTGAGGCAGCGGTTGCAACTGCAAGCCGAGCGACGGCACATGACCGCCGCCGCTCTCGTGCGGCACGCGTTGGTGGCGATGCTCGACAACGAAGTGGCCGATGCACTCGCGGATGCGCATTCGGACCCGATGTTCTCGGGCAAGACAGTCAAACTCACCTTACGCCTGACGGCCGGACATGCGTACCTCCTCTCGAGTCGAGCCCGCAAAGCTGATGTCTCCCAAGGCGCTTATGTGGCCAGTCTCATCGATGGGGCGCCCCTTCCACCAAAGGCGCCGGACCATGCAAGGGCAGTGGATGTGCTGCGGACCTCGTCGGATCGGCTTGCGGTGATCACTGCCGATCTGAACGCCTTCATGCGGATGCTCGCCCGGGTTCCTTCGAGCGAGCTTGAACCGTACCGAGCCAGCATCCACTCGCTGCGAGACGATGTTCGCAAGCACCTCGCGGCATCGGCGGAACTCGTTGCCGAGCTGCGTCCAGCGCGAGGTCGGAAATGACCACCGGGCCTACGGTCGATGGGGTGCTGGTGCAATGGGGCGAGCGGCTCTTCTATCCCGGCAACCGGATCGTCAGGCCCACGACCACGCCCAGGCTGGATACGCTGACGCGGCGCAAGGCCGCAGTCATCCGGCAGCGCATCGCGGCGACAGTGGGGCGGCGTGCGCCCCAGGTCATGGTCAAGGTCACCGGTGGTGGCAGGGGGGATGGCGGCCATCGCGGCGCACTTCCGGTACATCAGCAAGAACGGCAAGCTTGAGATCGAAGACGATCGCGGCGTCGTGCGTACGGGCAAGGAAGCGCTGCAGGATCTCGGCGAACAGTGGCAGTACGGCGGCTCGCTCATCGGCGACGAAGGGCACAGGCGGGAGGCTTTCAACATCATGCTGTCGATGCCGCAGGGCACCGATGCGGGGGCCGTGCAGTCGGCGGCACGGGAGTTCGCCCGTGCCGAGTTGCAGGGGCATCGTTACGTGATGGTTCTGCATGACCATCAGGCCAACCCGCACGTACACCTGAGCGTCAGGGCGGAGTCCACCACCGGCAAGCGGCTGAATCCGCGAAAGGCGGATCTGCAACGCTGGCGAGAGACATTCGCCGAGAAGCTGCGGGGCTGGGGCGTTGAGGCGGAGGCGACGCGGCAGGCCACACGCGGGGAGAACCGCAACTTCGAGCCGCTCTGGCGCGTGAAGGCCCGGCAGGAAGGGCGCTTGCGGCAGACAGGCTCTGCTGCGACGAAGACTGGTGCGCGCCAATGGGAGAGCCGGGCCGAGGCCATGCGGGGGTGGGCGCACATCATGAAGGCGCTGTCGGCCTCCGAAGACCCGGATGACCGAAAGCTTGCCCAGCGGGTGGCGGATTTCGTGAGGGTCGCTCCCTTCGTGAAGGAAGTGTTTCAACAGCGGCAGAGGCAGGCTGAGATTGCGCCGAGGCAGCAGCCTCGCCCGCAGCCGCAGCCGCAGCGGAACATCGTTCGACCTGGGCCCGATCGCGAGCGTTGACCCCACCCCTCGCCCCGCCCCCGAGGGGCGGGGAAGTCCTTGCGGCCGGACGGGCTCGGGGGCTGGCTTCACGTTGTGACGCCGGCCCCCAAGCAGCATATGAACTGGCCGGCTCCCGTCAAGGGTTCGCTGCGCCGGGCCGTGCCCGCCCTTGACTGGGGCCAACCAGCGAGGCATTGCCCGGGCATTGCTCAACCCAGCGCACGCGAACGCCTGCGAGTCCGCGTGGTCGAGGCGTGCGATAGGGGCATCTCAGTCGGCTGCGCACTGCTGAGGGTCGGACCGTCCGACCCACCGGCCGCGGCAGCCCCATGTCCGGATCCGGTCCTCTTTCAGCACGGATTCGGTCCGCATTCGGTCCGCGAGTAGTCCGGATTCGGTCCACCTTCGGTTCGCCTATGGGCCGGTTCTGGTCCGGATTCGGGCCGTGCCTTCAGGTCAGGCCGGATTTGGTCCGCTTACGATCCGAATGCGGTCCGGATTCGGGCCACATTCGGTCCACATTTGGGCCGTTTCCAATGTGCGTCCGTCCGGCTAATGTCTCAGCATCGTTCGACTTGTGATCGACTCTAGTTCGACCTTTGCTCGATCGTGTTCGACTTCCGTTCGACTGCCGTTCGAGTTCCGTCCCGACCCCGTTCGAATAGTGTCTTACACGTTCGACTTCTGTCGCACTTACGTCCCAGTTTTGTCTCACTTCCGTTCCACTTTCGTCTCGCTCGTGCTCCAGTTGCGTGCGGTTGCGTTGCAGTTCCGTGCACTTACGTTGCAGTTTTGCTGCACATTTGATGCACTTCTGATGCACTTGCGTGCGGTTGTGATGCACTTCTGCTGCACTTGCGTGCGGTTGTGATGCACTTTTGTTTCATCCCATCGTCGGGTGGAAGGTAATTCGAGGGCAATCTGAGCGCGCAACTCCGGAGTTCGGCGGCGCGACATGAGATTCGCTCTGACAAAGGAGGAAGAAGTTTTTTGATTGCAGGATAGGCTGTCTGCCAGCAATTGGCTGCCGGGCTGTGTCACGTGCGGTGAGCGTCGCCGGTGTTGAACGCTGGCAGAGACTTGCCCCCTGCCTGGCGAATATGCAAGTGCACATTCATTCGTTGGCATGGATCCGTCCTCCCTCCAGGATTGCCGCCGGCGTCAAGGCTCGCGTCCCGCAGTTCGTGCTGTCATGGCTCCTCCTGTGTTCCGGCCAGGACGCACCGCCCATGTCGCGCGAAGCCTCCTCCGCGCCCCGCACTTCGTTTGGAGCCCGCATGTCAGAACACGCTATCGCGGCACGCGCCGCAGCCCACCCCATAGACCCCCAGTTTCTACAACGTTGGTCACCCAGAGCCTTTACCGGCGAAGCGATCGACGAAGCCACACTGCTTACTTTCCTGGAAGCGGCCCGCTGGGCACCCTCAGGCTTCAACGCTCAACCCTGGCGCTTCATTTATGCCCGGGCGGGCACTCCAGCTTGGGAGCCGTTGTTGGGAACATTGTCCGAGTTTAATCGAGGATGGGCCCACCGGGCCTCCGCCCTTGTGCTCGTGCTGTCTGCCCGGCAGTGGCTGCCACCCGGCAAGACCGAGCCGCAGGTCAACCTCACCCACGCCTTCGACGCCGGTGCGGCGTGGGCCTTGCTGGCGTTGCAGGCGTCGCTGTCTGGCTGGGCCGCGCATGGCGTGGGTGGCTTCGACCGTGACAAGGCGCGTGCCACGTATGCCATCCCGGCTGGTTTCGAGTTGCATGCCGTTGTTGCCATCGGTCGTCGTGGCGACAAGTCACTGTTGTCCCAAGTCTTGCAGGCGCGCGAAACCCCGAGTCCTCGGCGCCCGCTTGCAGAGCTCGCTGCTGAAGGGCGGTTCGACTTCTTCGATTGACACTTCCGACGGTCACGGAATGCAGAAGCACAGATGAAAACCGTCGTTCACCGATGCCCGCAAGGTTGCGAGACTCCGCAGCCTTCGCAGTTCCGGTTTCCCGATGAGTCCCCATGCTTCGCCAGCCCTCGCTCCTCCTTCAGAGGCCGGCCAACCCCCATTCGATGTCACCGCCGCCACGCAGGTGCTCAAGCACGCGCTGGCCTCCAATGCCGTCGAGCGTGACGGTGCCGGCGGCCACGCGGCGGCCGAGCGAGAACTGATCCGCGCCAGCGGCTTGCTCTCCCTGAGCGTGCCGATTCAGTACGGTGGGCTCGGTGCCGAGTGGCCGACGGTGCTGCGTACCGTCCGCCAACTGGCCCAGGTGGACAGCGCCTTGGCGCATGTATTTGGCTTCCATCACCTGCAGGTTTCAAGCGTGTTGCTGTACGGGCACGCCGAGCAGCAGCAACGGCTGCTGTGCGCCGCCATCGAGGGCCGCGAGTTCTGGGGCAATGCTCTCAATCCGCTGGACCGGGCGCTGGTGGCCACCCGGGTGGACGGTGGTTGGCGGCTCGATGGCCAGAAGCGTTATGCCTCCGGCTCAGTCGGGTCCGACCGACTGCTGTTGTCGGCCCACCTGGGCACCGGCGATGGGGCCGCAGAAACGCGTCTGACCGGCATCATCCCCACCCGCAGTTCGGGCATCGAGGTGCGCGAAGACTGGGATTCGTTCGGCCAGCGCCAAACCGACAGCGGCAGCGTCGGATTCAACGGCGTGTTCCTGCCGCAGCGCGATGTCCTGCAAGAGCCTGGCGTCGCGCCGACACCGCGTTCTACGCTGCGCGTTCTGTTGTCGCAATTGACGATGGCCAATGTGTACCTGGGCATCGCGATCGGCGCTTTCGAGGCGGCCCGCGACTTCACGCTCGGCAAGGCCAGCCCCTGGGCGGCCTCAGGCGTGGAGCGCTCCGCCGACGACCCCTACGTCCAACATCGCTACGGGCAGCTGTGGCTGCTCATTCGCCCGGCCCAAGTGCTGGCCGATGAAGCCGCCGCGCGCCTGCAATCCGCACTCGATGCGGGACCATCGATCACCGCGCAGGCCCGTGGCGAGGTCGCCATCGCCGTGGCCGAGGCCAAGGTGCTGTGCCATCGCGCGGCGGTGGAGGTGAGCTCTCAGTTCTTCGAATTGCTGGGCGCGCGCGCTGCAGCGGGCGCTTATGGCTTCGACCGCTACTGGCGCAATGCCCGCGTGCACACGCTGCACGACCCGGTGGACTACAAGCTGCGCGACATCGGCCGCTTCCGGCTGGAGGACCGTGTGCCCGATCCGACGCCTTACTCCTGAAGGCGCTGGCGTGACATCCCCATTGATCCAGCTCGACCAGGTCGCCAAGGCCTACGTCCTGCCCGATGGCCAGCGCTGTCAGGCCGTGCGGCCCACCACCCTGAACATTGCCCAGGGCGACATCCAGGGCCTTGTGGGCCGCAGCGGCGCGGGCAAGTCCACCTTGTTGCGCCTGATCAACCTGCTGGAGACGCCTGACAGTGGGCGCGTGTTCGTGGCCGGCCGTGAACTCACGGCGCTGAGCCGGCGTGCGCTGCGCGAAGCCAGGCAGGGCATCGGCATGATCTTCCAGCAGTTCAACCTGCTGCAGAACGCGAGCGTGTTCGACAACGTCGCATTCCCCCTGCGCATCCACGGCCGCCACTCCGCAGCCCAGGTGGCCGCACGGGTGGATGAGTGCCTGCAGCTCGTGGGCATCGCTGACAAGCGCCGTGCCTTTCCCGCCCAACTCTCGGGCGGTCAGAAGCAGCGCGTGGCCATCGCCCGCGCACTGGCCCCTGCACCTGCTGTGCTGCTGTGTGATGAGCCGACTTCGGCCCTGGATGCCGAGACCACCGACGAGCTTCTGGCCACCTTGCGCGACATCAACGCGCAGCTGGGCGTGACCATCGTGGTCGTCACGCACGAGCTGCCGGTGGTCAATGCGCTGTGCAGGCACGTCGCCGTGATGGAAGACGGGCAGGTCGTCGAACGCTTTGCCGTGGCGGATGCGGCGCGCGAGGCCCGCACCGGCCTGGGCCGTGAACTGGTGCGGCTGCAGGGCTGGTCGGCCGAGCCCCAAGCGCCCTCGTGCCCGGCCGGCCTGGAGCCCGCAGGTGTCTGAAAACATCGTCACCATCCTGCCCGAACTGTGGACGGCCTTGGGTCAGACCCTGCTGATGCTGGGCATCGGTCTGAGCGCGGCCCTGTTCATCGGCGGGCCGGTGGGCGTATGGCTCTTCCTGCTTGGCCCAGGCCAGTCGCTGGCCAACCGCCCGCTCTTCGCGCTGGTGAGCTGGATCGTCAACACCGTGCGGTCCTTCCCCTTCATCATCCTGCTGGTGGCGCTGGTGCCCTTTACACGGCTGATCGCCGGCAGCTCCATCGGCCCTGTCGCTGCGGCCGTACCGTTGTCCTTCGCGGCCATTCCCTACTTCGCGCGGCTGGTGGAGCAGTGTCTGCGCGACGTGCCGCGAGGCGTCATCGAAGCGGCGCAGGCCATGGGCGCCTCGGAACTTCAGATCATCAGCCGGGTGCTGCTGGTGGAAGCCCGTTCGGGCCTTGTGCTGGCTCTGACCGTGCTGGCCATCAGTTTCCTGTCGTACTCGGCCGTGGCCGGCGTGGTGGGCGGCGGCGGGATCGGCGATCTGGCCATCCGCTACGGCTACTACCGCTTCCAGACCGATGTGATGGTGCTCACCGTCGCCATCCTGATCGTGCTGGTGCAGATCATCCAGTTCGCGGGCAACGCCATCGCGCGGCGGCTCGACAAGCGCTGAACGCCACCCCAACCTCAACCCATCCAAGGACGATCCGCTCATGACATTCGCCCGACGAAGCTTTCTGGCCTCTTGCGCCATCACGGCAGCCGTAGCCCTCGGGGCCGCCGCGCTGCCCAGCGAGGCCCAGGACAAGAAGGAACTCGTGTTCGGCGCCACCGCAGGGCCTTACGCCGACCAGATCAAGTGGGGCATCAAGCCGCTGCTCGAGAAGAAGGGCTACCGTGTGAAAGTGGTGGAGTTCAACGACTATATCCAGCCCAACTTCGCGCTGGCCCAGGGCGCGCTGGATGCGAACGCCTTCCAGCACGTCGTGTACCTGACCAAGTTTTCCACGGAAAACAAGCTGGCACTGAGCGAACTGCTCAAGGTGCCCACCGCCCCCATTGCCATCTACAGCCGCAAGCACAAGACGCTGGACGTCAAGGAGGGCGCCACCGTGGCGATCCCCAACGACCCGACCAATGCGGCACGGGCGCTGGTGGTGCTGCAGGACATCGGCTGGGTGAAGCTGCGTGAGGGCGTCGACCCGATCCGGGCCAGCGAGAAGGACGTGGCGGTGAACATCAGGAAGGTCAGGCTCGTGCCGATCGAGGCCGCGCAGCTGCCGCGCTCGCTGGACGACACCGACTACTCCTTCGTCAACGGCAACTTCGCGCTGGCCTCGGGCCTGAAGCTCACCGAGGCCCTGGCGCTGGAGAAGACCGGGCCGACCTACCAGAACCTGGTGGCCGTGCGCACGGAGGACAAGGACAAGGCCTGGGTGAAGGACATCGCCGAAGCCTACCGCTCGCGGGAATTCCTTGCGGTCACGGAGTCGCGCTTCGCCGGCTTCGTGAAGACGGACTATCAACAGGCCCTGTCGGCCGTGAAGTGAAAGGGGCTCGATTATGAAGCGACTTTCCATCCTGCAAGGCGCCGCAGCCGGTGCCGCAAGCCTGGCCCTGCCCGCCACCGTGCGTGCGGCCGAGGCGCTGAAGGAAGTGCGCCTGGACTATGCCTACTACTCGCCCAGCAGCCTCGTCCTGCGCCGCTTCGGTTGGCTGGAGGAGGATTTCAAGAAGGACGGCATTAGTGTCAAATGGACGCTGAGCGCCGGCAGCAACCGGGCACTGGAGTACCTCAACGGGAACAGCATCGACATCGGCTCCAGCGCAGGTCTGGCCGCGCTGCTCGGGCGCGCCAACGGCAATCCGATCACGGCGCCCTACATCTTCTCGCGGCCCGAATGGACGGCCCTAGTCGTCAAGCGCGACTCGCCGATCCAGGGCCTGGCCGATCTGAAGGGCAAGAAGGTCGCTGCCACCAAGGGCACCGACCCCTATCTGTTCCTGCTGCGCGCCCTGCGCACGGTCAAGCTCACCCGCAACGACATCGAACACGTGGCGCTGCAGCATGCCGACGGCCGGGCGGCGCTGGAGCAGGGCCGGGTGGACGCCTGGGCCGGGCTCGACCCGCTGATGGCGGCCAGCGAACTGGATGCGGGCTCGCACCTGATCTACCGCAATGTGGCCTTCAACACCTACGGCTTCCTGAACGTGCGCCAGAGCTTCCTGGCCGAGCAGCCGGCGGCGGTCAAGCGCGTGATTGCGGGCTACGAGCGGGCCCGCAAGTGGCTGCAGGCCAACACCACCGAAGGCGCGAAGATCCTGTCCGAAGAAGCCAAGGTGACGCTGCAGGTGGCGTTGCTGCAGCTCAAGCTGCGCACCGACCTCAGCAACCCGCAGCCCTCCTCGGAGCATGTGAAGGCCCTGCAGGCTGCAGCACCCATCCTCGTCGATGAGCAGCTGGTCAAGCCCGGGGTGGACCTGGGCAAGGTCATCTCGGAGCTGGTGGACACGCAGTTCGCCCGCGGCCTGGTGCGTAACGCAGCCTGAGGACTGCCGGCCCGTGAGCACACTGCCCCGCGAGGGCTCCACGCTCCAGACCCGCGCGCGAAGCGAGCCGGCTGCGGAGCCACCGGCTGCGAGCGCCCCGCAGCGCCGTCGTCCGACGCCTCGGGGCCAGGGTGCCGTGCTTCCGGTGGCATTGCTGCTGCTCCTGGAAGCGCTGGTGCGCGCCGGAGCCGTGCCGGCCCATCTGCTGCCCCCGCCGAGTGAGGTGGCGGGTACCTTGTTCGGCCTCGCCCACAACGGCCTGGGCGCGCACGTGCTCGCCAGCAGCGCCCGCGTGGGAGCTGGCTTTGCCGTGGGCGCTGCACTGGCCATCGGCGTGGGTGCGATGGTCGGTTTGAGCGCACGTGCCAGATCCTTGCTCGACCCCACCTTCCAGGCCTTGCGCGCCATCCCCTCGCTGGCCTGGGTGCCACTGCTGCTGCTCTGGCTGGGTATCGACGAGGCGCCCAAGATCACCCTGATCGCCATCGGCGCCTTCTTCCCGGTCTACATGGGCGTGGCGTCGGGCTTTCGCGATGTCGACCGCAAGCTCATCGAGGTGGCAGAGATGGCCGGCCTGGGCGGCTTGGCCCTGGTGCGCCGGGTGCTGTTGCCGGCTGCGCTGCCGGCTGTGCTGACCGGCTTGCGCAACGGGCTGAGCCTGGCGTGGATGTTCATGGTGGCGGCCGAGTTGATCGCGGCCACCCGCGGACTGGGCTACCTGCTGACCGATGGTCGCGAGACCGGCCGGGCCGACATCGTGCTGGCCGCCATCGTGCTGCTGGCGCTGCTGGGCAAGCTCAGCGATACCGCGATGCAGCGCCTGGAGGCCCGCTGGCTGGCCTGGCGCGATACGCTGGACACCCGCCCATGACGCCGCTCCTGGAGGTGCACGTGCGCCAGCGGCGCTACGCACAGGGCGAGGCCTGGAACGAGGTGCTGCGTGATGTGCATGTGCGCGTTGCCGCTGGCGAGATCGTGTCGCTGGTCGGCGCCAGTGGTTGCGGAAAGAGCACGCTGCTGCGCATCGCCGCGGGCCTGGACCGCGAAGCCGATGCACAGGTGCTGCTCGACGGCCGGCCGGTGATCGGGCCCACGCGGGACATCCGCTTCGTTTTCCAGGAGCCGCGGCTCTTCCCCTGGCTCAGCGTCGCGCGCAATGTGGCCTTCGACCTGGATGATGGCCGCGCACAGCCGTCGCCACGCGTGGAGGAACTGCTGGCCGAAGTCGGCCTGGCCGGGCTGGGCGCACGCCTGCCCAAGCAGCTCAGCGGCGGCCAGGCCCAGCGCGTGGCGATCGCCCGCGGCCTGTACGTGCAGCCGCGCGTGCTGTTGCTGGACGAACCTTTTTCGGCCGTGGATGCCTTCACGCGCCTGAAGCTGCAGGACCTGCTGCTGCGCGTGGTGCAGGCCCACGGCATCACCGTGCTGCTGGTGACGCACGACATCGACGAGGCGGTGCACCTGAGCGACCGCGTGATCGTGCTCGACAGCGGGCCTGGCCGCATCGCCGCCGAGGTGCCCGTGTCGGTACCCCGGCCGCGCGACCGTGACGACCCATCCAGCCAGGCTGCCTTTGCCGATGTACGGCGTGCGCTGCACTTGGCCCACGCCCTTTGAACATGCTTCCAACCGAGACTCCGACGATGCCGAACCCTGACTCTCCGTCTGCCCCTCTTGCCCGTTGGCCTCGCCGCGCAACCCTGGCCGCCTTGGTGGCAACGGTTGGCCTGGGGCTGGGCGGCGCCGCCCTGGCGCAAGACAGCATCCGCATTGCGGTGACCGCAGGCCCGCACGCCCAGATTGCCGAAGTGGCCAAGAAAGTGGCCGAGCGGGATGGACTGGTCCTGAAGATCGTTGAATTCCAGGACTACATCCAGCCCAACGCCGCGCTGGACGCCGGTGACGTGGAAGCCAACAGCTACCAGCACCTGCCCTTCCTCGAGTCCCAGATCAAGGCCCGCGGCTACAAGATCAGCCCGGTGGGCTACACCGTGACCTTCCCGATGGGCTTCTATTCCAAGCGCGTGAAGTCGCTGGCCGACCTGCCGAACGGGGCCAAGGTAGGCATCCAGAATGACCCGTCGAACAGCGGTCGCGCCCTGCAATTGCTGCAGAAGTACGGCGTCATCAAGCTCAAGCCCGGCGCCGGCATCAGCGCCACCGTGCAGGACGTGGTGGAGAACCCGAAGAACCTGCAGATCGTTCAGATCGAGGCCGCCCAGCTGCCCCGCTCGCTCGACGATCTCGCGGCCAGCGCCATCAACACCAACTACGCGGTGCAGGCTGGGCTGGTGCCGACCAAGGACGCCATCGCCATCGAGGACGCCAAGAACCCGTACGCCAATCTGCTGGCCGTGCGCACGGCCGACAAGGACAAGCCCTGGGTGGCCAAGCTGGTCAAGGCCTTCCAGTCCCCCGAGGTCAAGAAGCTGGTGGAAGGCACTTTCAGCGGATCGATGGTGCCTGCGTTCTGACGGGCGAGACCCGCCAGAGTGCGTTCGACGGGATCTTCCTGGCCGACATCACGGGCATCTGAGTGCTGGCCCGTCGGTTGTCGACGCTCGACCACCTGACACACGGGCGCATCGGCTGGGACATCGTCACCGGCTGCACTAGCCCGGATATTTCGCCACCACCGCCTTCCGTCAGCCATTCCACGAGCGAAAAGTGTCTTCATTCCGCATAGCCATTTTGGAATCGGCCGGAAGGCTCAGCACGCGCCGCATCCCACGCACGGGCGCCTGGACGCACTGTGCTTCGCGCCCATGCCACTCGGCATGGGCTTGTCGCCCGGCGCGCCCATGCATCCCGTCCGTGGGCGCGGCGCGTGCTGTGGTGGCGAAATATCCGGGCTAGACGGGCTCGCCCAGGGTCTGCATCAGGCGGTTGGCCCAGGCGAACAGCGCCGCGGCGTGCACCACATCCAGGATCTCTCCATCGTCCAGCCCGGCGTGACGCATCGACGCGATTCGCCAGGGGGCGACCTGGGGCGGGTTGGCTGTCAGGTCCACCGAGAGATCAACGATGGCGCGGCGTCGCCTGGACAGCGGCGCGTTCACGCCCTGCTCGAGAATGGACTCGACCACCTGCGGCTCCTTGCTCAACTGGGCGAACAGCCGGGCATGGACCGAGGCGCAATAGGGGCAGCCATTGATGCGCGACACGGCCACCGTGGACAGCTCGCGTTCGGCGCGGGGCAGGCCACCCGGCCCCTGCATGATCGCGTTGAACAGCCGCGAGCGCTCGCGCAGCACGTCCGGGTTGTGCACCAAGGTCAGGTAGTAAGCCGAGCCGCGGGCCGCGGCATTGCTCTCGTCGAGCACCGCCAGTTGCGCCGGCGTGGCGTGGGCCACGTCGACCGTCGGCAGCCAGGCTCGCCAACCCAGCACGTTGATCGTGAAGTGGCCATGCGACGGCGGCGTGGCCGCCAGCCTGTTCTGGCCTGCGATCAAGTCCCCGGAAGCAGCGCCGGCGTCCTGCACAGGGGCCGGGCCCGCGGCAGCCAGCGACTGCAGCCCGGCCAGCACGCGCAACTCGAAATTCACGAAGGACACCGCCTGGGCCAGTGTCACCACGGCGGCTGAGCCGAAGCCCCAGGACTGCAGTTCGGCCAGGTGTTCTGGCGTGGCAGCGGCCGGCTTCAGGGTCAGGCGGTCGACAAAGCCGAGCAGCGTGGCCAGGCGGTCGCCGTCGCCCCCGAAGGCCGGCGAGGCCTGGACGATCTCCAGCACGTCGGGATGCGCGCCACGGGCACGGGCCCGCTCTCGGTGATGGTCCGCCAGCAGCGGTGCCTGCTGCAACGCTGCCACGCGCAGGGCGGCAAGGTCCAGGTCGGTGGGGCTCAGTCCTGGCGCGGCCGGTGGATCGAACAGGCTTTGGCGGCAGGTCTGGATGGCCTCCAGCACGGCCGGCCGGGAGCGGCGCAGCGCGGCCAGGGGGTGGCTGTCTTCCAGGTCGGCCAGGCGGCCGAGGAGGTCCGGCGGCTCAGCCGGGAGGGCGGCCGTGGCGGGGGTGAGCGGGTGTGTTCGTGTCATCTTCGGGTCCTCATCCAACCGTGCGACCGCGCTGCCGATGCGCGACGACGCGCCGCCCGAGCGCCCCCAAGGCCAGGTCATCCTGTGGCGGCTGGAACAGCCCGCCGCGGGCGTCGCGGAAGTGCCGCTCCAGGGTGAGCTGGCGCGTGAGGCTGAAGCCACCGGCCACGCGCAAGCCCAGCTCGGTGATCTGGCAGGCGGCGTTGGTCACCAGGTATTTCGCGGCGGCGATGTCAGGCCCCATGCCGCCACGCCGTGCCGGGGCCTCGGACCAGCGCCGCGCGGTGTCGTAGAGCACGGCGCGCGCGCCGATCACACCCGCCGCCATCTGCCCGAGCCACTGCTGGATGTGCGGCTGCTCGGCCAGCGGCCGGCCCAGCACCGAGGGCACGCGGTCTAGGGCGTAGTCGGTGGCGGCGTCCAGCGAGGCCTGCGCAATGCCGAGGTACACCGCCACCAGGCCCAGCCACCAGCCATTGGCCGGCGGGGGTACCGGTGCGACACCGACGGGTGTGCGTTCCACCATCCGCGCCTCGGGCACGAAGACTTCGTCGAACCAGGCCTCGTCGCTGCCGCCGCTGCGCTGGCTCAGCGCATCCGACCAGGCTGACTCGAAACGCAAGCCCGCTGCAGGGGCTTCGACGATCGCACGCGCCACCTCGCCATGGGGTGCTCCGTCGCGAGGGGGCAGCTGCACCGCGGTGATCAGAAAGCGCAGCGCCGGCGCTGCCGTGACGAAGATCTTGTGCCCGCTGATGCGCCAGCCGCCGGGCACCGGCACGGCCCGCGTGGCCGGCACACCGCCACGCGAGATACTGCCCAGCTCGGGCTCCGTGACGACGGAGTTGACGATGCCGCCCTCGGTGGCGATGGTGCGGCAGACCTCCGCGTAGACCGCGTCGGGCCAGGCCGGCTCTTCGCCCATGCGGCCCAGCACGTTCAGCAGCATCCCCACGCCGATCGCGCTGGCGGCATCGCCCTGGGCCAGCTGCTCCTGCGCCAGCACCATCTCGAACAGGCTCGCGCCGTCGCCGCCGTGGTCACGCGGCAGCGCCAGGCGCAGGTAGCCCGACTCGTGCAGGCGCCGGTAGTGGGCGTGGGGGAAGCGGCCGTCGCGGTCGTTCTCGGCCGCAGCGGGTGCGAATTCGGTGGCCAGTGCGCGGGCCAACTCGACCACGCGCTGCTCGCGGGTGCTCAGGCCTTGCGTGTCGGGTGGGCTCATCGTGTCAATCCGGCTGAATCGTCAAGGCCGCCCCGGCGGTCTGCGCCGCAGGCAGCCCCCGCCGCGGGCCCGGGCCGCGGAGGGTCAGGCCGATCACGCCCTGGCTGCGCCCGGACAGGGCCTTTGCCAGCGGGGCCTCGTCGCCCGCGTCGGGCCCGTCGGCCGCCAGCACCAGGTCGGTGGCGCCCAGCTTCACCGTGGCCAGGCGCAGCCCGAGCCCTGTGGCAGACACGGTTGCAGCAGGGCGGGTGGCTTCGGGTCCGCCCAGCGCGGCGTAGCGCTGGAGGCTGGCCTCCAGGTCAGCCACCGCGACCGTGACGGCTGCCACGCCGGTCACGCCATTGGCATGCACCCGCACCTCGCCCTCCCGAACGCGCAGCGCCCGCGGCGTGATGTCGCCGCACAGGAAGGGCAGGTCGGGGGAGGGCGGTGTGCCGATCTGCCAGGCCAGCCGCTGGCCGTCGGGCCGTACGCGCCCGCCGTCGATCGGCCCTTCGTAGGCCAGGCCCCGGTCGCGGGCCCCGGCCACGACGGCTGCCACGCTGGCAGGCAACAGCGCGTAGTCGACGAAGCCCTCGTGGCCACGGGCTGCGTAGCCGCCCCAGCGGTGGGCCGGATGCGCATGCAGGAAGGCGATGATCTCGAGGTAGCTGCCGTCGGCAAAGCCGATCAGCGCGTTGTGCGTGTGGCCATCGGCATGGGTGCCTCCCTGCTGCACCGTGAAGCCCAGCGATGTGTAGTCGCGCACGGCGGCTTGCAGGTCGTGCACCAGGATCACGACGTGGTCCAAGGTCAGGCTCATGGCGGGGAATCCTTTGCGTTTCAGGCGGCCAGGGGCTCGCCGCCGAGGTAGGCGTCGCGGATGCGGGGGTCCTGGCGCAGCGCAGCGGCCGGCCCTTCCAGCACGATGCGGCCGGTCTGCAGCACATAGCCGCGGTGGGCGATCTGCAGGGCCAGGCTGGCATTCTGCTCGACCATGAACACCGCCACGCCGCTGCGGTTGACCTCTTGGATGAGCGCCAGCACACGGTCCACGTACAGGGGCGACAGGCCCATCGTCGGCTCGTCCATGCAGACCAGCCGCGGCCGCGCCATCAGCGCCCGCGCCATGGCGACCATCTGCTGCTCGCCGCCAGACAGCGTGCCCGCCGCGGCGGCCAGGCGTTCGCGCACCCGCGGGAAGGTCTGCAGCACACGCTCCAGGTCTTGCGACACCTCGGCGCGGTCGCTGCGCGTGTAGGCGCCCATCAGCAAGTTCTCGCGCACGCTCATCGCCGGGAAGAGGCGTCGCGCCTCGGGCACCGAAGCCACGCCCTGGCGGATGATCTGCGGTGTGGAAAGGCTGAGCGTCGAGCGGCCTTGCAGCCGCACCTCGCCGGAGCGGGGCTTGAGCAGCCCCAGGATCACCTTCATCGTGGTCGACTTGCCGCTGGCGTTGCCTCCCAGCAAGCTGACGATCTCGCCCTGGCGCACCTCGAGATCCAGGTCGAAGTGCACGTGCACCGGGCCGTAGGCGGTGTTGATCTTCTCCAGCGCCAGCAGCGGAGCAGGTGGGGTGGGTGCTCTCATGCCGGCACGGCCTCGCCCACGGCGGTCGCGTCCTGCTGGCCCAGCTGCGCATGGCCCAGATAGGCCTCGATCACCGCCGGGTCGGCTCGGACCTGCTGCGGCGGGCCTTCGGCGATGCGCCGGCCGTTGTCCATCACCAGCACATGGTCGGACAACTGCATGACCAGTTCCAGCTTGTGCTCGATCAGCAGGATGCTCTGGCCGCGGTCCTTCAGACCGCGGAGGATCTGCAGCATCTCGGCGGTTTCGCTCTCGTTCATGCCGGCCGTGGGCTCGTCCAGCAGCAGCAGCCTCGGCCGCAAGTCCAGCGCCCGGGCGATCTCCAGACGCCGGCGGTTGGCG
>CAIJPE010000192.1 GCA_903822435.1 uncultured beta proteobacterium | reverse complement strand
TTTAAAAAGATCGCCTGATCACGTTTTCTTGTAACAATCATCCAGCACGGACCGGGCGCACTCCCAACAAATGCGCAATCGCATAGGTTAAATCTGGACGGTTGAGTGTGTAAAAGTGAAATTGATCAATACCGTTGGCACGCAGCAGCAGCTTGATGCCGGCGCCCAGGATCACACCCGTGGCCCGCTCGAACGCCGGCACGATCTGGTTGGCCGTGTCGGCCCAGATCATGCCCCGGGCCTGGGCCAGGGCATCCCCTTGCGGACTGCGCTCGGTGAGCTCCAGGTAGACGTGTCCGCGCCGGATGTCGGCCTTGATGACTTCCACGCGAACCCACTCGCCCGCCCGGAAAGCCTGGGCCACGGCCTGGGTGACGCCGGCCAGGAGCTGCGACAGGCTCATGCCCTTGGCGGGCATGGCCAGGTCGGTGGTCGTGGTTTCGGCCGCGGAGGTTAGGGCCGAACGGCTTTCGGCGGGCAGCCATGAGACGAAAGGTGCGAGGTCACGGCCTTCGGGGACGTACCACTGCTTGCGTGCGGGGTCCCAGCGCGCGCCCAGACCCTTGACGCGCTCGCGGTCCTTGAAGGCAGTTTGCAGATAGGTCTCGGGCATGGGTGGAGGTGTGGCTGGGTCGCGGTTTGCAGCATACGGGGAGCGGCCGTCGGTCGGTTCGCTGGGTGAGACCGCGACCGTTGCGCGGGGCTTTGCAGGGCGATCGGCTGGCTATGGGCCGCAGCGGCGTCCCGCCCGGGTCTTGGTGGCGCCGTGCAGGTGGGAGCAGGCGTTCTGTTGGCGGTTGGCCTTGCGCTTGGGGTTGCTGCTGGTGGGTGGTCTGCTCTTCCGGGTCGGCACGGGGCAGGCGCAGTCGGGGGGCCGCGATCAATGTCCGAGGGGCGTGTCCCTGCTGCGCAGGGCCGGGCCGTTGCGCTGCGCGTCGAGCCCACGGCTGTGCCGTCGTCTCGCCCCTTCGGGCTGCCGTTCCTCACGCAACACGGCCAGGCCGGCGGTGCCAGCGGAGTGCTTGTTGGCGTCTGTGGCGGACGGAGGTTTCGCGTGGGGGGGGCTTGCCGTGTCGAGCCACGCTGCCACGCCGGTCTCGCGGTCAAGGTCTGCGCGCCCGCCAGAGGGGCGGGCGCTTGCGGCCTGTGGCCGTGTGCCAACCCTGACCGCTGCGCTGCGGTGTGGGGCATCGGTCTCGGGCAATCCCGCCCGACACAGACCGGAGTTCTTCATGTCGTCTTCTTCCTATGCCGCATCCAAGTCCTTTGCGGCCGTTGCTTCCTCAGGTGCCGAGTTGCTGGTGCGCGATCTCGACGGGCAGTACCGCCCTGCGCATGCCGATGAGGTGCTCGTGCACGCGCGGCGGGTGCTGTCGAGCCGGGTGCGGCGGGGCGCCACCATGTCCTCTCCGCAGGCCGTCAAGGACTACTTGCGGTTGCACATCGGTGTCCTGGAGTACGAGGTCTTCTGCGTGCTGTTCCTGGACGCGCAGCACAAGATCATCGAGCTCAAGCAGATGTTCCGGGGCACGGTGTCGCAGACATCGGTGTACCCGCGTGAGGTGGTCAAGGAATCGCTGGTGCGCAACGCGGCAGCCGTGATCCTGGCGCATAACCACCCGTCGGGCGCTGCCGAACCCAGCCGGGCCGATGAGTTCCTGACGCAGACGTTGAAGACCGCGCTGCAGTTGGTTGACGTGCGGGTGCTGGACCACCTGGTGGTGACGGCGGGGGAGGTGGTGTCCTTCGCGGAGCGGGGGCTTCTGTAGCCCCTGCGGTGGCCGGCGCATCGGCCGCCCTTTTTTTTCTATCCCCCTGGTTGCGGTGTCGCACCGCATCTCGATGAATTCGGGCTGCATTTCGTCGCGGGTCCGGGGCGTTTTGCGGTGGATGATTGAACGAGGGTGTGTGCTCGTGGGTGAGGGCATGCCCCACCAAGCGCTTGTTGTGATCGCCCGTGTCGCTGGAGTCAGCCCGTTCATGAAGACCTTGGTCCTCGCCAACCAAAAGGGCGGTGTCGGAAAATCCGCCGTCGCCACGCTGCTGTCGCAACACCTGGTACGCCGCGGCCACCGTGTGCTGGCGGTCGACTTCGACCACCAGGGCAACTTCACGAGCCCTGTGACCTTGTCCAAGCGCGCCACAGTGTCCAGCACGACGGCCGATCAGCTGATGTCGACGCCTGGGGCGCGCGTCCCGCCGGATCCTTTCGTGCTGGTGCCGGCGGCCGACGGGTTGATGGCCTTGGAGCGGCAGCCCGTCAACCACACGCCATTCGCCAGGAACCTGCAGGGCTTCATTCGCTCCGTGGACGCGCACTTCGACGTGTGCGTCATCGACACGAACCCGAGTCCGGATATTCGGCTGATCGCGGCGATGGCCGTGGCGGACTTCGTGCTGTCGCCCATCCAGCTCAACCAGGAGGCCATCGATGGCGTCCGAGCTCTGCTGCACCACCCGCGCGTGGGCTTGAACAAGATCAAGGCCGTGCTGAACCCGAAATTGAAGCTCATCGGTTTGCTGCCCACGATGTTGGAGCCGACTCCATTTCAGAAGGCAAATTTCTTGGGGCTGATCAACCACTACCTGCCCATGCTCATCAAAGTGGGGGAGGGCGCCGGGCAGCTGGCCAGCATCCCCAAGCGCTCGGCCATCGCCGAGGCGCAGGCTGAAGGGTTGCTGCTGTGGGAGATGAAGAAGACGGCTGCGCGCGAGGCCTGGGCCGAGATCGAGCCGTCCCTGCAGCGCATCGCAGACATCGTGCTGGCGCGGGACCTGGCCCATGCGGTTTGACCTGGAGGTGCCGATCGGCCTGCCGGCCAGCGGTGAGGATCCGCTGGACTGGCAGGGGCTGTCGAGTCCGGCGCCCGTCCCTGTGGGTGCGCCGATGCGCCTGCAGTTGGCGGATATTGACGAGGACCCGGATCAGCCGCGCAAGGAGTTCGACTCGAAAGCCCTCCGAGAGCTGGCGGATACGATCATCGAGCGCGGCGTGCGCCAACCCATCTCCGTGCGGGCCCATCCCGAGCAGCCCGGT
>CAIJPE010000191.1 GCA_903822435.1 uncultured beta proteobacterium | reverse complement strand
CGTGTCTACCAATTTCACCACGTCGGCATGACGTTTCAGACCGCAGCTGGAAGCTTGGGGCACCTTCAGCCTGGCTTGCCTTGATCAGGAGCTGAGCGTAGCCCCCGAACAGCAAAGGATTCTAGACCGATTCGAGGGCTTTCCAGCCTTGACGACCCCTTGCGTGGAAGTTAACTCGACCGATCATTTGGGAATGGCGCCAGACGCCGCGGGTGCGGGCGCGGCCGGGGCCGCCGAGGCCCCGGAAGCCGCAGCCGCCGGGGCCGGAATGGCGCCCGGCGCCGCACCGGGGATGGTGTCCACGGGCGCCGCGCTGGCGGCCGCGGCCGGCCGGTCGAGCACGCTACCGCCGGAATTGCCGGCACGGGCGCCCGGGTTGCTGCCCAGATAGGCCAGCGCCAGGGTGCACACGAAGAACACGGTGGCGCAGGCCGCCGTCGACCGAGACAGGAAATTGGCGCTGCCGCTGGCCCCGAACAGGCTGCCCGAGGCGCCGCTGCCGAAGGAGGCGCCCATGTCGGCGCCCTTGCCGTGCTGGATCAGCACGAGGCCGATCATGGCCAGGGCCGAGAGCATTTGGACGGCCAGGATCAGGGTCATCCAGATTTGCATGATGGGGGAACTCCAGGAATTCGTTTGGGAAGGGCGATATCGAGGGCGCGGGCCGCGTTCAGCCGGCTGCGCGACAGATGGCGACGAAATCGGCAGCGTTCAAGGACGCACCGCCGATCAGTCCACCGTCGATATCGGGTTGGGCGAACAGCGCCGCGGCATTGCTGCCCTTCACGCTGCCGCCGTAAAGAATCTTCAGCGTGGCGCCATGGCCCGTGGCCGCGTGCAACTGGGCGCGCAGCACGGCATGGACGCCCTGGGCCTGCTCGGAGGTTGCATTGCGGCCGGTTCCGATGGCCCAGACGGGCTCATAGGCGACCACCATCTCGGCCGCGCAGTGCGCCAGGCGATGGATGACGGCCGAGAGCTGGCGCTTGACCACGACCTCGGTCTGGCCAGCCTCGCGCTCGGCCAGGGACTCGCCCACGCACACGATCGGCGTGATGCCCTGGGCCAGCGCGGCCTGGGCCTTCTGGGCGACGAGTTCGTCGCTCTCGCGGTGCTGGGTGCGGCGTTCGGAGTGGCCCACGATGGTGTAGCGGCAGCCGAACTCGGCCAGCATGGCGGCCGAAATCTCGCCGGTGTAGGCGCCCTGGTCATGGGCGGAGACGTCCTGTGCACCCCAGGCGATGGCGCTGCCCCGCAGCCGGGCCGACACGTCCTGCAGGTACACCGCGGGCACGCACACCGCCACGTCGGCATCGTCGGTGACGGGCGGCTGCGCGGCCAGCAGGGCCGACAGCAGGTCGGCATTGGAAGCACGGCTGCCGTGCATCTTCCAGTTGCCCACGACGAGCTTGTGTCTCACGGCGCGCATCTCACCAGCTCAGCACGATCTTGCCGACGTGGGTGCTCGACTCCATCAGGGCGTGCGCCGCCGCGGCCTGGGCTGCCGGGAACACCTGGTGGATCACCGGCTTGATGCGGCCTTCCTCGATCAGCGGCCACACCGTGGCGCGCAGCTGCTGCGCCAGCACGGTCTTGTAGGCCACCGAGCGCGGGCGCAGGGTCGAGCCCGTCAGGGTCAGGCGCTTGCGCAGCAGCAGGCCGGCGTCCAGGGTGCAGGCCGTCCCGCCCTGCACGGCGATCACGGCCAGGCGGCCTTCCTCGGCCAGGCATTGCACCTCGCGCGCCAGGTAATCGCCGGCCACCATGTCCAGCACGACGTCGGCACCGCGGCCGCCGGTGTATCGCTGGGTCTCGGCCACGAAGTCCTGGGTGCGGTAGTTGACGGCGTGGTCGGCACCGATGCTGATGCACGCCGCGCACTTCTCATCGCTGCCCGCGGTGACGATGACCTCGGCACCCAGGGCCTTGGCCAGCTGGATGGCGGTCACGCCGATGCCGCTGGAGCCACCCTGCACCAGCAAGGTCTCGCCGGCCTTGAGGCCTGCGATGAAGAAGACGTTCTGCCAGACGGTAAAGAAGGTCTCGGGCAGGCTGGCGGCCTCGATGGCACTCAGCCCCTTGGGCATCGGCAGGCACTGGCCGGCCGGCGCCACGCAGAATTCGGCATAGCCGCCGCCGGCCACCAGCGCACACACGGGGTCGCCGATGGCCAGCCCGGCTGCGGACAGGTCGGCCGCCGCACCACCGGCCACGGTGCCGGCGACTTCCAGCCCGGGAAGATCCGACACGCCGGGCGGCATCGGGTACAGGCCCTTGCGCTGCAGGACGTCCGGACGGTTCACGCCCGAAGCCTGCACGGCAATCAGCAACTCACCGGCCTTGGGCTCGGGGGTCGGCCGCTCGCACGGCACCAGCACCTCCGGCCCGCCCGGGGCCGAGATCTCGATGGCGCGCATCACTCGGGCAGCTTGCTGGGCTCGGTGGGCACCTGCTCGGCCGCAACGGCCGGCGTGACGGTGTCGGCCGGGGCTTCGGCCGGCGGCGCGTCGCGGCGCGGGCGGTCGTCTCGGTCGCTGCGCTCGCGGCGCGGACGGTCTTCGCGGTCGCGGCGCGGCGGGCGCTCGCCACGGGGCTCGAAGCGCTCTTCCGGCATGCCTTCGGGGCGGTCGATCAGCGCCTTCATGCTGAGCTTGATGCGACCCTTCTCGTCGGTCTCCATGACCTTGACCTTGACGATCTGGCCTTCCTGCAGCAGGTCGGTGACGTTCTCGACACGGTGATGGGCGATCTGGCTGATGTGCAGCAGGCCGTCCTTGCCGGGCAGGATGTTGACCAGGGCGCCGAAGTCCAGGATCTTGGTGATCGGACCTTCGTAGACCTTGCCGATCTCGGCTTCGGCGGTGATCTCGGCGATGCGCTTCTTGGCGAACTCGGCCTTGTCGGCATCGACGCTGGCGATGGTGACGGTGCCGTCTTCGCCGATGTCGATCGTGCACCCGGTCTCTTCGGTGAGTGCGCGGATGGTGGCGCCGCCCTTGCCGATGATGTCGCGGATCTTCTCCGGATTGATCTTCATCGTGTACAGGCGCGGTGCGTAGGCGCTGACCTCGGTCTTGGCGCCGCCCACTGACTCGACCATCTTGGCCAGGATGTGCAGGCGGGCCTCCTTGGCCTGCGCCAGGGCCACCTGCATGATCTCCTTCGTGATGCCCTGGATCTTGATGTCCATCTGCAGGGCGGTGATGCCGGCGTTGGTGCCGGCCACCTTGAAGTCCATGTCGCCGAGGTGGTCCTCGTCACCGAGGATGTCGGTCAGCACCGCGAAGCGGTTGCCTTCCTTGATCAGGCCCATGGCGATGCCGGCCACGTGGGCCTTCAGGGGCACGCCAGCGTCCAGCATGCTCAGGCAGCCGCCGCACACGCTGGCCATCGACGAAGAGCCGTTGCTCTCGGTGATCTCGCTGACCACGCGCAGGGTATAGGGGAAGTCCTCCTTGTTCGGCAGCACGGCGATCAGCGCGCGCTTGGCCAGACGGCCGTGGCCGATTTCGCGCCGCTTGGGGCTGCCCACGCGGCCCGTTTCGCCGGTGGCGAAGGGGGGCATGTTGTAGTGCAGCATGAAGCGGTCTTCGAAGTCACCGGCCAGGGCGTCGATGCGCTGGGCGTCGCGCTCGGTGCCCAGGGTGGCGGCCACCAGGGCCTGCGTCTCGCCGCGGGTGAACAGCGCCGAGCCGTGCGTGCGCGGCAGCACGCTGGTGCGGATCTCGATGGGGCGCACGGTGCGGGTGTCGCGGCCGTCGATGCGGGGCTCGCCGGCCAGGATCTGGCCACGCACGAGCTTGGCTTCGATCTCGAACAGCAGGCCTTCGACGTAGACCTTGTCGAACTCCACGCCTTCGGCCTTCAGGGCCGTGAACACGCCGGCTGCGGCGTCGCGCGTGGCCTGGGTGCGGGCCTGCTTGCTGCGGATCTGGTAGGCCGCGTGCAGCGGACCTTCGGCCAGGCCCTTGATCTTGGCGATGAAGGACTCGTCCTTGGCCGGGGCTTGCCACTTCCACTCGGGCTTGCCGGCTTCACGGACGAGCTCGTTGATGGCGGCGATGGCCACCTTGCCCTGGTCGTGGCCGAAGACCACCGCGCCCAGCATGATCTCTTCGCTGAGCTGGTCGGCTTCGGACTCGACCATGAGCACGGCGGACTCGGTACCGGCGACCACCAGTTCCATCTTGCTGTTGGCCAGCAGCGTCTGCCCCGGGTTGAGCACGTATTCGCCGTTGATGTAGCCCACGCGGGCGGCACCGATCGGGCCCGTGAACGGGATGCCGCTGATGGCCAGCGCGGCGCTGGTGCCGATCATCGCGGCGATGTCGGCCTGCACCTCGGGGTTCAGGCTCAGCACGTGCACGACGACCTGCACCTCGTTGAAGAAGCCTTCGGGGAACAGGGGACGGATGGGCCGGTCGATCAGGCGGCTGGTGAGCGTCTCGAGTTCGCTCGGGCGGCCTTCACGTTTGAAGAAGCTGCCGGGGATCTTGCCCGCGGCGTAGGTCTTCTCGATGTAGTCGACGGTCAGGGGGAAGAAGTCCTGGCCGGACTTGACGTCGGTCTTGGCGACCACGGTGGCCAGGACCACGGTGTCTTCCATGCTCACCAGCACGGCGCCGTTGGACTGGCGGGCGATTTCGCCGGTTTCCAGGGTGACCTGATGCTGGCCCCACTGGAAGGTCTTGGTGACTTTGTTGAACAGACTCATGCGTTGGCTTCCTTGGGTGGTGGGCAGCGCAATGCCATTCCAGGGTAGCCCGCCGGGGTGGCGACCATGGAATGACACAGCAAGTGCGGCCCGGTCTGACGGTCTGACACAGGGCGGGGGGCGTTGACATCAACGGCCCGGCCCATGGTCATGCTTCTTACTTGCGCAGGCCCAGCTTGGCGATCAGGGCCGTGTAGCGCTCGGCATCACGGTCCTTCAGGTAGGACAACAGACGCTTGCGCTGGTTGACCATCTTGAGCAGGCCGCGGCGCCCGTGGTGGTCCTTGAGGTGGGTCTTGAAGTGCGGCGTGAGTTCGTTGATGCGCGTGGTCAGCAGCGCAACTTGAACTTCGGGGCTGCCGGTGTCGGCGGGGCCGCGGGCGTGGGTCTTGACGACTTCGGCCACGGTGGCAGTGCTCAGGGGCATGGTGTTTCCTTGGGTGTCGTGGGAACCACCCGGACGCGAAAGCCTGTTCGGCAAAAGTGCGCCATCGGTTCCCGGGTTTACTTGCGGCCGCCAGTGAAACCGACCGGCGCCGTGCTGGCCCTTCAGTGTGGTTGGGTCGGGTTTGAATCCGCCCATCCGCGCCCGACGCACAAAAAGCGTGCAAGGCCTCTAAAGGGTTAACCGCGGATTATAGGCGCAACGCCGAGCGCAACCGCAACAGGCCCTCGTCCAGCCGCTCGGGCTGGCGTGACGCAAAGCACCAGCGCAGCCAGCCTTCGCCTTCAGGACCGAAGGCCGAGCCCGGCGCCAGCCCGAGCCCGTGCCCGGCCACCAGCCGCTTGGCAAAGGCCAGCGAGTCGTCTTCGCCCGCCACTCGGAAGAAGGCGTAGAGGCCCCCGGGCGGGCTGGCCACCGTCACCCCGGGCAGCGCCTGCAGCCCGCTGACCAACTGGTCGCGGCAAGCCCGAAAGCGCGCCACCAGGGCCGGGACGAACGCGTCGGCCATGGCCAGGGCGGCCTGCCCGCCGCGCTGTATGAAGACCGGGGCGCAGGAGGTGTTGAATTCCAGCAGCTTGCCGGCTGCGTCGGCACTGGCGCGCGGCAACACCAGCCAGCCCAGTCGCCAGCCCGTCATCAGGAAGCTCTTGCTGAAACTGTGCGCCACGATCAGGCGGTCGTCGGGCATGGCGATGTCCAGGAAGCTCGGGGCTGCCGGGCCGCCGCCGAACCACATGCGTTCGTAGACCTCGTCGGCCACGATCCACGTGCCGGTACGCCGGCAATGCTCGAGCAGCGTCTGCTGCTCGGCGCGGGTGAGCGTCCAGCCGGTGGGGTTGTTGGGGGCGTTGACCAGCAGCAGGCGGGTCTGCGGCGTCACGGCATCGACCAGCGCCCGGAGATCCAGGCCCCACACGCCGCCTTGCGGGCGCAACGGCACGCGGGTGACGCGGGCGCCCAGGATGGCCGGCTGCGCCGTGAGGTTGGGCCACACCGGCACCACGGCCACGACCTCGTCGCCGGCGCTCAGCAGCATTTGCATGGCCAGCATGAGCGCGGTGACACCCGATGACGTGACGGCGATCCGGTCAGCACCGATCGGCCCGTGCAGCGCACTGGCGTAGTCCGCGATGGCCTGCCTCAACTCGGGCAGCCCGAGGTTGTGCGAATAGAAGGTCTCGCCCCGGGCCAGCGAATCGGCCGCTGCCTGCCGGATGGGCTCGGGCGTGACCTCGTCGCTTTCGCCGAACCAGAACACCAGCACGTCGTCGCGGCCCAGCCCTGCATTGGCGACCTCACGGATCTTGGAGCCGGGCAAGGCAGAAATGACGTCGCGCATGGGGTTGCTTTCGGTGTTTTGCAAGGGCTGCAAGGCGCGGTCGGAAACCTTCTGACAGCGATCAAACCGGCGAGGCGCCGGCGCCGTTGCGGGCTCTTGAAATGGCAGGCGCCGAGACCATCTGGTCGGTACAGGTGCTGCGGTTGCCTGGGCCCGGAAAGCCAGGCTGCAGCGAATCGAATCCATTTTAGGAGCCCCGCATGTTCATCGTCCCCGTCACCCGTGAAACCCGACAACTGGCCCGCCTGTTCGACGACACCTTCGAGCGCTTCTTCAGCCCCGCTGCCGCACTCGATCCCGCGGACGGCAACCGCACCCGCAGCCCGGCACTGGACGTGGTGGAGTCCGAGCGCGCCTACACCGTCAGGCTCGAAATGCCGGGCGTGGGCAAGGACGACGTGAAGGTGTCCATCGATGGCCGCGCCGTGACGGTGCAGGCCCGGAGCCAGGCCACCGAAGAGCGCAAGGAGAGCGACCGCGTGGTCTACCGCGAGCGCCAAGCGGCGAGCTACTCGCGAACCTTCACGCTGGCCAGCGAGATCGATCAGTCCGACTCCGGCGCCAAGCTGGAAAACGGCGTGCTGACCCTGACCTTGCCCAAGCGCGGCGCCCGTACCGCCGCACAGATCACGGTCAACTGATGGCCGTGGGCGGTGGCACGGCACCGCCGCCGCCCACGTCGGCCAGCGGCCATCGCGGGCGCACGTCGAAGGCGCCGCTGCGGTCGACGTCGGCCAGGCCGTATTGCAGCCGCAAGGCCGCCGCCAGCGCGATCATGGCGCCGTTGTCGGTGCACAGCGCGAGCGGCGGGTAGTGCACCTTGGCCCCGATGCGGGCGGCGGCGGCATCCAGCTTTTCGCGCAGGCGCAGGTTCGCGCCCACCCCGCCGGCCACCACCAAACGGCGCATGCCGCGCGTTTCCAGCGCGCGCATCGACTTGGCGGCCAGCACGTCCACGATGGCTGCCTGGGTGCTGGCGGCGAGATCGGCCCGCAGGCGCTCCGAAGGGTCATCGCCCAGCTTGCGCAACTGCGTGGCCACGGCGGTCTTGAGGCCGGCGAACGAAAAGTCCAGGTTGCCGCTGTGCAGGAGCGGGCGCGGCAAGGCAAACGCCTGTGCGTTGCCCAGGGCCGCCAGGCGGGCCAGCGCGGGCCCGCCCGGGTACCCGAGCCCGAGGAGCTTGGCGGTCTTGTCGAAGGCCTCGCCCGCGGCATCGTCGATGGTTTCGCCCAGCAGCGTGTAGTCGCCCACGCCCCGCACATCCATCAGCTGGCTGTGCCCGCCCGAGACCAGCAGCGCCACGAAAGGGAATTGCGGAGGATCCTCGGCCAGGAACGGCGACAGCAGATGGCCCTCCAGGTGGTGCACGCCCAAGGCCGGCAGGTCCAGCGCAGAGGCCAGGGCCACCGCCACGCCGGCACCCACCAGCAGCGCACCGGCCAGGCCCGGGCCCCGCGTGTAGGCCACGAGGTCGACCGATGCCAGGGTGGCGCCGGCCTGCGCCAGCACCTGCCGGGCCAGCGGCACGACGCGCCGGATGTGGTCGCGCGAGGCCAGTTCGGGCACGACGCCGCCGTACTCGGCGTGCATGGCGGCCTGGCTGTACAGGGCCTCGGCCAGCAGGCGCGGCGGCCCGTCCGAGCGGGTTTCGACCAGCGCCACGCCGGTCTCGTCACAGGAAGATTCGAACCCGAGGACTCTCACCGGGCGGGAGTTTAGCGGCGTGAAAGTTGCTGGCGTTCAGCGCATGTCGTTGACCCAGGCCACGCGGATCGTGATCGTCGCACCGGACACCCTGTCCGCCGAGCCGGGTGACGAGGACGCCGCGCGCGAGGCCGATCGCTCGCGCACGCTGCGCATCGGACTGCTGCAGTCGGGCTACAACATCGTGGCGGTGCTGCCGATCGACAGCTTCCTGCCCGACCGTCTGGCGCAGATCCAACCCGACATGATCATCGTGGACGCGCAGAGTCAGGCGCGCGACACGCTCGAGCACGTGGTCATGGCCACGCGCGACGCGCGCCGGCCCATCGTGCTCTTCACCGAAGACAACGACACCACCCATGTGCGCGCCGCCATCGCCGCGGGGGTTACCGCCTACGTGGTGGCCGGCCTGGAGCCCGACCGCGTCAAGCCGGTGCTGGAAGTGGCCCTGGCGCGCTTCGAGCACGAGGAAGTGCTGCGCCAGGAACTGGCCCAGGCCCGCTCGCAACTGGCCGAGCGCAAGGTCATCGACCGCGCCAAGGGCCTGATGATGCAACGCCACCAGATCGGCGAGCCCGAGGCCTACGCCCGCATCCGCAAGGCTGCGATGGACAAGGGCCTGAAGATGGCGGACATCGCGCAACGCATCGTCGACGCCGCGGATCTGTTCCTCTAGGCAGGCTCGGCGCACCAGCCGCGCGCGCGGGCGCTGCGGCTTGGTGCAAACCCGCGGAAGACAGACCCCCAAGTGCTGGCATGCGGATTGCATGCATACGGCTCGGAAGGGTCAAAGCCGATCTTTCTCCTGCGTTGGGCCACCGCACTGTCTGCGCGAACCCAACGGGACAAGGGCGTCCTCACCACGCGTGCCGCATACCGGCGCGCCAGGGTGCGGACGCTTTTTCGTTTTTGGCTGACCAACCGGCATTTCGAGATGACCCACAACCCCACAGGACGCATCGACATGGCACGTCGCACCCTCGTCAAGGCCGCCGCCGCCACCGGTGCCGCCGGGCTCGTACCGGGCCTGCAGGCCGCGGTCTACGCCGCCGGCAGCGACAAGCCCGAGAAGGAAGAGGTCCGCATCGGCTTCATCCCGCTGACCGACTGCGCCAGCGTCGTCATGGCCTCGGTGCTGGGCTTCGACAAGAAGCACGGCGTGAAGATCGTGGCGACGAAGGAATCGTCCTGGGCCGGCGTGCGCGACAAGCTCGTCAACGGCGAGCTCGACATGGCCCATGTGCTGTACGGCCTGATTTACGGCGTGCACCTGGGCATCGGCGGCCCCAAGAAGGACATGGCCGCGCTGATGACCATCAACAACAACGGCCAGGCCATCTCGCTGAGCAAGAAACTGGCCGACAAGGGCGCCGTGGACGGCGCCAGCCTGGCCAAGGTGATGGCCGCCGAAAAGCGCGATTACACCTTTGCCCAGACCTTCCCGACCGGCACGCACGCCATGTGGCTGTACTACTGGCTGGCCAGCGCGGGCATCAACCCGATGAAGGACGCCAAGGTCATCACCGTGCCGCCGCCGCAGATGGTGGCCAACATGCGCGTGGGCAACATGGACGGCTTCTGCGTGGGCGAACCCTGGAACCACCGCGCCATCATCGACGGCATCGGCGTGACGGCCGTCACCACGCAGGACATCTGGAAGGACCACCCCGAGAAAGTGCTGGGCACCACGGGCGAGTTCGTCAAGAAGTACCCCAACACGGCACGGGCCGTGATGATGGCCGTGCTGGAAGCGAGCAAGTGGATCGACGCGGGCCTGTCCAACAAGAACAAGATGGCCGAAACCATCGCCGACAAGGCTTACGTCAACACCAGCGTGGACGCCATCAACCAGCGCATCCTGGGCCGCTACCAGAACGGCCTGGGCAAGACCTGGGACGACCCGAACTACATGAAGTTCTACAACGACGGCGCGGTCAACTACCCCTACCTGTCCGACGGCATGTGGTTCCTGACGCAGCACAAGCGCTGGGGTCTGCTGAAAGAGCACCCCGACTACCTGGCCGTGGCCAGGCAGATCAACCAGACCGAGCTCTACAAGCAGGCCGCCGCGGGTGTGGGCGTGCCGGTGCCCAAGAGCGACATGCGCAGCAGCAAGCTCATCGACGGCGTGGTGTGGGACGGCAAGGACCCGGCCAAGTACGCCGATTCGTTCAAGGTCAAGTTCGCCGGCGTGGCGTGAAGGAGCACCCCATGGTTGCAGCCGTCTTTCACGGGTCCCTGGAACCTGCCGTCGCGGAGGCCGCGCGCCCCGCCAGGGCCGAACCCCCACCGACGAAGGCGCCGCGGACGCCCTTCGACTGGCGCGGCGTCTGGCTGACCGTGCTGCCGCCCTTGTTCGGCCTGGCCCTGATGGTGGGCGTCTGGGCGCTGCTGACGATGAACAGCACCACCTTCCCCACGCCCAAGGCCACCTTCGACGCAGCGGTAAAGCTCTTCGCAGACCCCTTCTACCGCAACGGCCCCAATGACCAGGGCATCGGCTGGAACGTGCTGTTCTCGCTGGAGCGCGTGGCCGTGGGCTTCGGCATGGCCGCGGCGGTGGGCATCCCCATGGGCTTCATGCTCGGCCGCTTCACCTTCCTGGCCCGCATGGTCAACCCGCTGGTCAGCCTGCTGCGGCCGGTTTCGCCACTGGCCTGGCTGCCCATCGGGCTGCTGGTGTTCAAGGCGGCCAACCCGGCGGCCATCTGGACCATCTTCATCTGCTCGATCTGGCCGATGATCATCAACACGGCCGTGGGCGTGCAGCGCGTGCCGGTGGACTACCTGAACGTGGCCCGGGTGCTGAACCTGAGCGAGTGGAAGATCATCACGAAGATCCTCTTCCCGGCCGTGCTGCCCTACATGTTGACCGGCGTGCGGCTGTCGGTGGGCACGGCCTGGCTGGTGATCGTGGCCGCCGAGATGCTCACCGGCGGGGTGGGCATCGGCTTCTGGGTCTGGGACGAGTGGAACAACCTCAACGTCAAGCACATCATCATCGCCATCTTCGTCATCGGCATCGTCGGGCTGCTGCTCGAACTGCTGCTGGTCACCATCGCCAAGAGGTTCTCCTATGACGATTGAACAAGGCGCGGCGAACCGCAGCGCAGGGGCCGAGGACTTCATTCGCGTGGAGAGCGCCGAGATGGTGTTCGAGACGAAGAAGGGCCGCTTCCATGCGCTGCGCGACATCAACCTGTCCATCACCCAGGGCGAGTTCGTCTCGCTGATCGGCCACTCGGGCTGCGGCAAGAGCACGCTGCTCAACCTGATCGCCGGTTTGCTCAAGCCCAGCGGCGGCGTGCTGCTGTGCGACCGGCGCGAGATCGCGGCGCCCGGCCCGGAGCGCGCGGTGGTCTTCCAGAACCACTCGTTGCTGCCCTGGCTGACCTGCGCCGAGAACGTCCACCTGGCGGTGGAGCGCGTGTTCTCGGCCACCGAGACCAAGGCCCAGCTGAAGTCCCGCACCGAAGCCGCGCTGGAACTGGTGGGCATGGCGCACGCGCTGACCAAGCGGCCGCATGAGATCTCGGGCGGCATGAAGCAGCGCGTGGGCATCGCCCGGGCACTGGCCATGGAGCCCAAGGTGCTGCTCATGGACGAACCCTTCGGCGCGCTGGACGCCCTCACCCGCGCCCGGCTGCAGGACGAACTGCTGAAGATCGTGGCGCGCACCCGCAGCACCGTGGTCATGGTCACCCACGATGTGGACGAAGCCGTGCTGCTCTCGGACCGCGTGGTGATGATGACCAACGGCCCGGCCGCCACCATCGGTCAGATCATGGACGTGCCGCTGGCTCGCCCGCGCGAACGCGTGGCACTGGCCGAGGACCGTGCCTACGTGCACTGCCGCAAGGAGGTGCTGGACTTCCTCTACACGCGCCAGGGGCACGTCGAAAAGGCGGCTGCCTGAGCAACCCCGGTGGCGGCACGCCGCACGATGGCACACCGATTGCTTAATCTTTCTTGACACTGCACATGGGTGTCTGTCTATCTCCTCAGCAGGGCAATGCCCTAGTCCAACCTCCCCGCCTCACCGCGGGGAGGTCTTTTTTTTGGTGCAAGGCGCCTGCTACGGTGGTGCGACCGCGCCGCGGCCGGTCAAGCCAGCCCCGCGCTGGCTCCGCCGCGTTGCACCGAGTGCTTGCCCGCCTGCTTGCCGGCGTACATGGCGGCGTCGGCGCGCTTGAGCAGGCTCGTGGCGTTGTCGCCGTCGTGGGGCGCCAGGGCGTAGCCGATCGTCAGCCCGATGCGGCAGACGGCACCGGCCACCTCGATGGGCCGGTCGAATGCGTCCACCAGGCCTTGGCCGATGTGACGGGCTTCGGCCTCGCCGGGCAGGTTGTCCACCACGACCACGAATTCGTCGCCGCCCAGGCGGCTCCAGAGCGAGGCTTGCTGCACCTGCTGCCGCAGGCGCCGGGCAACCTCCTGCAGCAGCAGGTCACCCACCGCGTGGCCATGGCGGTCGTTCACCGGCTTGAACCCGTCCAGGTCGATGAGGTAGACGGCCACGATGCCCCGCCTGGACCTGGGCTCGAGCAGCAGCGGCAGCGCCTCCTGCAGGCCGCGGCGGTTCAGCAGCCCGGTGAGCGTGTCGGTGATGGCCAGCGAGCGCATGGCGTCGCGCTCGCCCTCGACCCGCACGGCCGACACCCTGATCTGGTGCACGCGTTCACCCAGAACCAGCATCCATGACGCCATTTCGACCATGGAGGCGAACTGGAACGCGTGCAAGGTCCAGAAGGTGGCCGGAAACGCTCCGAAGAGCGTACCCACCAGCGCCAGCACGCCTGCCGAGTAGCAGCCCCAGCCGGCCATGAGGTAGGCCGCGACGCGGTCGCCCGCCCGCAGCCGCCTGAACGCCGTGGGGAGCACCAGCAGGAGCGGTGTGGGGCCCATGGCCATGCCGATGGCCTGCGCCGTGCCGTAACCGATCGCGTCAGCCAGAAAGAGCAGCGCGGTGGCGCCCGTGATCATTCCGCAGACCCGGATCAGACGCGCCGCCAGGGGGCTGTGGCGCTCGACCTCCAGCGCGCGCATGACGAAGAAGAAGGCGCCCAGCACGCCCAGCAGGATGAAGAATGGCGTGCCGTTCTGCGTGAGCCATGCACTGTCGCCCCAGACGTGCTGCGGCCCCACGCCCGAAAACGAGGCAAAGAACGCAGTGGTGCCCGACAGCGTCAGCGCATACAGCCCGAAGGTGCCGTCACGCAAGCTGATCCACTGCGACAGCGTGTAGATCAGCAGGCACAGGCCCATGCCGGCCAGCAAGCCTTGCAGGGCCTGTTCGCAGTCTTCGCCAGCCTGGTAACGCTCGGGCGTCTGCAGGCTGATCGGCGCCATCATGGTGCCGGTGGTCTCGAGACGCAGCCACAGCGTGCGCTGGGCGCCGGCCGGCCACTGGAAAGCCACGGCGTGGGAGCGGCTGGGCATCGGCCGCGCGGCAAAGGGCAGGTGGTCGCCCATCAGCGCCTGTTGCTCCAGGCGGCGACCCTCCAGCACATAGACCTCGATGCGGTCCAGCGACGGGTAGTCGATCTGCAGCACCCAGCGACCCCGGCTGTCCGGCGCCACCTGCACGGCAACCCGCAGCCAGACTGCGCCACTGCGCTTGCCCAGGTTGGCACGCGGGCCGGACAGGGGGCGGAAGTCCGCGGTGCGGTCTTGCACATCGGCCAGTGTCAGGGCGCCCGAGGGGTCGGCCAGCAGGGTGGCACCGTCCCAGATCTCGGTGCGAGGGGCGGCATCGCTCAGGACCGTCACCGCGGCCGGCACCGTGTTCGCCCAGGCTGCCGCTGCCAGCCACAGCATGAGCGGCAGCATGAGAAGACGGCGCAGGCGTACGAGCACGGTACGACGTCTATCGGCGCCGCACCCCTCCGACTTGAACCCCCACGCGCCCCGCCCGCCCCGCGCAGGGGCCCGTCACGCGCTCAATGGTTCTCGCGGGCGTGGTTGATCGTGTACTTGGGGATCTCGATCGTGATGTCCTGGTTCGACAGGATGGCCTGGCACGACAGGCGCGATGTGGGAGTGAGGCCCCAGGCGCGGTCGAGCAGGTCTTCTTCGGCCTCGTCGATCTCGCCCAGCGAGTCGCCACCAGCCTGGACGATCACGTGGCAGGTGGTGCAGGCGCAGCTCATCTCGCAGGCGTGCTCGATGGCGATGCCGTTGTCCAGCAGGGCTTCGCACACGGAGGTGCCGGCCGGTGCCTCGATGGTCTGGCCCTGGGGGCAATAGTCGGCGTTGGGCAGGATGCGGATGGCAGGCATGGGAAGGATCAGGAAAAGGTGCAACAGCGTCAGATGTCTTCGAGCCGCCGGCCGGCCAGGGCTTGCCGGATGCCCTGGTTCATGCGGGCTGCCGCGAAGGCCTCGGTGCCTTCGGCCAGGGCCTTCACGGCCTCGTCGATGGCGTGGGCCTCGGTGCCCTGGGCGGCATGGAGCGCGCCCTGGATCAGGGTGTCGATCTCGGCGCGCTCTTCGGCAGACAGCAAGGCGCCATCGGCCGAGAGCGCCGAGCGCGTGGCCAGGACCATGCGCTCGGCCTCCACTCGGGCCTCGCGCAGCGACCGGGCCGCCATGTCGTTCTCGGCCTGGGCAAAGCCGTCCTTGAGCATCTGCGCGATCTGCTCGTCGGCCAGCCCGTAGCTGGGCTTGACGGTCACCGCAGCTTCGACGCCAGTGGACATCTCTCGGGCGGCCACGCTCAGCAGGCCGTCGGCATCTACCTGGAAGGTCACGCGGATCCGCGCGGCACCGGCCACCATGGGCGGGATGCCACGAAGCTCGAAGCGCGCCAGCGAGCGGCAATCGGCCACCAGTTCGCGCTCGCCCTGCACCACGTGGATGGACATGGCCGTCTGGCCGTCCTTGAAGGTGGTGAATTCCTGCGCCTTGGCCACGGGGATGGTGCTGTTGCGCTCGATCACGCGCTCCACCAGACCGCCCATCGTCTCCAGCCCGAGCGACAGCGCGATCACGTCCAGCAGCAGCAAGTCGCCGCCGGCACCTGCACCCGCCTGGCCCGACAGGGCCTGGGCCTGGATGGCCGCACCCAGGGCGACGACCTCGTCCGGGTTGACGTTGGTCAGCACGTCGCGGCCGAAGAGCTCGCCCACGGCGGCGCGGACAGCGGGCATGCGCGTGCTGCCGCCCACCATGACCACGCCCTGCACGGCATCGCGGCCCACGCGGGCGTCGCGCAGGACCTTGCGGACGGCCACCAGCGTGCGGTCGATCAAGGGCCGGGCCAGGGCCTCGAGCTGGGAGCGCGAAAGCTCCACCGCCAACGACACGCCGTCGACATCGGCCCGCAACACCACGGTCGTGGCGTCGGTCAGCGCCTCCTTGGCGATGCGGGCTGCCACCAGTGCGGCGCGCTTGCCGCCGGCACCGCGGGCTTGCACCCCGGCCTGCGCCAGCGCCCAGTCGGCCACGGCGTGGTCGATGTCGTCGCCACCCAGGGCCGAATCGCCTCCGGTCGCCATCACCTCGAAGACGCCACGGGTCAGCCGCAGCAGCGAGATGTCGAAGGTGCCGCCGCCCAGGTCGTACACGGCATACAGGCCCTCGCTGGCGTTGTCCAGGCCGTAGGCCACGGCTGCGGCGGTGGGCTCGCTGATCAGGCGCAGGACGTTCAGGCCGGCCAGTTCGGCTGCGTCCTTGGTGGCCTGCCGCTGGGCGTCGTCGAAGTACGCCGGTACGGTGATGACAGCGCCGTACAGGTCGGCGTCGAAGGAGTCTTCCGCCCGCTGGCGCAGGCTGGCCAGGATCTCTGCCGAGACCTCCACGGGCGTCTTGATGCCATCGCGGGTGGCCAGCGCCAACATGCCCGGCCGGTCGATGAAACGGTAAGGCAGGCGTTCGTGCCCGGGCAGGTCGGCCAGCGTGCGGCCCATGAAGCGCTTGACCGAGACCAGCGTGTTCTCGGCATCTTCAGCTTGCGCGGCGCGCGCGGTGTGGCCGATCTGGCGGCCTCCGCCTTCCAGGTAGCGCACGGCCGAGGGCAGCAGCACGCGTCCCTGGTCGTCGGGCAGGCACTCGGGAACGCCATGCCGTACGGCTGCCACCAGGGAATGCGTGGTGCCCAGGTCGATGCCCACGGCAATGCGCCGCTGGTGAGGATCGGGCGCCTGGCCCGGTTCGGAGATCTGCAGCAACGCCATGTCAGTG
>CAIJPE010000190.1 GCA_903822435.1 uncultured beta proteobacterium | reverse complement strand
AGGTTGAATGGGCGAGGGCGTTCAGAACTCGATGGCGTCGGCTATGGCCTTGATGCCGGCCAGCGCGCAGTCGTCGTCGGCCTCGCCCCCAGGCGCACCCGAGACGCCGATGGCGCCGAGCACCGCGCCGCCCGCCTCGATGACCTGGCCACCGCCGATTGCCATGACGCGCGGTGTTGCGCGGATGCCGCTCATCGGCTTGCCGGCCTGTGTTTCAGCCGCGAGGGCGGCCGAGGACATGCGGAAACTCGCCGCCGTCCAGGCCTTCTGCGGCGCGATGTCGATGGTGTGGGCGCCGGCAAAGCGGTCCCGCAGCAGCACCTGGACCAGCCCGGATCGGTCCACGATGGCCACCGTCACCTGATGACCCGCCTTGCGGCAGTGGGCCATCGCGGCTTGTGCTGCTGTCAGCGCAGCCTCAGGGGTCAGCAGCTTGACGGCATAGGTGGCTTCCGGTGCCGCCAGGGCCCCCAGGCTGGCCGCCGACAGACCGGTGGCAAATACCACCGCAATGAATGCGCGCATGGGTTTTCCTTCAGGCCTTGGCCATGCCGGGGTTGCCTTGCGTGGCCACCAAGGTTGGCGTGTTGATGTTGCGGGCCTTGACCCGACCGCCTTGTGCCTTCAGCCAGGTCTCCACGTGCTCCCAGACCGGCTTCACGCCGGGCAGGCTCTTGGCTTCCTCGGCCACCGGCGCCCAGCCGGCCACCTTGTATTTCTTCGAAGCATCGAGCGGCTTGCCGTTCAGGCGCATGTCGGTGATGCGGCTGCCCATCTTCTCGCCCGGGCTCATCGTGTAGGCCAGACCGCCGACGCGCACCATGTCGCCGCCTTGCTGGTAGTAGGGGTCGGGATTGAACAGGTTGTCGGCCACGTCTTCCAGGATGGTCTTGATCGTTTCACCGCTCATCTCGGTGAGCGTGGCATAGGGGTAGGTGATAGCCAACTGGTCCATCATCAGCTCGCGGGTGATGGTGTCGCCGGGCAACAGGCTGGTGCCCCAGCGGAAGCCCGGTGAGAACGCGATCTCGGCGCCCTGCACGTCCATCATCGCGTCGCAGATCAGCTGGTCCCAGCTGCCGTTGAAATTGCCGCGGCGGTAGAGCAGTCCATCGGTGACGGCCAGCTTCTCGGCCAGCTTGGCCTCGTAGGGCTTGCGCACCTTGGTGATCAGCGCATCCATCTCGGGGTCGGCACGCAACTGGTTGGCGAAGATGGGCAAGAGGCGGTAGCGGAAGTCCACCAGCTTGCCGCCCTTCACGTCGAAGTCCATTACACCCAGGAACTTGCTGTTGCTGCCGGCGTTGGTGACCAGCGTGGTGCCGCCGGCGTTCTTCACGGGCACGGCCACCGGCACGCCGTCGTGGGTGTGGCCACCGAAGATGGCGTCGATGCCGCGCACACGGCTGGCCAGCTTCAGGTCGACGTCCATGCCGTTGTGGGAGAGCACGACGACGAGTTGCGCGCCCTTGCCGCGCCCTTCGTCGACCATCTTCTGCATGTTCTCGTCCTGGATGCCGAAGGCCCAGTCGGCGACCATGTAGCGTGGGTTGGCGATGGGCGTGTACGGGAAGGCCTGGCCAATGATGGCGACCTTCACACCGTTGATGTCGCGCAGCATGTAGGGGCTGAAGACCGGGTCGCCGAAGTCGTTGGTCTTCACGTTCTGGGCAACGAAGTCGATCTTGCCTTTGAAGTCCTTCTCGACGATTTCCTTCACCCGCTCCATGCCGTAGGTGAACTCCCAGTGGCCGGTCATCACGTCCACGCCCAGCAGCTTGCAGGCGTCAACCATGTCCTGCGCATCGGTCCACAAGGACGTGGCCGAGCCTTGCCAGGTGTCGCCGCCGTCCAGCAGCAAGGCACCGGGGCGGCTGGCCTTCAAGCGCTTGACCAGCGTCGCCAGGTGCGCGAAGCCACCGACTTTGCCGTAGCGGCGCGCAGCCTTGTCGAAGTCCAGGTAGGTGTAGGCATGCGCCATCGGGCTGCCCGGGCGCACGCCGGCGGCCTTCAACAGGTGTTCACCCACGAGGTGGGGTAACCGGCCCTGCATGCTGCCCAGCCCCAGGTTGACGCTGGGCTCGCGGAAATAGATGGGTTTCAGCTGCGCATGGCAGTCCGTCATGTGCAGCAGCGACACATTGCCGAATGGCGCCACGTCGTAGAGGCCTTGCTCGGCCTCGGCCGCATCGGCATCGGCATAGCGCCCCAGTGCCATGCCCGCTGCCGACGCCGAGGCCATCACTTGCAGGAAGTCGCGTTTCGAAAGATTCATGGTTCCGCAATCAACGATAAGTGACGTGGGGCAGGGACCGCCTTTTGGACGGGTCCGTCCAGGGCTGGGGTTACTGGT
>CAIJPE010000189.1 GCA_903822435.1 uncultured beta proteobacterium | reverse complement strand
GGCGCGCGCGCGCGCGGAACTCTGTCGGCGTCACGCCCATGCGCTGTTTGAACGCCCGGTTGAAGGGGCCTATCGAGCCGTAGCCGCATTCCAGCGCAATGGTCAGGATGGGCAAGTCCTCGTGCGCCAGGCGTTCAGTGGCCTCGCGCAATCGATGGTGGTGCAGGAAGTCGTTGAAGTTTCGGAAGCCCAGGCGTTGGTTGATGAGTTCGCGCAACCCGGGCTCGGGCATGCGCATTGTCTGCGCAAGATCGGCCAAGCTGAGGCCTTCGCGACGATAGGCACGGGCCTGGGTCATGGTCTGCTCCAGTTCTTCCAGACGGCGCGCGACCTTGTCGTTCCCTTGCCCGGCCACCTCCAAAGTCTGCCCAACGGCCTCGCCGGCAGGCGGCGGCAAGACCGGCGAAGCAGAGTCGGCAAACCCGAGCACTTCACCCAGCGAATGCCGGGCCACGAGCAGCGCAAGTCCAAGCGCAATCGCGCCGATGCCCAGGACATTGGCGGCCGACAATTACCTTGAGCGCTCAGCGACAACTATCGTGAGCGGTTGACGCACGCCGCCGGGGTGCGTTTTGCGGCTGGGTTCCTACAGTGGTTGCCTCCAAGAGGAAGGCGGCCACGGTGCCCGGCAAACGCATAACGGACCTACAGGTGAGCAAGTACAAGGATTTGAGGGGCAAGCACGGCCAGGAGGCCGCGGCGGCCAAGACCGGCATTAGCGTGGCCAGCGCACGGCGGCTGGACACGGCGGTGGTGCTGCCATCGCAGCGCCCGCCACGGCACTGGCGCACCCGCGTCGACCCGCTGGCCGAGGTGTGGGATGCCGAGGTGGTGCCCATGCTCGAGGGCGCACCGTCGCTGATGGCGGTGACGGTGCTTGAGGAACTGCAGCGACGCCACCCTGAGCGCTTCGCCGACGCGGTGCTGCGCACCTTGCAGCGTCGTGTCAGTCAGTGGCGGGCCGAGCACGGCGGCGAGCGCGAGATCTACTTCGCGCAGGAGCATCCACCCGGCCGGCTGGGGTTGTCGGACTTCACCGTGGCCGACGAGTTGGACATCAGCCTGGGTGGGCTGGCCTTCCCGCACCGGCTGTACCAGTTCGCGCTGGCCCACAGTGGCTGGCGCCATGCGCGGGTCGTGCTGGGTGGCGAGAGCTTCCAGAGCCTGGCCGCAGGGATGCAGGATGCGCTGTGGATGGCCGGCGGCGTGCCCCAGGAGCACCGCACCGACAGCCTGTCGGCGGCCTTCAACAACCTGGCCGAGCGCGAGGAACTGACCACCCGCTACCAGGCCCTGTGCCAGCACTACGGCATACACCCCACGCGCAACAACACCGGCGTCAGTCACGAGAACGGTGCCATCGAGGCGCGTCAGGCCAGCTTGAAGCGCGGCCTGGACCAGGGCCTGCTGCTGCGCGGCAGCCGTGAGTTCGACGACCTGCCGGCCTACGAGCAATTCGTGGCGGAGACCGTTCGCCGGCTCAACGCCCGCTGCACCCGGGCCTGGGAGGCCGAACGTGCCACGCTGAAGCCCCTGCCGGCGCGGCGCACCGCCGACTTCGAGGAGGTCGACGCCCGGGTCAGCAAGTTCGGCGTGTTCAGCGCCAAGAGCGTGCTGTACAGCGTGCCCTCGCGCCTGGCCGGCCAGCGCCTGAAGGTGCGCCTGCACAGCACCCACCTGGATGCCTGGCTGGGCGGCGTGAAGGTCTTCGAGTGCGAGCGTCTGCACGCCAGCACGGCCGACCGCCATCCGCGGCGCATCGACTGGCGCCACATGCTGCCCAGCCTGAAGCGCAAGCCCGGTGCCTTCGCCCGCTGGGTGCTGCGCGACGCGATGTTCCCGCGCAGCGAGTACGCGCAGGCCTGGGAGCACATCAGCCGGCAGTTGCCCGAGCGGGCGGCGTGCCGGCTGATGGTGGACCTTCTGGATCTGGCCGACCGCGCCAACGTGGTGGCCGAACTCGCCGGCGTGCTGACCGCGTTGCTGACCAGAGGGGAGCTGCCGGACATTGAACTGCTCAGGGACCAGTTCGCGCCGCGGCCCTCGGTGATGCCGGAGGTCACCGTGGTGCTGCCGTCCACCTCGGTGTACGACGAACTGCTGAAGGCAGCATGAACACGATCAACGTCGGCACGGCCGATGCCAGCGGATCGGGCGCCGCAGTGCCGTTGATGCTCACCGAGCTGCGTCTGCCCACGATCAAGCGGCTGTGGGCTGACCTGGCTGCACAGTCCAACCGTGAAGGCTGGCCGGCCGAGCGCCTGCTGCACACGCTGCTGGGTCACGAGATGGCCGAGCGTGAGACACGGCGGCTGGCACGCGCAAGGGCCGACAGCCAGTTGCCGCCAGGCAAGAGCTTGGCCGAGTTCGACTTCGCTGCGGTGCCGGCCGTATCCAAGGCGCATGTGATGGCCCTGGCCGAGGCCGACAGCTGGATCAGCCAGGGGCACAACCTGCTGGCCTTCGGACCACCGGGCACTGGCAAGACGCACTTGTTGGCGGCCATCGGTCATGCGCTGATCGACCGTGGGCTGAAGGTGCTGTTCATGCGGACCAGCGAGCTGGTGCAGCGCCTGCAAGCCGCTCGGCGCGACCTGCGGCTGCCGGCCGAGTTGGTCAAGCTTGACCGCTTTGACCTGATCATCCTGGACGACTTCAGCTACGCCCGACGCGACCAAGCTGAGACCTCGGTGCTGTTCGAGCTGATCGCCGAGCGCTACGAGCGCAAGAGCATCGCCATCACCGCCAACGCACCGTTCTCGGCCTGGGACGAAGTGTTCCCGGACAAGGCGATGACGGTGGCCGCCGTCGACCGACTGGTGCATCACTCGACCATCTTGGAGATGAACGTGGACAGCTACCGACGCCGCGCTGCGTTGCCGGCTCGCCGGCAACGCAGCGCAACCCCAACAACATGATCAACGTCCAGCCGCACCGCTCAAGATAGTTGACGCTGACAGCTCAGGATAGTTGACGCCGGGCACGCCCGGGTTCCTTCGAGCG